>DATLHR010000569.1:0-13119 GCA_035539815.1 Kofleriaceae bacterium
TCCGCGGGCGGCTTGGGGGCGGGCTCGAAGATGCCCTCGAACAGGTGCGTGGTGCGCGTGCGCAGCGCGGCGCCGAGCTTCGCGATGTCCTTGGGACCGAGCAGCTGGCCGAGCGCATCCGTCGGGCGGCGCGCGAGCGACCACACGTCGGACAGGCCGACCGGCGCCGCGCCGCCGCAGACCGCGCCGATCAGCGCGCCGCACAGGGCACCGACGACGAGCCCGGCGCCCGGGACCAGCAGCCACGCCCAGATGCTCGGCGCCACATCCGGCGCCACCGTCTCGAACGGGTCGACGATCTCGTGACGGAACCGCGCGAGCGCCTGCGGCATCACGCCATGCGGGATCGCCGCGATGATGAGGAGCCCTGCGCTCGCGGCCGCGTGCGCCCGCGCCGCGACCCACATCGCGCGCCGCCGGCCATGCACCGCCGCGTGGGCCGCGAGCCTCCCGATCCCTCCAGCGGTGAGCAGCGCCGCGATCCCGGCGAACGCCGCGGTCAACCGGATCACGTGCATGAAGCTGACGTCGGGATCGCCGAACCCGGCCTGCGCCAGCAGCCAGACCGTCGCGGCGAGGGCCGGAATCTCGATCGCCGCCCCGGTCAGCAGGCCCTTGGAAAACCCCCAGCGCGCGGGCAGTCGAGCGGGCTCGCCAGGAGCATCCCCCTTTCGACTTCGCACACTTACGGAGGCGGGCTTGGGATCGGCCATGAGCACGCGAAGCCGCCGGAATGATTCATACCGCTAGGAAGGCGCCGCGCTCGCCAACCGTAGCATGCTCCGACGACCTCGAACGGTTCGCTCCCGGAGCCGCCGGCGCGAGTTGTGTACAATCGCCAAGGGACGCATGGCCTTCAACGAACAGCCCCGTACCTACGCTGCGGCGCACTTCGCCCTGGAGCTCGACGGCAAGCGCGATGTCGGGCTGTTCAAGTCGATCGAGGGCGGCGGCGTCAAAGCCGACGTGATGACGTACCAGAACGGCGCCAACTACGAACGCTGGCGCTCGCTGGGCAAGCAGAAGTACGAGGACCTCAAGCTCCAGGTCGGCATGGCGATGTCGCCGCCGTTCTACCAGTGGATCGAACAGTTCTTCACCGGCAAGGGCGAGCGGAAGAACGGCGCGATCGTGGCGGCCGACTTCTATTACAACGAGCGCGCGCGCCGCGAGTTCACCGAGGCGCTGATCAAGGAGCTCACGTTCCCCAAGCTCGACGGTAGCGACCCGGGCGCCGTGTACATGTCGATCGGCGTCGCGGTCGAGGACCTCGTGTTCAAGAAGGGCGGCGGCCAGAAGCTCCCGCAGTCACCGGGCACGGATCAGCAGAAGCTCTGGTACGCGAACAACTTCCGCTTCCGCCTCGACGGCTACGACCAGGCGTGCCGGCGCACCAGCAAGGTCGACTCGTTCACGATCAAGCAGAACATCATCGAGCACCACGTCGGCGGCCGGCAGTCGCCGATCAAGACGCCGAGCCAGATCGACTTCCCGAGCCTCTCGTTCTACGTGCCCGAGGCCGACGCGCAGCCGTTCTTCGACCACCACACGCGCCGCGCGATGCAGTCCAACCGCGAGCAGAAGCCCAGCGGGGGACAGACCGGCATGCTCGAGGTGTTCGACCACGAGGGCAAGACCCTGTTCACCCTCGAGTTCTACGGCGCGGAGATCTTCAACGTCGCGCCCGAGCGGTCCGACGCCAAGAGCGAGGAGATCAAGCTCGTCAAGGTCGAGGTGTGGACCGAGTCGATGAAGTTCTCGTACGGCGGCGGTCCGAGGGTCTAACGTCAGCTCTGGCGCGACGACGAGCGCAGCGTCTGCCAGCGCTCGATCGCCTCGGCCTTCGCGGCCCCGAGCAGCTCGGAGACCGCCTCGACCTCATCGGGATCGCTGGCGAACGCCTCCACGGGGGTCAGCACGAACGCGAGGACGTCCAGCGCGTTCTTCGGGTCCGGTGTGTAGGCGCTCGTGAACAGCGTTTCCCCCATGCACGCAGCCTCACACTGCTCGATCCGGGCGGCAAATTTTCGGCGAGGGGGTACGATGCCCCGATGAGTCGTTCCAAAGTTGCCGTGGTCAAGGTCAGGCCGGACCACGTCCTCGAGGACATCGATCGGCTGCATGCACTCGCGGGCGTCGAGCACGCCCTGAAGCCCGGCGCTCCGACGATCCTCAAGGACAACATCTCCTGGCATTTCCCGTTCCCCGGCGCGAACACGACGCCGTGGCAGCTCGAGGGCACGATCCGCAGCCTGCGCGCGCGCGGCTACGAGGATCTCGTCTGCGTCCAGAACAAGACGGTCGTCACCGACGCGTTCAAGGGCGAGGACCTCAACGGCTACGTCCCGGTGTTCAAGAAGTACGACATCCCGGTCCGCTACAACTTCAAGCCCGAGGAAATGTCGTGGTCCGTGTATCGGCCGAAGGCCAAGATGCACGTGCTCGACACCATCTTCCCCGAGGGCATCCAGATCCCGGATGCGTTCCACGGCGCGAACATCGTCCACCTGCCGACGGTCAAGTGCCACATCTACACGACGACGACGGGCGCGATGAAGAACGCGTTCGGCGGACTGCTCAACACCAAGCGTCACTACACGCACTCGTGGATCCACGAGACGCTCGTCGATCTGCTGGCGATCCAGAAGGAGATCCACGGGGGCTTGTTCGCGGTGATGGATGGCACGACGGCAGGGGATGGGCCGGGCCCGCGCACGATGCGGCCGGTGATCAAGGACGTGATGCTTGCGTCCGCGGATCAAGTTTCGATCGATGCCGTCGCGGCGTCGATGATGGGGTTCGACCCGATGAGCCTCATGTACCTGCGGATGGCCGACGAGGACGGACTCGGGAATGCCCGCCGCGAGAACATCGAGGTCGTCGGTGATGCGGAGCTCGCGGACCAGCGCTGGGGCTTCTCCGTCGGCGACAACGGCGCGTCGATGGTCGGCGACGTGATGTGGTTCGGACCGCTCAAGCGGTTCCAGAAGCTGTTCTTCCGCACGCCGCTGGTGAACGTGTTCGTGCTGGGCTCGGAGGCCTATCACGACTACTACCGATGGCCGCTGCGCGACCGCCGCGTGTTCGAGCAGTGGCGCGAGTCGACGCATTGGGGGCAGCTGTTCGACTACTACCAGTCGCACGGCACACTCAGCGCGCCCGACGAGATCGCGAAGACGGCGTAGGCCTACGGCGGTTCGCCGCCCTCGGCTTGGAGGGCGGTGCGTAGCTTCTCGACGGCCTGGGCGTGCATGCGGCTCGCCCACGACTTGGAGATGCCGAGCTCGGCGCCCGCTTCCAGGAGGTTCTTGCCCTCCCAGTAGTGCTTGGTGACGAGCGCGCGCTCCTTGTCAGAGAGCGCCGCGATCGCGCGCTGCAGCCTGGCGCCGAGGCTGCGCAGCTCGATGCCCTCGGCGGGGTTCGCGCTGGCGTCGGCGGGATCGAAGCCGACGGCGCGCATCGCCTCGAGCGAGGTCACGTACATCGTCTTGATCGCGGACAGCGCCTGCTTGGTCGCGGCGAGGGCGTCGGCGGTCGTCTGCGCGGGCGCTCCGCGCTGTGTGGCTCCCACGTCGCGCTCGGCCTGGTGCTCCAGGTACTCGCTCGCGGCGCGCAGCGCGACGATCTGTGCCCACACGTGCCGGGGCAGGTTGCTCGCCTTGCGCAGCCCGTCGACGATCGAGCCCTGCACGCGGTACCACGCGAACGTCGAGAACGCGGCACCGCGTGATGGATCGAAGCGCGCGGCGGCCTCGGCGAGGCCCGCATTGCCCAGCGCGACGAGCTCCTCGAACTCGACGTGCGCTTTCACGCGCGGATAGATCATCTTGGCCGCGCGACGCACGAGCTCGAGATGCCCCTCGACCAGCCGCGCACGCTCCGCAGTGTCCACGCTGCGAACGTACCGCATTTGCTGCTAGGTTCGCAGCGTGGGCGTGTTCACGCAGCTCGATCACGTCGCGCTCGCGGAGATCGCTGCGGCGTTCGAGCTCGGTGCGCTGCAGCGCGGCCGGGCGATCGCCGCCGGCACGGTCAACACGAACATCGAGCTCGTCACCGATCGCGGGCACTGGTTCCTGCGTGTAAACGAGGGCAAGACCGAGGAGGACGTCGCGTGGGAGGCCCGGCTCGTCGCCGCGCTCGCCGAGCGTGGCGTCGCGACGCCGGCGCCGCTGGTCGCACGCGATGGCCGGCCCTATGCGGCGCATGCGGGGAAGTGGGTCAGCGCGTTCCCGTGGAGGGCAGGGCATCACGTCGACGCCGCCGAGGTGACGCCGCCGCTCGCCGAGGCGCTCGGCGCGCAGCTCGCGCAGCTCCACCTCGCGGGGCTCTCGCTCCCAGAGGCGTGGCGGCGCCCGAGCATCTACGACCACGCACACCTCGTCGAACGGTACGCGGGGTTCCACGCGAGCCGTGACCCCGAGCTCGCGCGCGCGATCGAGGTGCTCGGCGAGGAGCTCGACGCCGCGAGCGCCGCCGCCGCGATCCGCGGACGGGCGACGACCGGGATCATCCACGGCGACCTGTTCCGCGACAACGTGCTGTGGGCGGATGGCCGGATCGCCGCACTGCTCGACTTCGAGCAGGCGTCGGGCGGCAGCCTCGCGTACGACCTCGCGGTGTGCATCAACGACTGGTGCTGGACCGGCGGCCCGCGCGCCGACCTGTACGCCGCGCTGCTCGCGGGCTACCGGCGGGTTCGCGAGCTCGCGCCCGGGGATCGCGAGGCGCTCCCCGTCGAGCTGCGGGCCGCGGCGGCGCGGTTCACGATCACGCGCATCACCGATGTCTATTTGGCAGGGGTCGACAACCCCGAGAAGGACTTCCGTGCCTTTCTGGCGCGCTGCGACGCATGGAGAGGCCCATCTCTTGGCGAACTTACGTCGCTGTTGTAGCGTGGCGAGCGCTGGCGTGGTTCTTGATCAGACCCCGCTCGCGAGCACATGAAGCCGTTCCTTCTCATCCTCGGTGCCGCGCTCCTGGCCGGCGCGTGCGGCGGCAACTCCGCCTACGTCCGCGGCACCAAGATCGCCTACACCAAAAACAACGAGTCCGTGCTCCGTGCGGTCGAGGACTACCGCCTCGCCCTCGAGCGCGGCGACGCCGACGCGCTGATGCTGATGGCGCACAAGGAGTACTGGGAGGACAGCGGTACGCCGAGCGGTAGCGACGACTACGGCTACGAGGGTCTCCGCAACGTGCTCACGACGCGGTTCGGTCGCGCGAGCGAGATCCGCTACACGATGCGCTACATGACCGTGTCGCAGCAGTGCAAGGAGGAGCTGTCTCCCGGCTGCCGCGCCACCGTCGACGTGATCATCAACGCGAGCTACACGATCCAGGACGTGCACGGGAATCCCGTGCGCGCCGACAAGCGCGACCAGAACCAGCTGTTCCTCGAGTGGAACGGCCAGCGCTGGCTGTTCATCGCGGGGATGTGATCGCGGGCGGCCGCCCCGCATCGAAGGCGAGCCGCTCCATCCAGTCGCGCCCGAGCAGGCGATCGCTCGTCGACATGCCGGGACCCGTGAGCGCGTCGGCGGCTCGCTTCACGCCGGCGGCGTCGTTCGTGCGATAGGCCGCGATCGCGAGCTGACGCGCGGCGTTCTTCGTGAACGGCTGGCTCGGCAGACCGAGCGCGAGTGCGCGCGAGAGCGAGCCTGACGCGCCGGCGAGGTCGCCGCGCCGCAGGTACTGCAGGCCGAGCAAGTAGTGCGTGAAGCCGAGCTCTGGCTCCGCGAGCGTCGCGACGTGCGCCCACGTGAAGTTGTCGATGCCGCCGGGATCGAAGAAGTAGCCGCGGAGCGCCGCGCCCGCGGGTCCCGTGTGCGCGAGGGCGATGGCGTTCGCATCGGGCTGGCGGCGCTCGTTCGGCATCAGCGGGAGCTTCACGGTGGCCTCGACGAGCCGCCGGACCTCGGCAAGGTCGTTGCGGGCGGCGGCGACCCTGACGAGGTTCTCGTACGCATCGGCGCGCAGCGTCGGCGTGCCGTGCTCGTGATCGAGTGCGAGCGCGGTCCACAGGTCGATCGCCTCGGCGCGCTCCGCGTCGTCACCGCCGATCAGGGTCTCGCCGAGGCGGAGGCGATACCGCGGCTCCTCGGGCGCGTCGCGGCACACGTCGCGCAGCAGCCGGAGCGCGCCCTTGCGATCACCGCGCGCACGCGCGTCGCGCGCGCGCTCGAGCCGCGCCGCGATCGCGTGCGGGCACGGCCGCGAGAACACGCCGCCGACGCGGAACCGCTCGCGCGTGGCCTCGATCGTCGAGGCAGGCAGCTCGATCGTCGAGATCATCTCGCGCCACTCTCCCTCGAGCGCCGCCAGCGGCTTGCCGTACACACCGGCGAACTCGCCGCCCGAGCCGTACAGCGCGCGAAGGTTCGAGGCCCCGTAGCGCTCGAGCAGGAACCGCAGGAACGAGCCCGCGGTCTGGTAGCCGGCCGACGACGAGAACTTGAAGAACTGCAGCGATAGCAGCTGGCCGATCGTCGGCTGCTTGCCGAGCGCCTGCAGCACGCGCACCGACTCGTGCGGGCTCAGCCGGTCCGCATCACCAGGCCAGTCCGCCGCGACCGCGAGGCCTTCGATCAAGCCGGGGCTGATCGCGATGGGGAGGCCGAGCACGCGCCGCGCGGCGATGCCGAGCCACGGATCGCCGAACTCGCTCGCGACGGCGTGCGCGATCTCGTGGCGGAGCGAGCCGTGGGGGAAGGGGCGGTGCTCGAGATAGATCTCCCGGCGCCACGGCTTGGCCATCTCCACGTCGCGCGCGCCCATCCAGCGCGCCTTCTGATCGCGCGTCGCGAAGTAGTACGAGCCGATCTTTCCGGCCGGCGCGGCGCCGAGCGTGGCGACGACCTGCGCGTAGCGGAACTCGTGGTCTCGCGCGACGACGTCGATCACCTTGCGGATCTCCTCGGTGTCCGCGTAGTGGATGACGAAGTGCTCCGTCTCGAGCCGGCCGCCGAGCGCCTCGGCGATGTCCTCGCTGTCGATCGCGTAGCCGAGCTCGCCCCCGTGTGCGTGCAGCGCGAGCGCGCCGGCCACGCACGTCGCGGCGACCAGCGGCGCACCGATGCGGCGGCCGGCGGGGCGGGGCGCACGCGCGGCGCGGAAGCTCGGGACGTCGAGGCGCCACGCGGCGAGGGCGAGCACGGCGAGCACCCACGCGAGCTGCTCGAGCCGCGACCACGCGAGCGCGGAGCCGAGCTCGATGTTCTCGTCGTACAGGTTGCCCGGGAAGTAGCCAAGCACGGCGTTGTACGTGAACACCGGCGGCGCGGCGAAGAACCGCCACAGCGCGAAGAACGCGACGAGGATGAGCGGCACCGCGATCGCGACGAGCGCGCACCACACGCGGCGCGGTCCGACGAGGACGCCGATCGCGTGGCCCATCATCGCGGCGAGCGCGCCGGTCGTCATCGGCAAGTACACGTACGCCTCGATGCCGAACCCCCAGTCACAGGTCGGGCGCCACGATCCGCGCACGGCGGCGATCACGGCGGGGATCAGCAGCAGCACGAGGACCAGCGCGACCGCGACGACCGTGGAGCGAACGAGGGCACGAACCGCGAACGCTCCCCCTCGGTCGCTCACCGGCCCGCGCGCGAGCTCGCGGGCGAACGCGCTCCCGAGGTCGAGGCCGAGCGGCGCCGCGAGCAGCGTGGTCGCGATCGCGAGCTCGTAGCCGAGCACGTCGAACAGCGGCACGAGCCCGAGCGCCAGGCCGTACACGAGCAGCACGGCGGCCCACGTCCACAACCGGCCGAGGAGCTTGGCGGCCACGGCGATCGCGCAGCCGAGCCCGACACCGAGGGCGAATCCGCCGAGCAGATCGAACACTCCCCGCAGCAGCACGACGAGGAGTGCGACGGGAATGACGCCGGCGACCACCGTCCAGCGTCGCGACCACCTCGCCCCCGGGCGGGGCAGGCGGGTCATGGAGTGGATCGCAGCCGCTGCGGGCCCCGCGTTCACAGGAAGTTCCTGGTATGGTCAGCCGCCGTGGCCGATGAAGACGCCCAGACCGAACGACGCGAGGATGCGCGTCGTCCGATCGAGCTCAAGGTCGAATACAAGCGGCTCAACACGTTCTTCGCCGACTACACCAAGAACATCTCGCGCGGGGGCACGTTCATCAAGACGAGTCGACCGCTGCCAGTGGGCACGGAATTCCTCTTCAAGCTTTTCGTACCCGGCCGCGAGCAGCCGCTCACCATCCACGGCGAGGTGCAGCGGATCATCGACGGCACGGGCGAGGGCGACGAGGCCGAGGCGGGGATGGCCATTCGCTTCGTCTACCGCGAAGGCGACGCGCAGGCAGAGATCGCGCGCGTCGTCGAAGGGCTGATGACCGACAGCCTGGGGCCGCGGCTGTACGCGAAGCTGATGGACCACTCCAACAAGAAGCGGAGCTAATGGCGTCCGCACGCTTCCTCCGTTATCTCGCCCCGAACCTCATCACGCTGTCGTCGATGATCTTCGGCCTGGTCTCGCTGTGGGCCGCGTCGAACCGTGACCCGGCGCTCGCCGCCTGGATGATCATCTACGCGGTCCTCACCGATCGCCTGGACGGCCTCGTCGCGCGCGCGGTCAAGGGCACGAGCGAGCTCGGCATGCAGCTCGACTCGTTCGCGGACTTCCTCAACTTCGGCGTCGCGCCCGCGTTCCTCGTCCTCAGCTACCTGTCGAGCCGGCCCGATCTGCCGTTCACCGACGGCACCGGCAAGACGCTCCTCTGGATCGCGTGCGGCGGCTACATGCTGTGCGCGGTGTTCCGCCTCGCCCGCTACAACATCCTCAGCGACGACCAGATCCCGACGAAGATCTTCTTCGGATTCCCCACCACGCTCGCGGGCGGCATGCTCGCGATCTGGATGCTCCTGCTCCTCAAGTACGATCCGTACATCGGGGAGTACGGCGGCGACTTCGGCGGTCGCAAGCTGTTCGGCGAGTCGTTTCACACGCCCGTCGCCGCGTGGAAGTACTTCCCGATCGCCGTCGCGGTGTTCGGTTACCTGATGGCGTCGCGGCTGCCGATGCCGAAGGTCGGGATGACGAAGAACAAGCTCATCTCCGCCTTCCTGCTCATCCTCCTCGTGACCGGGTACGTCTGCGGCTTCGCGCAGCAGTTCCCCGAGATCTGCTTCTGGATGCCGACGGTGTGGTGCGTGATGTTCCTGATCTGGGGCCAGGCCTCCGCCAAGGCGCGCGCGATGTATCCGCCGCCGCTGTTCCCGAAGAAGGACCCGACCCAGCCGCTGCTGCGCCCGCAGGCAGACATCGAGGACATCGTGCTCGACGAAGCCTCGAACGGCGACGCGCCGCGCACGTAACGCGTCAGGTACTGCTTCGCACGCACGCCCGTTCGAGCTCGCAGACGGCGATGCGCACGGCTTGTACAGGAAGCATGTAGACCGCTACACGGGTTTCTCTACAGCTCGACATCGATCCGCGCGCACTGTCCGAAATCACACATCGCGACGACGAACAAGTCGCGTTGACTCATTCCGCTACGTGGGAATACGATCGTCGGGATGGGGAGGCCACGCGTCCGTGCTGCGCTGGTAACCGCGTTCACTATTGCCGCCTGCTCGACGTCGCAGCCGACCGCCTCGGCCCCCCGTCGAGCTCGGCGCCAGCAGCGACCGATAACGGCGCCAACAGCGATGCCCGTGATCTCGCTTGCTGAGGTCGACAATGTCCTGGGGACCTCGACCCTGCCGCCGCCACAGCTCCCCACGACGGAGGCATCGAGCGTAGCGCAGTACCGTCAGTTCATCCGAGCGCGCCTCGCAGAGCCGCTGTTCGTCGAAACCCTCGCCAAGGAACTGCTCCCCTTCGTGGTGCAACGGCCGATCATGCCGAGAGCCTTGGTGCAGGGAAAGACGCGCGACGGCCGCGCCTTCTACTATCGGTCGATCCCGTGCCCCTCATCGCAGCTCACGAGCGTGCGGCCGTGGTGGGACCTGACGACGAGTGTGCTGATCTGTCGGGACGAGTATCGCCCGACCGTCCTGTACTCGAGTGATCACACCACCGAGTGCACGTCTCCCACGTCGCCCACGTTCGGCTGCGGTTGCGGCCCATTTCTCCTCTTCTGCGCGCGTGACGCCAAACAGAAAGCCGTGCTCGACGCGGCCGTGTACGAAGAGGTGCTTCTGACGCTGAAGCACGTGATCGACACCCGACGCCCGCTGTCCGACCTGCTCACGATGAACGAAACCGTGCGGTCGGGCTATGGCGACTTCTATTACGCGCGCACGGAGTTCCTGCTCCACGGTGATCCGGCCGTGCTCGCGATCCGGCTCGATGCGCCGCCCACGCTCAAGCCCCGACCTCCGCAGTACGGTGGTGGTTTGTTGAGCATGCCGGGGCTGCTGTACGCGGACTCTGCGAGGCGCGTGATCATGATGCTGCTCTGGTCGGATCTCCTGTGTCTCCCGTTCCGCTCGGTCAACGTGGAGCCGCATGTGCTGATCGACGCCGCCCGGGACAAGCCCGCACTGCGCTCGGAGTCTCACGAGGAGCTGACCGTCACGCCGGGGTGTCAGAACTGTCATTCGCGGTTGGAGTACGGGCTCCGTGCCTTCGCCGGGTGGTCCTTTGGCCAGATCGGCACCAGCTATGATCCGAAGCGAACGGTCGCGAGCACCCGGTTCTACGGGGCCGATCATACGGACCTGCGCGATGAGGGGCCCGCGACCCCGGCGTGGCTCGGTGCCGAGTTTGTCAGCCAACCCGAGTTCGCGGCCTGCATGGTTCACAAGGTCGGGGAGCTCGTCTTCGAAGGCGAGCCCGTGCCCGGCGCGCTGTCGCGCTATCTCCGTGCAGAGTTCGCGCGGACTCAGGATCTGGCCACGCTGGTCGAGGACACCCTGATCGCTCGGACCTTCGGTCTCGCCACGTTGTCGCGTGGTACGGCGAGTAACTAGCTTGCGATGAAGAAGAGACGAGACATAGGCGTCACGCGTCGCGATCTGCTCACGATGCTCGCCGCTGTGGCCGTGGTTCCGCGCGGGGCGTACGCGCGACCGGTCGCGGGGGCAGGGCCTGGCCGCCGGCCGACAAAGTTTCTCCAGATCTTCGTCTCAGGCGGGCTCGACTCGCTCTTCCTCGTGGATCCGAAGTCGCGCGACGAGGTCAAACCGCGCATCGCGCCGGTCTACACCGCGCAGCAGCTCGTCGAGTCGAACGGGATGCGTCTCGCTCCGAACTGCCGGCCGCTCGAGCCATACCTCTCGCGGGTGAGCGTCATCAACGGGATCCTGTCGGGGACGGTCGGTCACGCGACTGGCGCCGTCCAGACCCTGCAGCTGCGGCGGAACATCCGCTCGTCGTCCGACGCGACCATCGCGACGCTCGTGGGCCAGGCGCTCGAGCCCGAATCGCCGATTCATGCGTTTTGTCTTGGCCGTGCGGAGAGCTTGTGGCGGCCGACGGCGGGACGCGTTGTCTACGACGAGTTCCCGAGCTACGAGCTCCTCAAGCGCTTCACCTCGGTGGTGAACGACACCCACGACGACCTCGGCGAGCACGTCATTCAGCAGGTCGAGGGCCTGTATCGCGACGCACGCACGCGTGAGGCAGCCACGCCGGTGAGAGCCTTGCTCCAGCGGCTCAAGGGCAAGGTGGTACCGCCGCCAGCGGTCTTCGATTCGAGCTCGATCGTGTTCTCCCCGAACCTGCGAGACCCGTCCATCTCCGACGCTGCGATCGCTGCGTTTCGCGCCAAGGGAGACCGCACGTTGATGGAGTCGTTCCAGTGGGCCCTGTTTCTGCTCAAGAACAACATCGCCCCATCGGTCTGGATGTCCTCGGGCTCCTACTTCAACTGGGACACTCACCAGCAGAACAATGGCCGTCAGGACGTGAACACCGCGCACCTCATGCTGGGGCTCAGGTGGTTCCTCGATCAGCTCGCAGCAAGTCCAGGGACCGGCGGGCGAACGTTGCTCGATGAGGTCGGCATCGTGATCAGCAGCGAGATCGGTCGCTTCCCGTATCTCAACGCACAGGAGGGCAAGGATCACTTTCCGCAGGTCTCGGCGATCTTGATCGGACCTGGGTTGAGGGCCGGGCAGTTCGGGCAAACCGATGCGGAGTTGATCGGCTTGCCCGTGAACCTACGCACCGGTCGCCCCGGAGGTTCGAGCGACACGATCCTGACGCTCGATGATGTTGGGCGAACGGTGCTCGAGTGGGTCGGGGCTCGTGCACCTCGAGAGTCTGGGTATGACGGTCGAGTGATGGACTTTTGCTTCGCATGATGCGGTCCAGACACAGCGTTGCTGGAGCGCTCGCGCTGCTCCTGTCGTGCTCGGGGCCGCGAGCCAGCACGCCGGCACGCCCAGCGCCGTCGAGCGAATCGCAGAACCGCCCGACCAGCGTGGCATTGCTAGAGAACAACTGTCTCGATTGTCACACCGACACCGATGGCGTGCGACCAGAGCTCGGACCGACGATGGCCCCTCCGATGGCGCTCCGCTCTCTTCGTGCCGTGCTGTCGCGTGAGATGCCGCCGCCCGACGTCGACAATCTCGAAGAGGCCGAGCGCGCGGCGCTTGCGATCTGGCTCTGCCATCAGAGCGGTAGCGGTACCGCCAGCTGTGAGGCCCTCGTGCGGCACGAGTTTCCAGCCCACCGGGTGCATAGCGGATCGACCGTCGTAGCTGGGATGCGGCGGCTTGCACCGGGAACGCAATCGGTACTCGAGCCGGCGTGGCGCGCTCACGCCGTGCCAGGCTCCGTCGCGCTCGACCCGACAACCATCGCCCTCATCGTAGGCATGGCAGCCGACGTCTGTCGCCGCCCCGCACCGGCCGTGGCATCGCCACCGGCTGGGACGGCCCCTGGACCGGCCCCCGCGTCAGAACCGTCGGCCAAGACGCCCGAGACCGCCGCGACGTGCATCGACGAGATCGTGAAGTTCGGCCTGGCGGAACCCGCGATCGCCAAGTAGTTGTCGACGCCGGTGCCCTTGTCGACGGGCGTGGTGGCGCGGCTTACTTGTCCACGTAGTCCTTCGCGAGCACCGTCCAGTCGTCCGCGCCGTGCCCCTTCGCGAGCAAGGCGTCCATCCACTCGACGATGACCGGCAGCAGGGCGAGCGACGCGCCG
>DATLHR010000570.1:0-2715 GCA_035539815.1 Kofleriaceae bacterium
TAACCCCAGGGTTCGCTTCTGTTGATCCGAGCCCGAGCCAAGCGCGCGTAGCGCGTGGAGCCCGAGCCCGAGCCCGAGCCCGACCTGACCGTCCGTGGTCGCCTCCCGCCGATCACACGATCCAGAAGCGATGTGTCCGACTCGGCAGCCATCGTTCTCGAAGGAAGTTCGTCGATTCCAGTGCCAGCGGTGCGCTGGTCGCGCCTCGGAGCGCTTTTTTTTCGGGCTCGGGCTCGGGCTCGGGCTCCACGCGCTACGCGCGCTTGGCTCGGGCCCGGATCAACAGAAGCGAACCCTGGGGTTAAGCGCCGCGACGCGATCACACCGGTGGTGCGCGGCGGCGGCCGAGCCGCGAGCGCCTCGCTGCTAAGCGGCTCGCGGCTACTTCGCGGCCGGGGCTAGTTGGTGGTGCCCGCGTCGGGCTCGCTCGCCACGACGGCAGCAACAGCGCCGGTGTCGGCGCGCTCGCGCTTCACGCGGAGCGCAGGCTCGCTGGCGCCGTTGCCGGCCTTGGCCTCGGACTTCGTCGCGCCGGACTCGCTGGTCGCGCGCACGACGTCGGACTTCACCTCGGGCTTGAGCTGGCGCTTGGCCTTCTCGCCCTTGTCCTTGTCAGCGGCGAGCTTGTCGGCGAGGGCCTTCGGGTTGTTCTGCGCCTCGCGCTCGCGCTCGAGCTCGCGCTCCTCGCGTCGCTTCTCGCGCATGCGGCGCAGGCCGCCGACCATGATCTCGGCGATGAGCTGGTCGTACTCCATGCCGATCGCCTTCGCGATGAGCACGAGGTCCGAGTAGTCGGGCGTAAGGCCCGGCAACGGATTCACCTCGAGGACGTAGATGCGGCCGTCCGCGTCCATCCGCAGGTCGACGCGCGCGACGTCGCGGCAGTCGAGCGCCCAGAACGTGGCGCGCGCGATCTTCTCCATCGCCTTCTGCTCGGCCTCGGTCAGCTTGGCGGGGCACTCGTAGTAGACGTGCTCTTCCCACTCCTGCTTGACGCCGTAGTCGTAGACCGGGCGCGGGTTGTTCTTCTTGAACTTGATCTCCATCGGCGGCAGCACGCGCGGCCGCTTGTCGCCGAGCAGGCCGACGGTGAACTCGCGCCCCGCGATGTACTCCTCGACGAGCGCCGGCTGGCGGTACTTCTCGACGCACAGCTTCACCGCGGCGCGTAGCTCTTCCTCGGTGTCGACGACGTTGGTCGAGTCGATGCCCTTGCTGGAGCCCTCGGCGTTGGGCTTCACGATCAGCGGGAACTTCATGTCGCTGGAGAGCCGCTCGCGCGCCGACTCCATCAGCTGGAACTTGGGCGTCAGGATGTCGTGCTGCATGAGCACCTTCTTCCCGAGCGCCTTGTCGAGCGCGATGGCCAGCGTCGCCGAGTCCGAGCCCGTGTACGGGATGCCGAGCAGCTCGCACAGCGCGGGCACCTGGGCCTCGCGGTTGCGGCCCTCGACCCCCTCCGCGATGTTGAAGATCAGGTCGACGTCGGCTTCCGCGAGCACGCGGGGCAGGTCCGGCGTGGCCTCGAGGTGCACCACGATGTGGCCCTGTCGCGCGAGCGCGTTGGCGATCGCGATGATGGTCTCCGGCGGATCCCACTCGGCCTCGTCGTCACCGGCCGAGCTGCGCTTCACGTTGTAGGTGAAGCCGACGCGGATCGGCTGCACCTTGCGCGCGCGGGTGACCCCGAGCTGGCTCGCGGTCGCGAGCCCCGACCGCAATGCCGCCGCGTTGAGGATCGCGGCGATCGTGGAGTTGTAGGTCAGGCCGACCTGCGCCGTCGCCGCGAACAGCGAGCTGTGCGACGCGAGCTGCGGCAGCGCGTTCGCCTCGAGCAGGTAGATGCGGCCCTCCGCCGTGACGCGGTAGTCGAGCCGCGCGAGGTCGCGCAGGCCGAGCGCACGGATCGCATCCATCGAGATCGAGCGCAGGCGCGCCGCGACGTCGCGCGGGATGTTCGCAGGGCAGCGGTACTGCACCTTGCCCGGCTCCACGTTCTTGAGCCGGTAGTCGTAGATGTTGAACTGGCGATCGCCTGTCGAGCCCGTGTTGTCGAACAGCAGCTCGACCGGCGTGAGCAGGCCATCGTCGTGGCCGACGCCCTCGATGAAGCCGAGCGCGATGTCCGCACCCTCGATGTACTCCTCGACGAGCACGCCGTCGGGGTACGTGCGCAGCGCCACCTTGAGCGCCGCCATCAGGTCGCGCGGCTCGCGGATGACGGAGCTGCCGAGCGCGCCGTTGTAGATGCCCTTGCTCGAGCCTTCGTGGTTCGGCTTCACGATCACGGGGAACGCGAGCCCGAGGCCGCGCTCGGTGACGTAGTCGAAGTTCTTGACCGTCACGAGCTGCGCGCGCGCGGTGTCGATGCCGGCGCGCTGCACGACGAGCTTGGTCAGCCACTTGTCGAGCGTGATCGTGTTCGTGTACGCGTCCGAGCCCGTGTACGGGATGCCGAGCTCCTCGAACAGCGCCGGGTAGAACGCCTCGCGCATGCGGCCGGTCTGGCCCTCGGCGGTGTTGAAGATGATGTCCGGATCGATCGCCTCGAGGCGCTCGAGGAGATTCGCCGCAGGTCCGGAGACCTCGAGCTTCTCGACCTCGTGTCCAGCGGCCTCGATGGCCGCTGCGATCGCGCTCACCGTCTCGGCACTGTCGTACTCGGCTTCTTTTTCGGTCTCCCGTACGTCGGTCAACCGAAGGTTGTGAGTGAAC
>DATLHR010000571.1:0-14799 GCA_035539815.1 Kofleriaceae bacterium
GGCACATGTGGGCGATGCTTCCGTGGTCTCGAGCGCATCCGGGCGCGACATCAGCCATGCGACGGCACCCGCTGCCGCGATGAAGCCCAGCGCGAAGGGCCAGCGGACGATCGTGGGAATGCTCCACATGCAACCCAGACACCGGATCCAGTGTCTGGGTTGCAATCGTCAGCGGAACACGACGTCGTGACCGTGCTGCCGACGACGTGCGCGGGGAGCGTGGCGTGCGGGAGCTCCATGCGAGCCACGTGTGCGGATTTCGATCCCAGCACCAGCCAAGTCGTGCGAGCGGCAGCAGCACGGGACCTCGGTCGCGGGCGCGCGGCGGAGCTCGCCGTCGAGAGGATCAGATCGGCGACGCCGTCGGCGTGCGGAGGTCCGCTCACGTCACCTGACGCTTCGCAGGAGCCGATGCTGTCGCCCACGAGGACACAGTGCAGGCGCAGGGCGACGCGTGCACGCGGGCCTGGTGCAGGCCCGCAGGTTGAAGGAGAGGGAGTAGGCTTCGCACAGTGCTCGAAAGTCCCCGCACGTCGCCCGTCGTGAAAACAGCCGCACCCATCGAGAACAGGGGCGCGTGCTCGGTCCGACTTGCGGTTCCCTCGTTCTCGGCGATGGGCGCCTCCGGATCACGTGATCGCGCGCGTGTCGTCGGTCGGGGCTCGAGGCCTGCGCGAGGAGGGTTTGCCGCCGCGCGCGGGCTGGTGATCATCAGCAGCCTCACCGTGTTCGCTTGCGACCGACCGGCGGAGCCGCGTCTGCCCAGCGTCGAGCCGATCCCGGCTGCCCCCTGGTCGGGGGCGGCCGCGAGCGTCCCCGGCGATGCGCTCGGCGCGAGCGACACGGCGGACGACGACGACGACCGGCCCGATGCCCGCCCGGCCAGCACGATCGATGCAGCGCCGCTCGCGATCCCACCTGGCCTGCAGGCAGCAACCCCGTGGATCGGCCGCGTGTTTCGGACCGGCGCGATCGTCCCAGTCCACACCCACGAGACCTTCACGCTGCGGCGAGACGGCACCGCGGCCTTGCTGACGATCGTCGTTCAGGAGGATCGCTCGTCTGGCGGAGTGCTCGGCAACGTCGGCAGCTGGTCGACCGTCGCGACGACGCAGTACGTCGGCACAGCGGTCGAGCGTGCCGGGGGCGTGATCATCGCCGTCGCGAATGCCAACGAGCAGATCGAGCTGCGGTGCACGCGCACTCGGCTTCGCGCCGCCCGCGCCGACGCGGTCCGCGAGCCCGCACCACTCCGACACGGCGGGGAGGACTGCGGCGACGAGGGCCGCTGGGTGCCCGCCGGGACCCGGCCGGTCGACGCGATCCGCTGTCTGCCGGCCGAGGGCCGGTCCATCGCCCCCGACGACGACTCGACGTGGCCGAACGCCGACCACCTCGCGCTCGCGCCCGCACCCGGGATCGAGTGGCTCTACGTCAACGACGACTGCACGCAGGGCGGTGGCTGGCGGAGGGTACCGGCGGACGGCTCGATAGCGCGGGGACGCCGGTAGCTGCGGCTCGGATGATTCGAGGCAGCGTGCCTTGTCACGCGTTCAGCGTCTCTGCATAGACACGCCAGGTCTCGCGGTTGACGTGCGTCAGATGCGCATCACCCGGCAAGAGCACCCGCACCTCCACCGACCACTTGTGATCGTTGAACGCGACCGCTTGCCGCGGCCCGAGCGAGGCGAGGAAGGAACGCAGCCGTTCGAGGTGACGCCCATCGATCGCGTGGCTCACGACTCCTTTCTGAGGAGGCGCGACCGCCGGAGGTGGTGGAACGGTCTTCGGCCACGGTGCCGGCGTCTCAGGAGAATGCTCGTAATCCCACAGCATCACCTCGACCTTCTCGATCATGTAGTCGTGCTCGTCGATCGTCGGCGCATCGAGTAATGCGCGACACGCCGCGAGGAAGCCGGCCGGTGCGGGCTGGGTGGCGTGCGGCACGGCTTGGCAGCCCGGCGCAATCCCGTACACCGCCCGACGAATCCAACCCTGGTCGGTCTCGAGCAGGATCGAGGTCGTCGGTTGATCGGTCGCATGAGAGACCGACGTCTTCTCGGGGAGCGCGATCAGCTCGCGCTCCAGCTCGCGGAGCAGCGTCGCGACGTTGGCAAGGCGCCCCTCCACGAGTCGTGGATCGCCACCCGCCGCGACCGGCGCGCGCTGCCGGATCGCCGATCCGTCGGCGAACACGATCACCGATGGGACCTCGGAGCCGAGCACCATCGCCCACGCATTCTGCTCGTACAGCCCTACCTTCGGCCGGCGTGGCAGCCCTGCTGGCGGCGCTATCGGCATCGGCGGGATGATCGGACCGGGCAAGGTCACGGTCGTTCCACCATCGGAAGGAGCCATCCCCGCATCCATCGGCCGTGTCGGCGCGGGGGCGCTCGGAGCCTGCGATCCCAGCGCTTGATTGCGTTCTCGCGCGACGCCTGCGGACTTGCCGCAACCTGCGATTGCAGCGAACAGGACGAGCAGGAGGCATCGCCTGCCACGGCCGGCTGCCACGTGCGCACGTCGCAGTCTCGCACGCCGACGGTGCGAAGCAAGGGCGGGCAGCGGCGCCTACCATCAGCCACCTGGTTTCACCCCTCTGCGTCGGAGTCGGGCGGCATCGTCGGCTCGTCGACCACGGCGGCGTTGAAGTAGCGATCGAGCGTTTCGCGATCGCAGCTCGTGCGCGGTTGCTCGACCGAGCGGGTCGGCGGCGCGGCGGGCGGCAGTCATGCATGATGTAGAGATGCTGGCGTGTGGCCTGTTCGCGGCGATGGCCGTCTTGTCGCTCGGATGTCGAGATGCCCCGAGCACGCGCACGGTCGCGCCACCGGTGGCTCCTGCACGGTCGAGCTACGTCGGACCGCCGCCACTATCGCCGTTCCGCCAGCTCGAGCTCGTGCCGTCAGCATCGGTGTGTTCGGGCGTGACGTGCTCGAACCACGGTCGCTGCGTCGCGGTCACCGAGTTTCCGTTTCTGCTTGGCGAGACCGTGCCCGCCTGCGAATGCGAGGCCGGGTTCCTCGCGGTCGGCGACGCGTGCATCGCGTGTCGCGAGGTCACCGGCTCGACGTTCGACATCGACGTCCCGGTAGTTCGCATCGCGGGTAAGGTCACGCTCGGCGGGCGGCCGCTCCCCAAGGACCTTCCCGGTCGCATCGTCCTCGTCGAGGCCGAGCGCAGGGACCCTCGCAACGCGATTCGCCTGGGCTCGAGCTTCGCCTTCGACCTGATCCCCGGACGGTACGACGTGCGCTACTCGGAGCGCTCTCACGGCAACAACGCGGAGCTCACCATCGCGCGAGGCTTCGAGGTCCGCGCCAACGGGACGCGGCTCGCGATCGACGTCGCTCTCGAGCGCGTGCCGATCGAGATCACGGTCGCCGGCAAGCCACCGCTCGCACCCTCGATCGGCGTCCTCGTGTTCAAGCGCGGCGACGACATTCGCGAGCTGCCGATCGCATCGAACCTCGCGCCGATCTACATGCCGCCCGGCGCGTACCGCGTCTCGTATCAAGCGCGGCGGATCAGCGTGGATGGGGCGGCGCCGTCGCCCGATCCGCCGGGCACCGCCGCCGTCGATGCTCCGCTCGGGGATGTCGTCGTCGGGCCCGGCGCGCGGCTGCGCATCGACGTCCCGCTGGTGCGCGTCGACGGCACCGTCACGGGCTTCACACCACCGTTCGACGCCGTGGCAACGACGGTCGGCTTCGTGCCCGTGGGCGGCGAGAGCTCGGGCACGGTCGAGCTCTGGGCCAACGGCAGTTTCTCCGCCGAGCTCGTCGCAGGGCGCTACGACGTCTGGCTCCGGACCACCAGCGGTCAGCGGTCGCTGTCGGCGCTCGTCGCGCGCGATGTCGCGATCCCCGGGCCGCCGCTCGCGCTGTCACCACCACGCACGGTGGCGCTGCACGGTCGTTACCTCGTCGATAGCTCCCCGATCCCGGTCGAGCGTGATGCCGACGTCGGCCTCGTCGCGATCGGCGAAGGCGACGTCGCGGGCGCGTTCCAGATCCCGCTCGATCCGATCGGTGGCTTCGCGGTGCGGCTGCCGCGCGGGCGCTACACGCTGGCCCACGTGCGCGGCCTCGCGAACGGCATGCCCCGCGTGCTCGCGCTCGATCGCTTCGACCTCGTCGCCGATCGCGCATGGAGCATGGACCTCTCGCTCGTCGAGGTCGGCGCGAGGGTCACGATCGATGGTATCGCGCCACCGCCGCCGGGCAGCATGGGGGCGCTCGCTCTGACGTCGGTGGCGTCGCCGTTCGGCGCCACGATCTGGCCGCGGCCCGCGAAGCTCCCGCCCGGACGCTATCGCACGGCGTTCCAGCTCGGGTCTCCGCCACCGGCGGGCTTCGGCGCGACGAGCAACCCACCCGTCGCGACTCCGGTCGACATCACACAGCCGACGACGCTGGAGATCGCCGCCGTCACGCGGCGGTTGTCCGGTGCGCTGACGATGGGCGGCAAGCGACGCAAGGGAACGACCGCGGGCCTCTCGCTCGAAGGCACGGACAACACGCACCTCGCGGACCTCGCAGACGGTCGGTACACCACCCGGCTCGCGCCGGGGTCGTACGCGGTGCGCTACTTCAACGCGTTCGTCGTCGACGAACCGACAATGCCGCGCAACTCGAACGCGGACCTCGGCTGCATCACGATCGAGTAGCTCAGAACCTGGTCTCGAGCCGCGCCGCGACGGGACGACAAGCGCGAGGCTCGGCATGCGGGCCGCTATCGGCAGCCACCGTGCGCGATTGCGGGCGTCAGCGGAACACGACGTCGGTGACCGTGCCGCCGCACAGCAGGGCGATGAACGCGATCGTGACCAGTCCGACGACGCGCGCGGGGAGCGTGGCGTGCGGCAGCTCCATGAACCAGTAGAGGACGAGGCCGGCCTTGACGGCCGCGATGGCGAGCGCGATCGCGACGCTCGTGGAGCCGAGCTCGACATGCGAGAGCGCCCAGCTCGCGAGCGTGAGGGCGAGGAGGCCGGCGAGCACGAGGACGAGCGGGCGCCCCGAGCCGTGGGTCATTCGTGCGTCAGGTAGAGCAGTGGCCATAAGAAGATCCAGACGATGTCGACGAGGTGCCAGTACAGGCCGCCGAGCTCGAGCTCGGTCCGATGCGCGGAGTGGGTCTTGCCGCGGCGCACGCGCAGCGCGAGCCACGCGAGGATGGTCATGCCGGCGATGACGTGCAGGCCGTGGAGGCCCGTCATCATGTAGTAGAGCGTGAAGAACAGGCGCGAGCCGTGGTGCGGCAGCTCCGTCGAGGAGTAGTAGACCCCGGGCGCGAGGCCGTCGCGGAGGTGCTCCGTGTACTCGATCGTCTTGAGGACGAGGAACGTACAGCCGAGGAGGAACGCGACGGACAGCGACCTGACCGCGGTGCGCCGCCGGTCATGGCGGACGGCGTGGACGGCCCAGGCGACGAAGAAGCTCGAGACGATGAGGACGATGGTGTTCGCGGTGCCGATCAGCAGGTTGTCGTGCGCGACACCGGTGCGGAACTCGACGGGGAACGAGGCGCGGTAGGCGGCGTACAGGCCGAACAGGCCGGCGAACAGCAGCGTCTCGCTGCCGAGGAACAACCACAGCCCGAGGTGCAGCGCGTGCGCGCGCTGGCGCGGGTCGCTATAGATGACCTCGCTCACGGGGACTCCTTGCCGTCGTACTCGTACGGGTCATGACGAGGATCGGGTGGCGTGAGGAAGTTGTGGGTCGGTGGCGGCGAGGGGACTTGCCACTCGGGTGCGGCGGAGCCCCACGGGTTCGCGGGCGCGCGCGGGCCGCGCAGGACCGCCGCCGTGAGGTAGACGACGACGAGGATCAGGCCGAGGGCGAGCACGCTCGCGCCCGCCGTCGACAGCACGTGCAGCCACTGATAGCGCTCGGGGTAGGCGTAGTAGCGGCGCGGCATGCCCGCGTTCCCGAGGAGGAACTGCGGCATGAACGTGAAGAAGAAGCCCAGGATCACGGCCGCGGCGGAGATCAGGCCCCACTTCTCCGAGTACATGCGGCCCGTGATCTTGGGGAACCAGTAGTGGAGCGCCGCGAGGAAGCCGGTGAGTGTGCCGCCCACCATGATGAAGTGGAAGTGCGCGACGACGAAGTACGTGTCGTGCCAGTGCACGTCGAGCGAAGAGGTCGCGACCGCCACGCCCGACATGCCGCCGAACACGAACAGGAACGAGAACCCGAAGAAGTAGAGCATCGGCGCGGTGACGCGGATCCGGCCGCCGTAGAGCGTGGCGGTCCAGGTAAAGACTTTGATCGCGGAGAAGATCGCGACGAACATCGAGAGTGCGCCGAACACGCCGGCGTCGAACGTCGACATGCCCGCCACGAACATGTGGTGGCCCCAGGTGAGGAAGCCGACGAAGGCGATGCCGAGCGACGCGACGACGAGCAGGCGATAGGAGAGTGGTGGGTTATGCGAGAACGAGCACACCACCTCGGTGATCACGCCCATCGCGGGCAGGATCATGATGTAGACGGCCGGGTGCGAGTAGAACCAGAACAGGTGCTGGAACAGCACCGGATCGCCGCCGGCTTGCGGATCGAACAAGCCGAGGCCCCACGCGTGATCGAGGCCGACGAGCGTGACCGACAGGCCGAGCACTGGCGTCGCGAGGATCTGGATCACGCTGGTCGAGTAGATGTTCCAGACGAACAGCGGCAGCCGTGTCCACGTCACGCCCTTCGCGCGCAGCGTGTGGATCGTGACGATGAAGTTGATGCCGCTCATGATCGTCGACACGCCGAGTACGAAGATGCCGACGACGACCCAGCCGACGGAGCCGGGCGCCGTCGAGGAGTAGGGGGCGTAGAACGTCCAGCCGGTGTCGACGCCGCCGGAGATCAGCGCCGTGAGCGTGAGCGCGGCACCCACGAGGTAGACGTAGAAGCTGGCGAGGTTGAGCCTCGGGAACGCGACGTCCTTGGCCCCGATCATGATCGGCAGGAAGAAGTTGCCGAACACGTTCGGGATCGAGGGGATCATGAACAGCCACACCATGACGACGCCGTGGTGGGTGAACAGCTGGTTGTAGGTGTTGGCGTCGATGATCGTGTGATCGGGCGTGAGCAGCTCGAGCCGCAGGACCAGGGCGAACACGCCGCCGAGGAGGAGCGACAGCGTGACCGCGACGAAGAACATGATGCCGATCCGCTTGTGGTCGGTGGTGAGGAGCCAGCCGCGCACGCCGCGGCCGTCGCGCCAGAACGTCTCGCTCATGGGAGCCTCACGGGTTGCAGCGGCGGGGGCGCCGTGCGCTCGGGGTGCGCCGGCAGCGAGCGGATGTAGTGGACGAGCGCGGCGACCTCGCCCGCGTCGAGCAGCCCGCGGTACGAAGGCATGATCGCCGGGAAGCCGGCGTGGAGGTGGCGCTCGGGATCCATCATCGATTCGGTGAGGTAAGGCTCGTCGGCCCGGACGCGGCTGCCATCGTTCAACGTCACCGTGGTGCCGTAGACGCCGGCCCACGTCGGACCGAGGTGAGGGGTGCCGTCGACGGTGTGGCAGCGCAGGCAACCGCGCTCGCTCGCGACGCGCTCGCCGTACCTGGCCAGGTCCTCGCCGTGCGGGCGTGTCTCGGCCCAGCGCGCCCACGCGGCGTCGTCGAGGACGACCACGCGGCCGCGCATGTACGAGTGCTCGGTGCCGCAGTACTCGGCGCACAGGATGTCGTAGGTGCCCGGTTGCTCGGCCTCGAACCAGACCGTGGTCGTGCGCGCGGGCAGCACGTCTTGCTTCACGCGGAACGCCGGGACGTAGAAGCTGTGGATCACGTCGCGCGACGTCATCAGCAGCCGGACCGGGCGGCCGGCGGGCACGTAGAGGTCGCCCGTGGACGCGTTGCCATCGGGATAGGCGAACGTCCACATCCATTGCTTGCCGACGACGTAGACGTCCATCGCGTCGCGCGGCGGCGTGCGCAGGTGGACGAACTGGCGGAAGCCGATCAGCCAGAACACGACGAACATCGCGAGCAAGGCACCGATCACCACGCCCTCGACCCACACCGGGATGCGGCGCGGGCGCGGCGCCGGTGGCGTGCCGCCCGGCCGGCGGCGGAACCGCACGAGGAGCACGGCGACCGCGGCCGTGATCGCGACCGCGCCGAGCACGGCGATCGAGATCACGACGTAGTGCAGGACGTCGATGCCGAGCGCGACGGTCGATGCCTGTTCGGGCAGGGCGAGGAGTCGGCGAAATAGCTCGTTCATGATCGCCTCCGTAGCCGCCGCTCCCAGACGACGAGCATGGCGATGCCGGCGAACGACAGCACGAAGATGCCGAGCGCCCCGGCGCGCAACAGCTGCTGCGCGCGCGCGCCCACCCGGCGGCTCGCGGGATCGAAGCGGAAGCAGCGCAGCACGTCGGCCGCCTTCGTCGACATGACGCGCCCGGCGGCGGCGTCGTCGAGTGCGCCGGCGACCGCCTCGGGGGCGAACTCGATGCCGTTCAGGTAGCGCGCGACGCGGCCGTCGGGCGTGAGCGTGAAGATCACGGCGGGGTGCGCGTACTGCTCCGTGCGCGGATCCCAGGCGTAACGGAAGCCGAGCGCATCCGCGACCGCATCGATGCTCGTGCGCGGACCGAGCAGATACGGCCAGCGCTGCGGATCGTCGCCGCGACCGAGCTCGGCGAGCAGCGTCGCTTGCTTGCGCGCCGCCTCGTCGGTGGTCTCGTTCGCATCGAGGCCGATCAGGATCAGCCGGTAGTCGCGGCCCGGCTCGCGCGGCAGCGCGTGGGCGGCGGTGGCGGCCCCGCGCAGGACGAGGCTGCACAGCATCGTGCACCGTGCGTACGCGAGCACGAGGAGGACGGGGTGCTCGCCGTCGAGTAGCTCGCGCAGCGTCACCGGCTCACCGCGCGCCGTGGTGAACGGGACGTCGAGCGGGACCTGCGCGCCTGGATGCTCGTCGACACCCGCCGCCAACGACGGGGGTGGCGCGGCGCGTGTGGTCGCGGCGAGCAGCATGAGGAGGAGGACGGCGCGGCTCATCGCCCACCCTCCAGGTAGTGTTCGATCGCGACGTCGAGCGGGACGTGGATCGTGCCGTTCGCGCGATCGACCCAGCCGTAGCTGTCGAGGCGTCGTTCCGCGGCGGCGCGCAGCTGCTCGGCCTCCGTGGGGAGCTGGAACGGCGTGGCCTCGGTTCGCAGCGGTCGTGCTTGCACGGCGCTCTCGACTCGCGCCGGTGCCGGACCTTCGAGCAGCATCGTGGCGACGATCCCGAGGACGATCGCGACGCCCACGACGATCGCCGACCAGCGAATCGGGCGCGCGGGGACGACGTCGTCCTCTTGATCGATCTCGATCATGTGTTGCTCTCGTAGCGAAGGCCGGCGGCCAGGAACGGATCGCCGTCGGCGACCAGGGGGGCGCGGCGAAGGCGCCAGATCGCGAACGCGATGCACGCGCCCCCGACGCCGGCGAACGCGGCGAGGTCGAGCAGCGACGGTGCGGCACCCGCGCTGGGGAGCACGAGCCACATCATCTCGACGACGTGTCCGACGAGGACGAGCCAGGCGACCGCGGCGACATAGCGCGGCCGGAACTTCGGTGCGCGCGGCATCAGCAGCGCGAACGGCAGGGCGAACCGCAGCAGCGCGACCGCGATCAGCGCGATCTCCCAGCCATCGCGCGTGCGCCCGATGAAGAACGCGACCTCCGACGGGCGATCCGCGATCCGGATCAGGAAGCCCTGGAAGTACGCCGTATAGGCCCAGAACACCACGAACGCGAACACCATGCGGCCGAGCGCATGGAAGTGATGCGGCGTGAGCGCGAGAGGCGTGCGGAGCCACCCGGCCGCGATCGCGAGCAGGGCGAGGGCGGCGCTGAACCCGCTGGCGAAGAAGTAGACGGGGAACATCGTCGAGATCCAGACAGGCTGCAGCGACATCAGCCAGTCGATCGACGCGAACGTCGTGGCGAGTGCGACCGGTGGAAGCATCGCGGCGGCGAACACGCGCTCGCGGCGGATCGCCAGCTCGGCCTCGGCGCCCGTGGACACGTGCGAGGTCTCTTCGCGTGATCGGCGCAGCGACCGCCGCCGCAAGACCTCCGCGGCCACGATGAACACGGCGAGGTAGAGGAAGCCGCGCACGATGAACCCGGCCGGGTTCAGCCACGCCTGCTTCGCGTGCAGCACCTCGCGCATCGGCTCGGAGAGGTCGGCGGGCGGATCTGCCCAGACGTAGAGGTGGTGGACACCGAGGGCGATCGGCAGGAACAGCACCGCGAGCACGGGGAACACCAGGCACAGCGCTTCCTGCAGGCGGCGCAGCGGCGCGAACCAGCGCGCGTTGGTCGCGTAGCCCACGAGCAGGACCACGAGCGCGCCGATCGCGATGCCCGCGAACGTGGCGTACGCGTTCAGGTAGGCGAGCAGCGCGCGGCCGGGCGCGACGACCATCGCGATGATCGCGACGACCAAGCCGAGCGCGCCGGCGATCGCGCTGATCCCGAGTGCGCGGCGCGCCGGGGTGGTGGTGCTCAGCGCAGCCATGGCCGGGCCTCCTCTCGACGGTTCGCGGGCAGCTGAGCGAGCGGGAACGCCTGGCTCGTGGCGAGCGCGCGGACGAAGTGCACGACGGCCCAGCGATCGTCCGGGGCGAGCTGATACGCGTACGCGGGCATGAGGCCGTAGCCGGACGTGATCACCTCGAAGATGCGCTGATCGGGATACGCGACGATCCGCGGCCCGAGCAGCGACGGAGGTGGTCGCAGCTGCATGTCGCGCGCGGTGACCGAGCCGCCGTCGCCGAGCGAGCCATGGCACGCCGCGCAGAACCGCGCGAACCGATCGCGGCCGCGCAGGATCGAGGCGCGGGTCGGCCGTGGTGCCGTGACGGCGGTGGCCGAGGGCGCGCGCCAAGGGACGGTGCCGTCGGGCCCGCGCTGATCGCAGCGACGATCCGGAAGCCAGGGACGGGCGTCGCCGGGTTCGCACCGCGGCTGGTTGTTCATGCGGTTGAAGTCCCAGTCGCAGCCGGCGAGCGGCAGCGCGAGTGCGAGCGCGAGCAGACGTGCCGTGGTCACGTGACCTCCTGGCGGCGCACCACGATCGGATGCGTGCGCTGCACGACCTCGACGAGCGAGTCCACGTCGGCGGCGCGATCGAGCGGCGCGACCTCGAGCCAGAACCGCCATCCGGTCGCGGACTCGATGCCGTGGACGTCGCTCGACGCGTACCACAGCCGGAGCAGGCGGCCTCCGACGAACACGGCCGCGATCGCCGCGAACGATGCGAACAGCACGCCCATCTCGAACGTGATCGGCACGAAGGCGAGCGGGAAGTGCGGCGGTCGGCCGCCGACGTCGAGCGGGTAGAGGTAGCCGTTGAGCAGCCACTGCAGGGCGTACGCACCGATCGCGCCGCCGAGGCCACCGGCGAGCACGGCGTACGGCACGCGGGAAGGTCGCGCCGCGAGCGCGCGCTCGATCTCGGGCACGTGATAGGGCAGGTAGGCCTCGACGCGAACCGCGCCCCACGCGCGCACGTCGTCGATCGCATGGGCGAGCGCCCGCGGATCGTCGTACTCGGCGAACACGTGCGTCGTCATGCGTGCTCCTCGTGAGCGAGCTCGCGGCGCAGCTCCTTCATCTCGCTCGTCGCGACGAACGGCAACAGGCGCAGGAAGATGAGGAACAGCAGCGAGAAGAAGCCGATCGTCCCCGCGAAGATGCCGAGGTCGACCCAGGTCGGAGAGTAGCTGTGCCACTTCGACGGCAAGAACTCGCGCTGCAGGCCCTGCACGATGATCACGAAGCGCTCGCACCACATGCCGACGTTGACGAGCAGCGAGATCACGAACAGCGCGGCGACGCTGCGGCGGATGCGGCGCAGCCACAGCAGCTGCGTGATGACGACGTTGCACGCGACCATCGTCCAGAACACCGGCGCGTTCGGGCCGAACGGCCGGCCGACGAAGAACTGATAGCGCTCGGCCGGATCCCCCGAGTACCAGGCCATGAAGAACTCGACGACGTAGCCGTAGACGACGATCAGGCCGGTGACGAGCATCAGCTTGGCGCAGTTGTCGAGGTGGCGCGGCGTGATCACGTCCTGCAGCCCGAACACGGCGCGCACCGGGATCACGAGGACGAGCACCATCGCGAAGCCGCTGAAGATCGCGCCGGCCACGAAGAACGGCGGGAAGATCGTCGAGTGCCAGCCGGGCGTGAGGCCGATCGCGAAGTCCGACGACACGATGCTGTGCACCGAGAGCACGAGCGGGGTCGCGAGCCCGGCGAGGATGAGGTACGCGCTGCGATAGTGTCGCCACGCGGTCGCGTTGCCGCGCCAGCCGAGCGCGAACAGCCCGTAGATGATCCGGCGCCGCCGCGTCGGTGCGTGGTCGCGCAGCGACGCGAGGTCGGGTATGAGCCCGAGGTACCAGAACAGGAGCGACACCGTGAAGTACGTCGTGACCGCGGCGGCGTCCCACGGCAGCGCGCTTCGCACCTGCGGCCACACCTGCATGACCGCCGGATAGGGGAACAGCCAGTAGAAGAACCACGGCCGGCCGAGGTGGAGGAGCGGGAACAGCGCGGCCTGCAGCACCGCGAACAGCGTCATCGCCTCGGCGAACCGATTGATCGAGGTGCGCCAGCGCTGCTCGAACAGATACAGGATCGCCGAGATGAACGTGCCGGCGTGGCCGATGCCGATCCACCACACGAAGTGGACGATGCCGAGCGCCCACGCCGCCGGGATGTTGTTGCCCCAGACGCCGATCCCCGTCGACACCGTGTACGTGACGCAGATGACCAGCAGGAGCGTGAGCGCGCTGGAGATCGCGAACGCGATCCGCCAGCCGCGGCCACCGCGCCGCGCAGGAGTGCCGAGGAGGCGGCGCTGCAGCTCCGCTTCCGACGGCAAACCGGCGAGGATCGCGTCGCTCATTCGCCCTCCACGTCCCGGATCTTCGCGAGGTACAGGGTGCGCGGCCGCGTGCCGAGCTCGTGCAGCGTGGCGTACGCGCGACGCGACGCACGCCAGCGAACCATGTCGGTCTCCGCGTGTTCGAGCGCGCCGAACTGGATCGCGCGCGTCGGGCACGCTTGCTGGCACGCGGTCATCACCTCGCCGGGCGCGATCACCCGGCCTTCCATGCGGCCGCGGATCTCGGCGGCGCGGATGCGTTGCACGCAGTACGTGCACTTCTCCATCACGCCGCGCTCGCGCACGGTCACGTTCGGGTTGCGCTGCAGCGCGGCCGTGGTGACCGGCTTGTCATACGCGAACCAGTTGAAGCGACGGACCTTGTACGGGCAGTTGTTCGAGCAGAACCGAGTCCCGATGCAGCGGTTGTAGGTCATCTCGTTGAGCCCGTCGGGGCTGTGCGCCGTCGCGAACGTCGGGCACACGTACTCGCACGGCGCGTGCTCGCAGTGCTGGCACAGCATCGGTTGGTTCACGACCTCGGGCCCACGCGGCGTGTCGTCGACGTACGTGTCGATGCGGATCCAGTGCATCTCGCGGCCGCGACGCACGCCTTCGGCGCCGACGACGGGCACGTTGTTCTCGGCCTGACACGCGATCATGCAGGCGCTGCAGCCGGTGCAGATCGTGGTGTCGATCGTCATCGCCCACTGGAGGGGTGCGCGAAGTCGCTCGTCGAGCAGCGTCGGCAACGGGCCGCGGTGATCGGCGAGCTGCTCGGGGTTCGCGCGATAGTCCGCGAGATCGAGCTGGAGGCCGGTCTCGCGATGGTGGCGGTGGAACTCGAGCTGCGTGCGCGCGAGCGCGATCCGACGGCGCGTGGCGCGGACGTCCGCGTCGCGCACGATCATGCCCGCGCCCGCGAGGGGGGCAGCGTTCCCTCCGACACCGCGCGCGATCGGAGCGGCTTCGGCGGTCTGCCCATAGCCGAGCTCGACGGTGATGCAGCCATCGGCGTGACCGGTGGCGACGAGCGCGGGCACCTCGACCGTCGCGCCGCCACGCGCGATCGCGAGCACCTGTCCGTCGGTGACGCCCAGCCGGCGCGCGGTCGCCGCGGACAGGAGCGCGGCGTTGCCCCACGTCTGCTTCGTCAGGGGGTGGGGCAGCTCCTGGAGCCACGGGCTCTGCGCGAACCTGCCATCACCCACCGACGGCGACGGCGCGAGCTCGATCTCGATCGCGCGGCCGGAGGCTCCGAGCAGAGGCGCGAGGCCCTCGACGATCTCGCGATCGCCGCGCGCGCGGACGGAGACCGGCGCCGCGGCCGTGCCTTCGACGACGCCGTTGGCGAGCGCCGCATGCCAGGCGCCTTCGTCGCCGAACCCGGCGCGCACGAGTGCACGATCGTCAGGGGCCGGATCGCCGGCGAGCATCGCGAGCAGCTGCAGGCGCGAGCGCCCGTCGTGCAGCGGCCGGATCAGCGGCTGGATCGGCGACAGCGTCCCGTCCCAGGCGCGGGCGTCGCCCCAGCTCTCGAGGAAGTGCGCGCACGGCAGCACCCAGCGGCTCGCCGCCGACGTCGCTCCGGGGTGCAGCGCCACGTGCGCGGAGAGCGGTACGCGCGACCACAGCGATGCGAGCCCGTGCTCCGCAGGTGCGTCGTGCAGCGGATCCGTCTCGATCGCGATCACTGCGCCGACCTGCCGCGCACGGATCGCCGCAGCGAGCTCGTCGAGCCGGGCATCGCCGAGCGGCGCGCTCACCGCGGGGGCCGTCCATGTCGTCGTGGTGCCCGCATTGCCGAGCGCGAGCGACAGCCGGTGCACGAGGGCGTGGACGACCGCCGGCTGCCGGTCACCGACGACGAGCACCGAGGCGCGCGGAGCTCGCAGCA
>DATLHR010000572.1:0-5169 GCA_035539815.1 Kofleriaceae bacterium
CCGCGAGCTGCTCGCGTCGCTCGCGCGCCGCACCAAGGTCCGCGCGCCGCGGCTCGTCGTCGGCAGTGACGCGGTCGGGCCGTATCTCGTGGGCGTGCTGCGGCCGATCATCGTGGTGCCGCCCGCGCTGCTCGACGATCACGCGCTGCTCCGCGCGGCGCTGCTGCACGAGCTCGCGCACGTCCGTCGCCACGATGCGTTCGGTCGCACGCTCCAGCTCGCGGCGCACGCCATGTTCTTCTTCTGGCCGGTCGTGCGGCTCGTCGGCAAGCGCCTCGACCTCGCGCGCGAGGCGGCGTGCGATGCGTGGGCGCTCGAGGCCGGCGACCTGTCGCGCCCCGCGTATGCGCGCCTGCTCGTGACGATGGCGGCGCTGCGCTCGACCGCGCCGGCGCTCGCACTCGCCGCCTATGGCCGCACGCTCGACGCGCGGGTCGCCGCGGTGCTCGGCCCGCCGTCCCGCGCGCGGCTCGGTGTCGTGCATCGGCTCGCGCTGATCGTGTGGGTCGCGCTCGCGCTCGGTGGCGCTCGCACCGCGTCGGCGCGCCCCGCCCCCGAGACCTGCCGCTATACCCCGCAGCTCGCCGAGTCGCTGTATCTCGCATTCCCCGAAGCGGACCTCGACGGCGACGGCGTGCTCTCGCGCGACGAGGCGTGCGAGTTCCAGGCAGAGGCGCGCCAGGTGTCCACCATGGACGAGACCGCGGCGGCCGAGTACGACCGGCTGCTTGCGGAGCCGCTCTGTTGCAATTGTTCCCCCGGTGATGGAGTAATGCCGTCGTCCGGGGTCGCGTCGACCGTTGCCACCTGTCAATAAGGACCCGAGAGGATTGAAGGAGTGACCATGAACAAGCTTGTCTTTGTCGCGCTCGCCGCCGTCGGCTCGCTCGTCGGCTGCCAGTCCGCTGACCAGAACATCGAGAAGAAGCTCGACGATATCCTCGCGATGAAGAAGGACATCGCGGACATCAAGGCTGCGATCGCCAAGGGCGGCATCGGCGCCGGCGCGCAGGCGCAGCGTCCCCAGCGCCGGGAGCCCGATCGGGCGAAGACGTACGCGGTGCCCATCGAGGGCGACGCGTTCGACGGCCCGGCCGACGCGAAGGTCACGCTGATCAAGGCGTACGACTACGCCTGCCCGTACTGCGAGAAGGTCCGCCCGACGATGGAGGAGCTGCGCCAGAAGTACGGCAACGACCTCCGCATCGTCTCCAAGCAGATGGTCGTCCACCCGAACAACGCGATGGCCGGCGCGCTCGCGTTCTGCGCCGCCAACCTGCAGGGCAAGGCCAAGCAGATGGACGCGCTGGTCTGGGACAAGGGCTTCAAGGTCCGCAACCTCGACAACTCGACCGTCGCCGCGGCCCCGCCGGCTGCGATGGCGGAGAAGGGTGGCGCCGCCGCGCCGCCCGCGAACCAGAAGTGCTGGGACACCGCCGAGGGCTGCAAGAACGTCGTCGGCTACGCCCAGGAGCTCGGTCTCAACGTCGAGCAGTTCAAGGCCGACATGAAGGGCAAGTGCGAGCAGCTCGTGCAGAAGGACATGTCGGATCTGCAGAAGCTCGGCGTCGGCGCGACGCCGTCGTTCTTCATCAACGGCCGCTTCCTCTCCGGCGCGATGCCGATCGAGAACTTCAGCGCGCTCATCGACGAGGAGCTGAAGAAGGCGAACGAGCGCGTCCAGCAGGGCACGCCGGCCGCCCAGTACTACAACCAGTGGGTCCTCGCGAAGGGCGAGAAATCGATCTGAGCCGTCGCGACACGTAGCGATGCGACGGGGCTTCGGCCCCGTTTTGTTTTTCTGGGGTAGGGTTGCGCGGTGGTACGTCCGACGGCGATTCCCGAGCGCAACTGGGTCAACATCCAGTGGCTCGCGCGGCTGCGCTGGGCGCAGATCGCCGGCCAGGCCGCGACCGTGTTCGTCGGGCAGTTCCTGCTCGACGGTGCGCTGCCGGTCGCGCTGCTCTTGCTCGTGATCGGCGTCGGCCTGGTCTCGAACCTCGGGCTCGAGCTCTACTTCTTCGGCGATCGCCACCGCCACGCGCCCGCACGCGCCGTCCACGAGTGGCAGATCGCTGCCGTGATGATGGTCGACATCGGCATCCTCACGGGCTTGCTCTACCTGACGGGTGGACCGCACAACCCGTTCGGCTTTCTCTACATGGTGCAGATCGCGCTCGCGACGGTGCTGCTCCGTGCGCTCTGGACGTGGATGCTCGTCGGGCTGTCATTCGTGGCGTTCGGCGTGCTGCTCGCATCGAGCCGGACGGTCTCGATCCCCGAGCACAGCCGCGCGATCGGCATGTGGGGCGCGCTCGGCGTCGCTTCGGCCTTCGTCGTCTACTTCCTGCGCCGGATCACGGGCTCGCTCGCGCAGCGCGAGCAGGAGCTCTCCGAGGCGCGCGGGCTCGCGGCACGGCAGGAGCGCCTCGCCTCGCTCGCGACCATGGCCGCGGGCGCGGCGCACGAGCTGTCGACGCCGCTCGGCACCGTCGCGCTCGCCGCCAAGGAGCTCGAGCGCGCCCTCGTCAAGTCGAGTGACCCCGAGCTCGCCGAGGACGCGCGGCTGATCCGCGAGCAGGTCGGACGCTGTCGCGCGATCCTCGAGCAGATGCAGCAGGGCGCCGGCACGGTCGGCGAGGGCGTCGCCACGTGCACCGTGAGCGAGCTGCTCGACGAGACGATGGTCGGGATCCGCGACGCACCGACGGTGCACCGCGACGTCCCTCCCGAGCTGGCGTCGACCCCGCTCAAGCTGCCGCCGCGCGCGGTCAGCCAGGCGCTGCGTTCGCTCGTGACCAACGCGCAGGATGCGTCGCCGCCGAACACGACGGTCGTCCTCGTGGTCCGCCGTGATGGCGACACGCTCGCACTCGCGATCCGCGACCGTGGCGCGGGCATCCCGACCGACGTGCTCGCGCGGATCGGCGAGCCGTTCTTCACCACCAAGGCCCCGGGCCGCGGCATGGGGCTCGGGCTGTTCCTCGCGCGCGCGGTGATCGAGGGCGTCGGCGGGACCCTCGAGATCGACTCGCGCCCGCAGGGGACCGAGGTGCGGGTGCGGATGCCGGTCGACGTCGCGGCCAAGGACCCCGTCGCGACGGTGGCGAGATCGGAAGAATCCAGAGGCCCCAAAGTGGTATCCAAGCCAGCATGACCAGTGCTGCCGACCAGAAGCCGTCGATCCTGATCGTCGACGACGACGAGGTGTATCGGAATCGGCTCGCGCGCGCGTTCGTCGACCGCGGCTATGACGTACGCACCGCCCAGGACTACGAGACCGCGGTCGCCGCCGCGAATGTGGAGTCGCCCGAGTTCGCGGTCGTCGATCTCAAGATGCCGGGCAAGAGCGGCCTCGAGCTGATCAAGGCGCTCGTGGAGATCGATCCCGCGACCAAGGCCGTCGTGCTCACGGGGTACGGCAGCATCGCGACCGCGATCGACGCCGTGCGCCTCGGCGCCACCTACTACCTGTCCAAGCCCGCCGACGCCGATGACATCGTCGCCGCGTTCGCGCGCGGCGAGGCGCCGCCGCTCGATCCACCGGCGCCCGCGGACGCCGACTACAAGGCGCCGTCGCTCGCACGCGCCGAGTGGGAGCACATCAATCGCGTGCTCTCCGACGCGGGCGGGAACATCTCGGAGGCCGCGCGGCGCCTCGGCATCCACCGCCGCAGCCTGCAGCGCAAGCTCCAGAAGTACCCGCCGAGCAAATAGGAGCCGGCGACGCCCGCGGTGGCGAGCAAGTAGCGCGCAGTGGCTTGTCGCGCATCGCGGTGACATGGTGTCATCTCGCGATGTCCTCGCCGTCCCCCCGCGCGCCGTTTGCGTGGATCGTCGTCGCCCACCTCGTCGGTGCAGCGATGCTCGGGGCGATCGAGTCGCTGCGTCTCGGTAGTGCGTCGCTCGCGCTGGTCCTGGTGCCGCTGTTCGCGGCGACCGGGCTCGTCGCCGGCGGCGTGATCGCGGCCACCACGCGCCTGGTCCACGGGCGGCCGTGGTGGCTCGCTGCGCTCGGGCTCGCCGCGCCGAGCTTGCTCGTCACGGTACCGATGGCGAGGACGTTGTTCGAGGGTGCGTACGCGCAGACGCTGCCGCTCGCGGGCGCGTTGCCGTACCTGTTGCCCCTCGCGTTGTGGCTCGGCGTGGCGGTGGCGGTCGCCGCTGGGCGTCGCATCGCGCGCGCTACGGATCTCACGACCCGCGCCCTGATCATCCTCGCGTGCGCCGGTGCGATCGGGGCGATCGTGTGGGTCGAGCGCAATATCTTGCGCAGCGGTTATCCGAGCGCGCACGAGGCCGCGACGATCGCGTTGATCGTGCTCGTGGGCTGTATCGCACGCGCGACCCGGCGCACGACGATCTCCGCCTACCTCGCGGCCGGCCTCGCCGCGATCGCGATCGGCACCGCCTTCGCGGCCACGGTGTACGGGCTGACCTCGACGACCGATCGCCGTCGCCTCGCGAGCTACGGCGAGCACGCACGCGACCTCGTGCACATCGTGCGTGGCTTCGTCGATCGCGACGGGGATGGTGCCTCGCCGCTGCTCGGCGGCGGCGATTGCGATGATCACGACCCGACCCGGTTCGCCGGCGCAGGGGACAAGCCGGGCGACGGCATCGATCAGGACTGTGACGGCGCCGATGCGGTGCCGCTCGCGGCCGCGGCCGCCCCCGCGAAGACCGATCTCGAGAGCTGGCGGGCGAGCCCCGAGGTGCGCGCCGTGCTGGATCGCAGCAAGGACTTCAGCGTCCTGCTCGTCACCGTCGATGCGCTCCGCGAGGACATCCTGCGCGAGACCACCCCCGATCGCGCGGAGTTCCCGCGGCTGACCAAGCTGTTCGACGAGTCGGTGTGGTTCACGCGCGCGATCGCGCCCGGCGCGGGCACCGACATCTGCATCGGCACGCTGCTCACCGGGCGTCACGACCCGTTCCAGCCCACCATGACCACGCTGCCCGAGGCGCTGCGCGAGCTCGGCCGCGTGACGTCGGCCGCGTTGCCCGTCGAGGTCACCCGCTACGTCGGCGAGACGCTGCTCGCGCGCGGCTTCGACCGCAAGGATGCGGTCCACACGGATTGGGATCAGCAGGACGTCGGCGATCACGTGAGCGCGCAGGTCACCACCGACAAGGGCATGGCGGCGCTCGCGGCCGCCGGCGGCAAGC
>DATLHR010000573.1:0-3209 GCA_035539815.1 Kofleriaceae bacterium
TGTTGACCAGCGTCGCTTTCTGGCCGCTATCGACGGTGATCGAGAACGCGTTGCCGTTGGCGCGACAGTAGTCGACGTGATGGGTGAACGGCTTGCCCTCGAAGAAGCCGCAGTTCGCGATCACCTCGTTATTGCGGACGATCGCGTCGCCGCGGACCTTGACCTGGTTGCCGGCGTTGCCCTCGAAGCGCGAGCGCTCGATCGTGATGGTCCCGGCGCCATTGTGATAGAGGAGGTCGAGTCCGTCGGACGCGTTGTGCGAGATGACCGAGTCCTCGAAGATCCAGTCGCCCGCCGTGTAGTACATGCCGAGGCCGTCGCCGTAGCCACCGGCGGACTGGCCCCAGCATCCCGTCGGTTGCCTCCCGGGATACGTCTCGCTGCAGCCGTTCCACTCGATCGTCACGCGCTTGAACCGCAGTGTGCCGGAGTTGCTGCTGTTGGTGCCGACGGTCCCGTCCCAGCCGGCCCAGCCGTTCGCGGCGATCCGCACGTCCTCGAACGTCCAGTCGGCGATCCGCCCCGCGTTGATGCCGTCGTGGGCGAACCCGTGGATATCGAGGTGCCGCAGCGTCACCCCCCGCGAGTCGATGGCGTAGATGCCGGCCCAGGCGTAGTCGCCGTACGGCAGCGTCTCGCGGCACGCGAGCCCACCCGAGTGATCGAGCACGCAGTTCGCGTGGTCCGTCACGTCGAGGCAGGCGAGCACCACGTTGTTCACGTTCGTGAGGTTCAGCACCGCACCGGCGCCGCCGGCGCCCCACAGCTCGGGCTTGGTCGCGCAGCCGCTCGCGAACTCCGCACCGACGATGCGCGTGGGGTGCGCGGCATCTGGGCCCGACGGCGGCGCGGCCGCGATGCACCCCGCCGGGTCGTTGCACGCCGTGGTCTCGGGCGCGCCGTCGCCCATCATGTACGAGCCGTTCGCGATGATCAGCTGATCGCCGCCCGCGATGCGCGGCGTGCCGTGCGGCGGGAGGGCGATGAAGGGGTGGCTCCACGCGCAGGGCTGGTTGGAGCCGGAGCCCGGGTACTTCGCGTTCACGCGGCCGGTGCACTGCGTGGCCCCACCGCCGTCGGGCCGGACGTAGTAGGTGGTGCCGTAGCTCGGGCACTGGCCGCAGTCCTGCGCGCATGAGGAGCAGGTCTCGCTGCCGTCACACACGCCATCGCCGCAGGACGGAAGCGGCGGCATCGTCGTGTCCGGGCCGAGCGTGAGGACGCCCCAGCCGGCCGGCGCATTGAACGCGGTGAGGCCGGCGAAGTCCTTCGAGCTCAGCGCGCCGCCCGCGACATCGCGGTCGTTGAACGCGACATCGAAGCCGAGCTGCAGGCCGACGGTCGGCGTGACGCCCAGCGAGGCGAACGGGATCCGGAGCTCGACGCGGTAGCCACCGGTGCGCGGCACCGCCTTCACCGTGGCGCCCGACGCGAAGGCGTAGTCGCTCCAGCCGCGCGAATCCGCGAGCTGACCCGAGGAGCTGACGAGGAAGTGGTAGTCATTCAGGTCGGCGGTGGGGGAGCGATCGTGCGCGACGTCGAGCATCACCTCGATCCCGTCGCCGTTCCACACGTTGGACTCGGCGCCGCTCGAGGGGAGCAGCGTCCCATCGGTGACGTCGAAGCCCAGGTACAGCGCCTGCGCGTTCCAGCCGACCCGCACATCCGCCGATCCGCTCGCGCCGGCGAGCGTGATCGCCGGGACGGTGGCGAATTCGCCGAGCGCACCGTCGATGCTCGGCGCCGTCCCCAGGCGCGGAGCCGTGTAGGGCGACGCCCCGAGGATGAGGGTGCCCCAGCCTGCCGGGTTGTTGAACGCGGTGAGGCCCGCGAAGTCTTTCGAGCTGATGGGGCCGCCCGCCACATCGCGCGAGTTGAAGGCCACGTCGAAGCCGAGCTGCCTGCCCGTGGACGGCGTCACGCCGAGCGCAGCGAAGGGGATCTTGAGCTCGACGCGGTAGCCGCCGGTGCGCGACGCCACCTGCACCGTGGCGCCCGAGGCATAGCTGTAGTCGCTCCAGCCGCGCGAATCGGCGAGCTGGCCCGACGAGCTGACGATGAAGTGGTAGTCGTTCAGGTCGGCGGTGGAGGAGCGGTCGTTGGCGGTGTCGATCATGAGCTCGACGCCGTCGCCGTTCCACATGTTCCCTTCGGTGCCGCTCGCGGGGAGCGGCGTCGCGTCGGTGACATCGAAGGCGAGGTAGAGCGCCTGCGCGTCCCACGCGACGCGTACGTCCGCCGAGCTGCTCGCGCTCGCGAGGGTGATCTCCGGCAGGATCGCGTACTCGCCGAGCGAGCCATCAATGGTGGGCGGCGCGCTGAAGCGCGACGCCGTGTGGGTGGTCGCGAGGGTCAGCTGGTCGTCGCCTGCCGCGCCGTCGGGCGGATCGCTCGCACAGGCCGAGGCGACGATCGCTGTCGCGATGGAGACGAAGCGGAGACTATCGAGCGTTGGGCGAGGCATGCGTGGACACGAAGCAACAGTCAGGCCGCGGAGGACGCCCTTCAATTTCACGGAAGTTGCGGTCATGCATTGGGTTTGGAGCCGCGGGCTCGGCTGGGGCTCCCCTCATCATCGCTGTGGCCTGACGAGCACAGGTCTCTTGCCGGCGAGGAAGTTGTCTCGGGCGAGTCACTGCCGGACACGCGACCATGCGGCAGGGGTGTGCTCGCCAGGCCACAAGTCTGAGGGGGGAAGGTCGCCCCGAACCGATCCCCCGACCACCCCGAGGTGGGCGTAATCGCGACGCGAGTCGATGGCGTGTCCAGTGCAACCGTGGCTGGACATGCAGCCCTACAGCCTGGTCCGCGCGCTCGCTGGCGCCGGCCTCCTCCTGTCCCATGCCTGCACCCCGGAGCTCGGCGAGGCCGAGTCGACGGTCGACGCTGGTGGTCAAGACCCGCTCGGGGCCACGGTGTCCGGCTACACGGCGACCTGGCTCGAGACCCCGCCCTCGATCGACGGCTCGCTCGGCGAGTACGCCGCGCTCCCCGCGATCACGCTGACCGGGACCAGCGGTTCTGCGGTCGTGCGCGCCGGGTGGGACGCGAACGCGTTGTACGTGGCTTACGACGTCACCGACGGGACGCTGCTGCCCGCGAGCGGCGCCGAGAGCAGCTTGTGGAACGGGGACGGTGTGGAGCTGATGATCGACGCCGCGCACGATCGCTCGAGCAGCGCCGATCAGAACGACTTCCACCTGATCATC
>DATLHR010000574.1:0-6265 GCA_035539815.1 Kofleriaceae bacterium
CGGTCACGCTGGTCGCGCCCGGCCGCGTCGAGCCCGTGCGCGATCCGGTCCAGCTCGGCTTCGAAGCGCCGGGCCGCATCGTCGCGATCGAGGTCGACGAGGGTGACGCCGTCAAGGCCGGCCAGGTGCTCGCGCGCCTCGACGATCGCCTCGCGCACGCGCGCGTCGCGGCCGCCGAAGCCGTGCTCGCGCAAGCGAAGGCACGCTACGCGTTCGCGCGCCGCGGCCCGCGCAACGAGGACGTCGCCGCCGCGCGCGCCGAAGCCGAGGCCGCCGCTGCCGCCGCCACGCATCGCGACGCGGAGCAGCTCCGCAGCGAAGCGCTCGGCAAGACAGGCGCCCTCGCCTCCTCGGCCGTCGAGGCCGACGGCGCCGCCGCGCGCGTCGCCAAGGCGCAGGCCGCCGCGGCCAGCGCGCGCTACGCCTCGCTCGCGAAAGGCACGCGGCTCGAGCAGGTCGAGGAGGCCGCCGCCGCGATCACCCTCGCGCAGGCCGAGCTCGACGCCGCGAAGGTCGCGCTCGATCAGACCGCGCTGCGCGCGCCGACCGACGGCGTGATCCTCCGCCGCATCGCCGAGGTGGGCGCGATCATCACGCCCACCGTCGCGATCACCGTCGTCACCCTCGCCGATCTGAGCCAGCTCGAGCTCCGCGCCGAGATCGACGAGGCGGACATCGCCGCGATCCGCGTCGGCCAGACCGCGCACGCCACCGCGGACGCCTTCGGCGAGCGTCAGTTCCCCATCAAGGTCACGCGCATCACGCGCGAGCTCGGGCGCAAGACCGTGCGCGACGACGACCCGCGCGCCCGCGTCGACACGCGCGTGCTCGAGGTGATGTTCGCGTTCGAAGGCGAGCCAGGCGTCGAGCTACCGCTCGGCCTCCGCATGCGTGTGCACGTCAGTCGCTGACCTTCGCGCCGTGCTCGCGCAGCAGCTCGCGCAGGATCGAGCGATGGCACCGCGCCTCGTCCTCGCAGTAACAGCCGACCGAGAAGCTCGTCTCGCGCGAGAGCGCCGCGAGCACGTCGAGCAGCTGCGCCGCGGCCGGCGCCTTCATCTCGGCGCGGTACTTCCGCGCGAACGCCTTCCACGCCGCCTCGCTCGTAGCGCTCAGCGCTTGCTTCACCAGCGGGGCGCTCGGCGAGAGCACCGGCACCCACACATCGTAGAAGTCGCGCGACGCGAACTCGCTCTTCGACACGCCGCGCGGCGGCCGCCGCACGGTCCCGAGGCGCGGACCTTCGTGCGCGTGGCGTGGCGTTCCGAGGCGAACGATGAGGACGGCCATCCTCGAATGCTAACCGGCGCTCAGTCCTTGCGCAGCTTGACGAGGAAGTCATCGGCCGCACCGCGCATCGTATCGGCGAGCAGCCTGAACTCGCGCAGCCGCGCCGACGACGTGCGCCACGCGAGGCCGAGCGTGCGGCCGGGCACCGGGCGCTGAAAGGGCGCGACGCACACGGGGCCCTTGGGCTGGGCGAGCGCCTGCGCGGCCGCCTCGGGGAGCAGCGTCACACCGAGGCCGCCGGCGACCATCTGCACGAGCGTCGGTAGACTGGTCGCGCGCACCTCCATCGCCTCGACGGCGCCGCCGCGCTCGCACACCGCGAGCGCTTGATCGCGCAGGCAGTGGCCGTCCTCGAGCAGGAGCACGGTCTGATCGTCGAGGTCGCGCTCGGTGAGGCGGCGCTTGGTCGCGACCTCGGCGCCGCGCGGTGCGGCCAGCACGAAGCCCTCGCGCGCGACCTCGGCGGTCGTGAAGTCACCGGCGACGGGAATCGCGAGCAGCGCGACATCGAGCTGGCCCGCGCCGAGCTGTGCGAGCAGGCGCGCGGTCTGGTCCTCGCGCAGGATCAGCTCGAGGCGCGGGAACGCCTTGCGCACGGCGGGCAGCAGCGCGGGTAGCCAGTACGGCGCGACCGTCGGGATCACGCCGAGGCGCAGCGGGCCGACGAGCGGCTCGCCGCGCCTCCTCGCTGCATCGGTGACGGCATCGATCGCGACGAGGGCCTCGCGCGCGCGCCCGACGACGTCCTCGCCCGCCGGCGTGATCAGCACGCTGCGCCGGTCGCGCTCGAACACCTGCACGCCGAGCAGCTGCTCCGCCGCCTGGATGTGCGCGGACAGCGCGGGCTGCGAGATGCCGAGCGTGGTGGCGGCGCGCCGGAAGCTGCCCTGCTCGGCGACGGCGACCAGGCTCTCGAGCTGGCGAATCGACGGACGCTCCATGATAGGCGTTTCTTATCACATCCATCGGTTATCGCAATTGGACTTATCAGCGCGCGATGACCAGAGTGAGTCTCGTCAACCACTCACCTCAGGAGTTTCTCGCATGCTCACCATCGGAGATCAGTTCCCCGCATTCGCCGCCAAGGCGGTCCAGCCCGACAAGCACTTCGCCGACCTCACGGAGGCCAGCTACCCCGGCAAGTGGAAGATCTACTTCTTCTGGCCCAAGGACTTCACGTTCGTCTGTCCGACGGAGATCGCCGCGTTCGGCAAGCTGTCGCGCGAGTTCGCGGACCGCGACGCACAGCTCATCGGGGCCTCGACGGACAGCGAGTACGTCCACCTCGCGTGGCGCAACAACCACGCGGACCTCAAGGACCTGCCGTTCCCGATGCTCGCGGATCTCAAGCGCGACCTCTCGCAGGCGCTCGGCATCCTCGACAAGCAGGAGGGCGTCTGCCTGCGCGCGACGTTCGTCGTCGATCCCCACAACGTGATCCGCTTCGTGTCGGTCAACGACCTCTCGGTCGGCCGCAACCCGTCCGAGGTGCTGCGCGTGCTCGACGCACTGCAGACGGACGAGCTGTGCCCGTGCAACTGGCAGAAGGGCCAGGAGACGCTCACCCCACCCGCGAACGCCGCCTAACCCCATGGAGACCACATGAAGATCGACACCCTCAAGGACCGCCTGCCCGACTACGCCAAGGATCTGCGCATCAACCTCGGCGTGATCGCGAGCTCCACCGTGCTGTCGCCGCAGCAAGCCTGGGGCACGGCGATCGCCGCCGCGGTCACGTCACGCAGCCCCGAGGTGCTCGCGGCGATCACGGCCTCCGCCGGCGATGCGCTTTCCCCCGACGCGCTCGCCGCGGCCAAAGGCGCCGCCGCGATCATGGGCATGAACAACGTCTACTACCGCTTCACCCACATGATGGGGCACGAAGCGGAGTACCACGCGATGCCCGCGCGCTTGCGCATGCAGATCATCGGCAAGCCCGGCGTCGAGCACCTCGACTTCGAGCTGTGGTGCCTCGCGGCGTCGGCGATCACCGGCTGCGAGCAGTGCGTGCGCTCGCACGAGAAGGTCGTGCGCGAGCGCGGCGGGAGCAAGGAGCTGGTCCACGAGGCGGTGCGAATCGCCTCGGTGGTTCAGGCCGTCGCGCTCACGCTCGCGACCGCATAGCTATTGCCAGCTACCCGCGGGCACCCACTCGACACTTCTCGATCCCGTGAGCTACAGCGGCTCGTCGGACAGGCGGTACCTCACCGCATCCGGCGCGTCGAAGTGCCACCACTCGGTGGCGATCGGGACGAAGCCGACCTTCACCATCGCGGCCGACAGGCGCTTCGCTTCGCGGCCGCGTGCACCAACGACCGCGCGCGCACGATGCGCCGCCTTCGAGAAGTCGTCGAAGCTCGTGGGCAGCGTGACCGGCTTGCCGTCCCGATCGACGAGCGCGAGGTCGATGGCGGCGCCGCGGCTGTGGCGCGAGCCCTTCTTCGGATTCGCGACGTAGCGCTCGTCGGGAACCCGCCGCCACAGCTCGGTCTGGATCGACGCCGGCCGGTAGCAGTCCCAGAGGAGGAGCCGGCGGTCCTGCGCGCGCAGCAGCGCCGCAGCCTTCGCGAGCCTCGCCGCGACCGCGCGCCGCAGCTTGCACGTGGCCTGCGGGTACAGCACGTCCCCCGTGAAGTTGTCCGCGGTCGCGTAGCGCAGGTCGAGCACCGCGTCGGGGATCAGCGCGCTCACGTCGACGAGGTCATCGGCCGCGGGCTCGGCGCGCGCGATCGCCGTGGCAAGACACACCAGCGCGAGGCAGCGCTTCACAAGCGAGAGCGTAGCTCGCCGCGCGTCTTACGGCCGCGCGAGATCGCATGGCGTCCCTTGGGCTCACCGGCGCGGCCGCCCGGCGCGAACGGATTCACGATCGTCACGCCATCGATCGACTGTCCACCATTGAGGTCCTCACTGAGGATGCACGCGCAGCCTGCCACGGAGGCCGCACGCACGACCAGAGCGTCCCAGAACGAGATGGAGTGCAGTCGATGCAGGTCGATCGCTGCGACGATCAGTTCCGGCCGGACGACGACGACGTCGAGCTTGGAGAGCACCTCGACGCGGCGTCGAGCTTGCTCCGGCGCGAGCCCGACCTTGCGCGTCGCGACCACGAAGTACTCCTGCAAGACCTGCGTCGAGAGCACCGCCCGCTCGTCGGTGACCAGCGCCGAGAGCACGTCGATGGCGCGATCGCGCTTGACACCACCGCTCGGATCGTCGGCGTACACGAGAACGTTGGTGTCGATGAACACGCGGTCAGCCACGGCCGCCTCCGGTTCGGCGCGTGTCATAGGCGTCCTCGCGCCGGAACCGATACGGCTCGCTGCGTGAGCGTGCTCCGGGCTGCGCCCACAGGCGTCGCAGCTCGCCCGCGATCTCGGCGCCCCGCGGACGGCCGGCGAGACGTTCGAGGAACTCGCGGATGAGTGCGTTCAGGCTCGTCCCTTGCTCCTGTGCGACCGCACGCGCGCGTTCGACCGTCTGTTCGTCGACCGATAGCGTCAAGTTCATGACCACATAATACGTGCACACGTATTACGTGGCAATCGGGGTTCCAGCCGCGTAGTACAACGCGGCGCATGTCCCTGACGGGCACCTCCGGACTCCTCCACGCGTTCTTGCTCGATGGCAAGGGAGGGGCGATGAGCCTCGACTGGAACGGCGTCCGGGCGTGGAGCCCGAGCGACGGCGTGCTGTGGCTCAACCTCGACTACTCGCTGCCCGACGCGGCCGCGTGGCTCGCCGAAGACGCCCAGATCGATCCCATCGTGCTCGACGCCCTGCTCGACGCAGATCCACGTCCGCGCGCCGCGGCCCACGGCGAGAATCTGATGATGATCGTGCGCGGCATCAACCAGAACCGCGGCTCCGAGCCCGAGGACATGCTGTCGGTGCGCGCGTGGATCGAGCCGCGCCGGATCATCACGATGCGCCACCGCGTCTCGCGTTCGCTGAAGTCGCTCGCCGAGGACCTCGCGCGCGGCAACGGCCCGACGAGCGCGGGCGAGCTCACCGTGCAGCTCGTCGATCGCATGGTCGATCATGTCGTCGCGCGCGTCGACAAGCTCGGTGACGAGCTCGCCGCCTCCGAGGACGAGATCCTCTCGGAGCGCCACGGCGCCGACCTGCGCGCGCGCCTCGCCGATCACCGCCGGCGCGCCATCGCGCTCCGCCGCTTCCTCGCGCCGCAACGCGAAGCCCTCACCAAGCTCGCCGCCATCGACCTGTCCTGGCTCGACGCTCGCCACCACGCGCAGCTCGCCGAGCTCGCCGACCGCATGACGCGCACGATCGAAGAGCTCGACGCCGCGCGCGACCGCGCCGCCGTCACCCAGGAGGAGGTGTCCTCCCGGATGACCGAGCTCACCAACACGCGCCTCTACATCCTCTCGATCATCACCGCGATCTTCTTGCCGCTCGGGTTCGTCTGTTCGCTGCTCGGCGTCAACGTCGGCGGCGTCCCGCTCCAGACCGAGCGCTGGGCGTTCTGGGCGCTCGTCGGCGTCTTCATCGTCGGCGTCGCGATCCAGCTCTGGATCTTCCGCCGCCGCGGCTGGATCAAGCGCGACTGATCCCTGGTTAGAAGCCGCAGTTGATGGACTGCAGTGACGGACCGGGCGCGCCGACGAGTCCGAGCGAGGTGCCGCCCGCGCCGCCCGTGCCACCCGTGATGGTGGATTGCGGAGCCTGGACCGTGGACGTGCCGACGCACACGACACCCGCCGAGGGGCCGCCGCCGCCGCCGCCGCCATGACCGCCGCGGCCGCCGTCCCCGCCGCGGCCGCCGGCTGCACCGAACCCGCCGTCGTCTTGCTCGCTCGCGCCGCCCCAGAGGCCGCCAGCACCGCCCGTGCCGCCGAGGCCGCCGAAACCGCCGCGACCGCCCGCGCCGCCGCGACCGCCGCGCCCCGCGGTGACGGTGGACTCGCGGAGAATGACCTGCGAGTCGACGACGACCACGCCGAACGAGCCCCCG
>DATLHR010000575.1:0-25259 GCA_035539815.1 Kofleriaceae bacterium
AGCTCGTCGTCACCGACGCCGTCGGAGCGTCGATCGTCGTCGCGGTCACGCCGCGTGCGCGCCCGACGGTGGCGAGATCAGGGTGTGGCCGAAGCTCTCGCTCACCGGCATCGGCGGAACGATCACCGCCGATCCGAAAGGGGCGGGCGCGTACCTCCTCGACCTCGCGGGCGGCTACGGTGGCGTGCCCGGCAAGCTGTGGACCGCGAAGGGCAGCATCGTCCCCGCTGCGCAGACCGCGTCGATCGATCTGGTGGCCGACAAGTTCCAGCTCGCCAAGCTCGGACCGCTGCTCGCACGCTCGGCCGTCGTCGATTACGCGGAGACCTCCGTCGACACGAACCTGCACGTCGAGCTCGAACGCGGGGGCACCGGCACGTTCTCGGGCGCGCTCGACGTCAGCGGCCTCAACGTCGGCCACCCGATGATCGCGGACAAGGAAGTGCACGGGCTCGATCTGTCGGCGCAGATCGCCGGCACGTTCGATCGCGCGGCGCACCGCCTGACGCTGACGCGCGGCGACTTCGAGTCGCGCGGGGTGCCGTTCGCAGTGACCGGCACGGCGACGATGCTCGACAAGGCCGGCTACGATCAAATCGCCGCGGTCGATCCGAAGCTGCTCAAGGACTTCAAGAACAACTATCCGCGCCGCGGTCCCGGCGGGCTCGCGACGCTCGACGTGCGGTTCGTGATCCCGAAGACCGAGTGCCAGCGCGTGCTCGACGGCATCCCGCCCGAGATGGCGCCGTACATGCAAGGCTACAAGCTCAAGGGCACGTTCAGCGCGGACATCAAGGCCGCCATCGACTGGGCGAACCTCGACGCCACGCAGCTCGGCGGCAGCGTCGGCATCAACGGCTGCCGCGTCACCGGCGAGCCACCCGAGTCACCGAAGCGGTTGACCGAGGAGTTCGAGCACTTCGTCGAGCTCGACGCGGACGAGTGGCTGCAGTTCGTCGTCGGTCCGAGCAACGAGGACTTCGTGCCGATCGATCAGATCTCACCGTACCTCATCAAGTCGATCATGAGCACCGAGGACTCGGCGTTCTATCAGCACCACGGCTTCATCACGAGCGAGTTCCGCACCGCGCTGGTCAACAACCTCAAGGCCGGCAAGTTCCGCTACGGCGCGTCGTCGATCTCGATGCAGTTCGTGAAGAACGTGCTGCTGTACCGAGAGAAGACGCTGCTGCGAAAGCTCCAGGAGCTATTCCTGACCTGGCACGTCGAGCACACGCTCACCAAGGATCGGATCCTCGAGATCTACTTCAACGTGATCGAGTACGGCCCCGCGCTGTACGGCATCGGCCCGGCGAGCTGGCACTTCTTCAGCAAGCCTCCCAGGGATCTGAACCCCGTCGAGGCGGCGTTCTTCTCGTCGATCCTCCCCGCGCCCAAGGACCGCTACAAGCAGTACTGCCAGGGCACGTTGACCAAGTGGACCGAGGACAAGATCAAGCGAATCCTCGGCGTGATGCTCAAGCGCAACCGACTCACGCAGCAGGAGTACGAGCAGGCCCTCGCGACGCCGCTGTTGTTCGCCAAGGACGACAGCGAGACGGAGAAGGAGTGCCTCGAGCGCACGAAGAAGGCGATCAAGAACGCGCGCTCGACCAATCCGATGCGCAACCAGGACAAGCCCAAGGCGCGGTAACTGCGACCATCGGGCGCACCGGTCACGAGCAATGACCGTGCTATATGCGCGGCGTGCGTGCCTTCGTCGTCGCGATCGTGCTCGGGCTGGGGGCGTCCTCCGCCCTCGCCGAGGAGCCCGTTCCGACCGAGATGTACACGCAGCCGAGCAAGCCCTCGGGGTTCTGGGGCTCGGGGCGGCCGACGACCAACGCGAAGGCCTATCGCTGGCGCCTGCTCGCCATCGGCGGCGTGCTCGTCGGAGGCACGGGGCTGTTCATGATCCGCCTGGTGCGCCGCACCGATCCCGGCAAGCGCCAGCGCAACTCGTAGTCACTCGGGGCGCTTGTCGAGGAGCTTGCCGTCCTCGGCCACGACGATCTCGTACTTCGCGCCCTTGGCGTCCCTGTACTCGACCTCGTAGACGGTCTTCGACTTGCGCTGCTCGCGCTCGATGTCCTCGATCTTGCCGTCCTTGCCGACCTGCTTCTCGATCGTGGTCTTCGCCTGCTGACCGACGTCGTCGAGCTTCACATCGACATCGTCGTCGGCGAGTACGGGCACGGCCGATCCGGCGATCAGCGTCGTCGCGATGAGGACGTTCTTCATCAACTTCCGCATGTGTGACCTCCGACGCAAGCGGGTGCATCCTGCATGCCCGGCAGGAAGTTGTCCCCGCGACCGACCGAGGCGACGCTACGCACGTGCGTCTTCTCATCGGCCTCTGCCTCGTCTGCGGCACCGCGTGGGCCGATGACGGCCTCGGCGTCGGCGCTGCCGTCGGCGCCGGCGCGCAGGGCGCGGCCAGCTACAGCGCGCTCGAGCTGCGGCTCGACGCCGAGTGGCGCGGTGCCCGACTCGGGCTCGCGGCGCGCGGCGTTTGGGAAGACGGTGAGCTGCGGCGCCGGGACTGGTCGCGTGCGGCCGACGCCGTCACCGTCGTGCGCTACCTCGAGCTCCACGGCGAGCACGCCGCACTCGCAGCGGGCGCACTCGCGCCCAGCCAGCTCGGTCACGTCGCCGACGGCTACCGCGCCTCGCTCGACGATCGCTGGCGCACCGGCGCGCGCGCCGCGCTGACGACGGAGGCGCTGACCGTCGGCGCCGAGATCGATGACGTGCTGTCACCCGCGCTCGTCGGCGGCGCACTCGCGTGGAACGTCTCGCCGCGGTGGGGCGTGCGCGCCGCGGCCGCGGTGGATCCCACGGTGCCCGCAGGCGCGATGACCGCGACGCGAACCGCCGCCGCCATCGAGGTGGGTGGCGCGCGCCGGTGGGATGCGGAGGGCCGCCGCGTCGAGGTGGGCACCTCGATCGTGGTTGAGCCCGGCGAGGGGCTCGCCATCGTCGGCAGCGGGGCCGCCGAGGTCGAGCGCGCCGGCGCGCGCTGGTCGGCGCGGGCGGACGTGCGCGCGGGCAACGGCACGGGTGGCGCGGCGTTCGGACCGCTGCATCGCCTCGAGCGCTCCGAGCTGTTCGATCGCGAGCGCGCCGGCCTCGGCGCCGGGCTCGCGCTCGGCGTCGCCGGTTCGCGCGGCTGGCTCACCGCGGGCATGCGCCTGCGGCCGGGCAACGGTGCGCTCGCGAGCGTGACGGCGGGCGCGCCGATGGGCCGCTGGGTCCAGGCCGGCGGCTGGCTCGCCGCGACCCCGCGCGCTGCCGCCGGCGCCGCCGAGCTGCGCGTCGCGTGGGCGAAGCGCATGTACAGCGCCTTTCAGCTCGCGCGCATGTACGCGACCGACGACGTGATGGATCCCGCGCCGACGTGGAGCGCGACCGCCTGGTTCGGCATCGCGACCGAGTAAAGAATTCTTCGCGTTCGGCGCGCGTCCTACGCTCATGATGCGGTTCGTACGCGCGCGGCCCCTCGTTGCCAACGGCTCGAAACCCGGAACCGGCTCCCGTTTGCTCGCGCTCGTGGTCGCGGTCGCGGCCTGTGCCCCGAAGTCGCTGCCGCGTCCCGGTTCGCCCGCGGGCAGGGAGGGGGAAATGGAGACGGCTCCCATTGCGGCGTCGTCGAAAAAGGGGACGGGCCCCATTTCAGATTCGAGGACGGTGGCGGGTTCAGGGGTGGCCACAGAGGGCTCGTTGCTCGGCGCGTTCGACAGGGGCGACCTGAAGCGCATCACCATCACCGGGGTCGATGTCGACGCGTTTCCTGGGTGCGCGCCGAAGACCGCGCCGACATGGATCGTCTCGTCGACCGACACGAAGGGCGATGGCGCGACCTGCATCGGTGATGGTGATGGCGCGCCCACGTGCGTGATGTTCGCCGGATCGACACCGGCGCACCTCGCGGAGGTCATGTGCACGCGACGCGCGACGGCGAAACCGGTCGACGTACCGACGTGGGCACAGCCGGTGCTCGCGACGATGCGGTCGTCGACGACGGACGCGCCCTGGGAGATCACGCCGGTCGACGATGCCGTGCGGCCCGCGGTGGGCATCGTCGTCGACATGCAGCTGTACGTCGCGATTCGCACGCCGGAGGGCTGGAAGCGCACGACGGATGCAGTGGAGGAGCTGATGCGCCTGAACGTGCATCGCGTGATCGACACGACCTCGCTGACCGGTGCGACCTCGTACGGCGTGATCACCTCGGCGTACTCGGGCGGATCGGAGTCGGGCACGGTGACCAAGAGCCTGACGGTGCTGCGACCGGCGGCGAGCGGGCTCGAGCTTGCGGGCACGATTCAGCTCGGGCAGTTCACGTGGGTGCTCGCTGCGGAGGATCGCCATCGCTATCCGAAGGGCGCGGGCGACATGGAAGCCCGGCCTCACGTGGACGTGCAGCTCGCGCCGCGGATCGAAGGCGACGTGCTGGTGCTCGACATCGCTCGCGAGAAGATCACGAAGGAGCTGAAGGGGGCGTGCAAGCGATCGCCCGAGGGCGATGACCTCAACGCGCCGTGCATCCTCGTCGACATGAAAGCGAAGGCCGGCCGCTACAAGCTCGTGGGGCTCGACTTCAAGCGTGACTGATTAGCTCACCGGCGCGATGTACAGGTCATCGTCGGGGCTGCCGACCGTGACGTCCTTGATCTCGAACACGTCACCGCTGCCGAGGTTCGTGAACTTCGCGGGGACCTGCAGTCCGCCGGTGGCCTGGTAGGCGTCGATGACGTAGCCGAACCGCTCGCCGCCGAGCTCGAGCTCGACGCGGCGGACCAGCGAGGTAGCTGCGTTCGCATACACGTGCACCACGATGCCGGCCCGAGCCGGGTCCTTGGGATCGAAGGTGAGGGTGAGGTCGTGGAGCTCGAGCTCGTTGTCGCGGACGATGCCGCCGTACACGAGGGTCGCGCCGGGCTCGTGGAGCAAGAACGCCGCGAACAGCGCCAGCGTGTCGCGCTGCCAGCCCCGGCGCGCCACGACGACGCCTTCCGCGGCCTCGCCCGTGGGCACCACCTGCTTCGTGCCGGAGCGCCCCTCGATATAGCCGGCCGCGAAGCTGCCGTAGAGCTCGTACATCACGCCGAACGCGCCTTTCTCGCGATCGAGCTTCGCGAAGTGGCGCGCATTCCAGCGGTCCCACGCTTGCTCGCCCGTCGCGACTGGCTGCCCGTTGTGGAGCATCGTCTGCTTCCAGCGGATCTGCTTTGCGGCCTCCCAGGCGGGGGCGCCGCCGTGCGCGGCGAGCACCTTGTCGGCGACGTCGAGCGCTTCCTTCGGCGCCGCCGCGCGATCGAACGTGAGTGCGGCGCCGGGCGCGCGGGCGTACTGCGTGCGCGTGCCGGCGCACGCGAGGAGACAGGAGACGAGCAGAGCGACGGCGACGTGCATGCCCCCGAGACTCTCGCAGCTGGGCTGTGGTTGCTCGGCTTTGAGCGCACTAATGGGATGGCGGTCTCGGCCTCGTAGTCGGGGACCTTAGACGGTGCCGGCGCCCGTGGCGCGCATGCCGAGGAGGGCAGAGCGCTCTGGGCGACCATTGCCGCAGGCGCCGGGCAGGAGGGCAACCGCCAGAACGAAGGACCAACGCATGCAGGTCCCGACGGTGGTGGTGGATGAACGTCGCACGGGCCGCGCCTGCCGCCTCGGTGGTCGACATCTCAGAATCGCGTCGCAGCCCAGGGCAGGCGTGTCGCGGACCCTGTCATCGACGATCGTGATATCGGAGGCTTGGCGTGGCGGCGCGCTTGCAGACCGTCCCGCCATGCCTCGACTCCTCCACGCCGCGATTCTCGGCGCGCTCACCCTCCCTGCACTGGTGCCTTCTCCGGCCGGAGCCTGCTCGCCGGTCACGTACATGATCCACACGCTGGACGCCGCGTTCGCGACCGACACCACGGCACCGTCCGGCCTGGTCGCGAGCGTCGACATCTACGACGCCAACTACGATCCCGACTCCGGCGGCTGCACCGAGCACGTCGAGAGCTCCTGCGGCGACCTGTCCGCGGTCGTCGTGACCGCGACGGCGCAGGACGACCGCGCCCCCAGCGACCGCATCGGCTTTCGCGTCCGCGTGGTCGGGGGAACCGCGCCGATCTATCTCCCCGCCGAACCGGTGCGATCCGAGATCGGCAACGGCGAGATGCGGTTCCTGACCGGCGGAGAGCACGGGTTCTCGTTCGATCTCGAGATCGCGGCGGTCGATCTCAACGGCAACCTCGGCGTGCCGCAGGTGATCCACGTCGAGGGATAGCGAAGAAGGGGACGGTCCCCCTTTTCCGTCCAGGGGCTCGGGACCGCTGCGACTATTCTCGTCGACGACCGTCCGGATCGCCGGCCGGGCGCCCGGACCGGAGAGCACGAGATGAAGCGAATCCCACCTGCATTCCTGATCGCCGTCGCGATGTCTGCGTGCTTCTCGGCGTCTCAGCTGATCGCCTTCTCCGGCACCGGCCCAGTTCGATCGTTTTGGTCCTGGGTCATCGCCGGGTCGGGCACCTCGTTCGCCTACGTCGCGCTGGTCGCCGCGGGGCTGTTCGAGCTGGCGGACCGCAGCCAAGGACCGCGGCGACGTGCGGCGAACCTCGCGGCCTGGGTCTTCGTCGCGACCTTCGTGTGGAGGATCGCGAGTGTCGTGCTGCGCTACATCCGGGTCACGGACGATTCTCAGGCCGCGGGAACGATCGCGAGGTGGATGGGGTCGAGCATCGGACTGGTGGCTGCGTTCTCGCTGATCGCGGCGGTGTTCTACCGCCGGGGCCGTGTCGGGTTGGCCATCGCCGCGCTCGTGTGCGTGGCGATCGGTAACCCGATCCCACCGCTCGAGCGCTGGTACTTCAGTCAGCTGGGCAACACCGCGACTGGAGCGATGCTGTTGGCCGCGGACCTCGTGACGTGGGCGCTCGTCCTGGTCTCCCTGGCGTACAGCACGGACGAGCGCGTGGAGATCGCCGCGGATCCACGCCGCACGCGTCGCGGATTCGAGCTCGCCGCCCACTCGCTAGGGCTGCGGCTCGCGGGGCTGGTGCTCGCGCTCGTGGTCGTGCTGTTCGCTGCCTCGGCGCGCAGTCGCGGTTCGATCGATGTGCTGAAGGCGATCGTGTTTGCCGCGCCGCTCCTCGGCGCCGTGTCTCTCGCGATGTTCTCGTACGGCGCGCTCGTGTTCGCGCGGAATGGACAGCGAGGTGTGACCGCGTACGTTGCGTGCATCGCGGCCGCGCTCGCGGCGTTCGTCGCCGGGGCCCTGATCGCGCAGGCGCCGTGGACATACGGGCTGATGTACGACAGCGTCACCGACCGCTTCGACTATGTCGGAGACGCGGTGGTGGCGGCCGCGACCGCGCTCGCGCTCGTGCTGCCGATCGTCGCGAGCATGGCGCTGCTCGCGATCGTCATCGTCATCGTCAGGTGGTCCACCAGGCGCGGTGATCGCGAGCTCTCCACGCGCGCAGGCAACGTCGCCATGGGCTACACGCTGCTGATGGCCATCAACGTCGCAGCGGAGGCCAACGTCGACAAGGCGAAGTCCGTGGGTGGTGCGGTGATGATCGGCGTGGTCGCCGCGATCGCCGGACTCATCGCCGTGATCATCGTCATGCGGCTGTGTCGCGCCGCCGCAGACACCGTCGGCGATCCGCTCTCGATCCCGACGGCCACGGCGCTGCCGCCGCGGGACTGAAGCTCAGCGCGCGGGCGTTCATCACCCGAGTCCCAAGAACGAGAGGATCCGCTTCGCGAGCCGCGAGACCCGGACGTTGTCGTCGAGCCAGTCGTCGAGCCGCGTGACGCCGGCGACGCGCTCGAGGCGGCGCAGCCACGCGGCCGCGCGCGCGGCGTTGCGGATGCCGAGGATCTCGAACGCGTGGCGATAGCCGTGGTGGTAGAGCCAGGCGTCGAGCTTGCGCGCGAGGCGGAACTGCGTCGGCTCGAGCAGCGGCCACGTGCCCGCGCGCGGCGCGCTCGAGCCGCTGCGCTCGAGGATCGCGTTGACCGCCGTGCGCGCGGCCTCGCTCGCCCCCTCCATCGACGCGAGGTCGGTCCTGGTCCGCACGTAGTCACCGGCGAGCACGAGGTTCGGGAGCTGGGTCGCCGCCTCGGGGCGCACCGTCCACGAGCCGGGCGGGTGGACGAGCAGCCGCGACGTGTTCGTCGGTGGAGAGCCGCCGGAGAAGTCGAGGTCGTCGTCGAGGTGCCACGAGTGCAGCATCTCGTCGGTCAGCGCCTCCTCGCCGCGTGACGTGCCGTTGAGGCCGGCCTTGAGCTGCTCCCACACCTCGTGCGCGATCTCGGCGGGCGTGCAGTCACGCGCGGCCTTCCCGATGAACTTGCCGGGCGTGTCCCAGTCGGAGATGTCGACGGAGATCAGGCCGCCGACCTCGCCGTTGCCGTAGCGCGTGCGGAAGATGCCCAGGTCGCGCCAGAACTGCGGCTGCGAGATCGTGGTCAGCGCCCACGGCGAGTCGGGGAAGAACGTGTGCCCGCGCACGAGCGGGACGTCCTCGTAGAGGAAGTACTGGATGCCGACCATCCACGACAGGAGTGCGTCGGGGCTCGCCGTGCGCAGCCGATCGAGCGCGGGATCGAGGGCGCCCATGGCCGGCGTGATCAGCGGGATGACCGTGTCCACGGGCAGCGCGAGCACGTAGTAGTCCGCGCTGACGGTGGACCCGGTCGAGAGGTGCAGGCCGCTGATCGCACCGGCGGCGACGTCGATGCCGGTGAGCGTGACGCCGGTGTGCATCGCGACGCCGAGGGACTGCAGGTGCGCGACCCACGGATCGATCCACATCTCGCTCGTCGGGCCGCCCATCGTGCGGTCGTTGGAGACGCCGGTGTCCGCGTAGTCGAGGATCAGCTGCATCGAGATCGTGCCGACGGTGCGCGCGGAGCCGCGGCGCGGATCCATCGCGACCATCGTGCGCGGTACGGCGCGCAGCTGCCGCTGGAAGTTCTCCGAGTACAGGTCGCCCTCGAGGAACTGCCACCACGACATCTGCTCGTACTCGCCCAGGCGGCGCTCTTCGCTCGAGGTGAAGAACTCGAGGATCTTCGCGGTGAACAGCGCGATGTCGCGTTGATCGAAGTCGAGCTCCTGGAAGAACAGCTCGAGAGCGTCGATCACCTCGAACGGGCGCGAGACGCGGCGGCGATAGAATCGGTACCAGGTGCTGACGTCGACGAGGGCGATCGCGCTCTCCGTCGTGGCGCGCAGGTGATCGACGACGAACCCGCCAGCGGGGCTGGGGATGCGTCGCATCGTATCGATCACGTGCGTGTAGAACCGCGGGTAGAACCGGAACCCGTGCTCGCCGGGCAGGTCCATGCGGCCGTTCGTGCCCGAGCCCGGCACCGGCTGCGAGCGCGCCTTGCCGCCCCACGTGCTGCGCCCCTCGTAGACCGTGACGTCGAACCCGCGCTCCGCGAGCTCGTGTGCCGCGGTGAGTCCCGCGACGCCTCCTCCGATGACGATGACCGATGCCATGACTTAGCGGACGATACCTCCGGTGGTCCACGCGACCGCGGCTGCGAGCGCGCCGGGAGAGATCGCCTCGCCCGCGAGCGTGCGGATCGCGAGCCGCTCGATGCGGCCGCCTCGCGTTTCGGCGAGCTGGGCGGCGCGGGCGATCAGCCTCCGGCCCGCCGCGTGATCGCCGAGCAGCGCCTCGGCCTGACTCCACATGCGCAGCGCGGTCGGCGCATAGAACGACGAGCGCCCGCGGCGCTCGAGCGCGCGTGCCGTCGAGCGTGCGCGCTGCGCGGCGCTGCGATCGCCCGTGGTGGCGGCGATCCCGAGCTCGGCGGTCACCGTGATCACGTCGATCATCGCGGTGATCGCAGGCATCGAGAGCAGCCATTGCGCGCGCGCGTCGGCGTGCAGGTCGCGGGCGATCGCGAGCGCGCGATGCCATGCATGCTCGGCGAGGGCGAGCTCGCCGAGGAACACCTGGCGATAGATCGACGCCATGCCCTGATGCGCGGCGGGTGTGTGGCCGAGCTGCGCGGCGACGCGGCGCGCCTCGTCCAGCCGGCCGGCGAGGGCGAGCGCGCGGCCGCGCAGCGAGCCGAGCATCGCGCGCGTCCACAGGTCTTCGCCGGCCTCGTCGGGTGCATCGAGCAGCTCCAGCGCGCGCACCGGCTCGCCGGCGTAGATCTCGCCGAGCGCGCGATAGCTGCGCAGGAACGACGCTTCCCACGAATGCTCGAGGCCGAGGCGGCGGCACACGTGCTCGGCGTCGTCGTGCGCCGCGCGCATCGTGGCCCACTCGCCGCGCACGGTCGCGAGCATGCCCGCGGCGCCGGCGGCGACCATCCGCGCGTACGGATCGCCGCTCGCGAGCCCGAGCCGGTGCGCGGTGGTGATCGCGCGATCGCCGTAGCGGCCGAGGGTGCCGACGGCCAGGTACACCGCGAGCGAGGCCATGCCGAGCGAGTGGCTCGCGCGATCGCCGGTGCGCTCGGCGAGCGCGACCCCGCGCAGCACGTACTCGAGCGACTCGATCGGGTAGGGCGTCGACAGAAAGCTCGCGATCACGCGATACGCGGACGCGAGCACCTCGTCGCGCGCTTCGGGCCTGCGCGGCAGCGGCAGCATCCAGCGCGCGCCAACGGCCGCGGCGCGCACGACTTGAATGGCCCGCACGGGGGTGCGCTGCTCCCCGCGATGCGCGAGGACGCGGTCGAGGACGGCGAGGCCGCGCTCGAGCTCGCCGAGCTTGAGGAGTGCCTCGGCCGCCCGCACGCGCCAGCGGTCACCGGCGGGGAGCGTCCGCCGGCGCAGGAGCCGGTCGCGCCACGTCGAGGAGACAGGGGGCGCACGGTCGGCATCGGCGGCCAGCGCCAGGAGCTCGTCGGCGGCGGGGGCGAGCTTGCCGCCGAGGAACAAGCACTCGGCGAGCCGCTCGCTCACGTTCGCCATCGACCTTCGCTCCGCATTCGCGTCGCTGCACGCCCCGGCGAAGCCGGGACTTGCGCCGAGCTCTCTCGCGCGCGCGTACCAGTCCGCGGCGAGACCCCACGCGAGCTGGGCCTCCGCGGCGGCACCGGCGGAGATCGCGGCGGCCTGCGCACGCGCCGTGTCACCGGCCTCGCGCCAGTGGTACGCGAGCTGCGCCGGATCCGGGACGCGTTGCTCGAACCACTGCGCATAGCGTTCGTGGCGCACGCGCCGCGTGTCCGGCGGCATCGAGGCGTGGGCCGTGTCGCGCAGGCGCTGGTGATAGAACGCGTACCCGGGCTCGCCGGTGCCCGCAGGCGTCGCGCGCACGATCCGCGCGAGCTCGAGGCCGCGCAGCACCGACTGGAGACGCTCCGAGGGCAGCTCGCCGACCGCACGCAGCTGCTCGAAGGTCGCGGCGCCGCTCGCGAGCGCGGTGATCTCGGCGACCGTACGCTCGTCGGGGCTCAGGCGATCGAGGCGACGGATCTCCGCCTCGCGCGGATCTGCGATGTCCGCTTCGGCGAGCTCGCGGCCGATCAGCTCCGCGAGGTAGGGGCTGCCGGCGGCGAGGCGCGCGGCGTTCTCGAGGCGGTTCGCGGGTGCGCGCGGCGCGAGCTCACCGATCACGCGCGCGAGCTGCTCGACGGTCATCGCGCCGAGGTCGATCACCTCGACCGCCGAGGCGAGCCGGGTCAGCAGACTCTCGAAGCGAGCGCCCGGCGCCGCGTCGGTCGTCCACGAGGCGAGCACGGTCAGCGGGCGTGCGACGCGGTCGACGAGGAGCGCGAGCAGCTCGAGGCTGTCATCGTCGGCCCACTGCAGGTCGTCGATCGCGATCACACCGCGTGGTGCGGTGAGCGAGGCCTCGAACATCCGGGCGAGCGCGATCAGCGCGCGCTCGCGCTCGACGCGCAGGTCGGCGACCGGCTGCACCTCGGTGCTCGCCGCCTCGACGAGCGGCGCCAGCACGGGGAACACGCGCACGAGCGCGGCGCTGTGCTCGATGTCCTTCGCGAGCCAGGGCGCGCCGGCGAGCTCGGTCGCCAGATCGTCGACGATCGAGTCGAAGGCGCGGTACGGCACGCGCTCGCGCTCGTGACAGCGTCCGCGCCAGGCCAGCGCCTCCTCTCGCCCGGCGCGCACGCGCCCGAGCGCTTCGTCGATCAGTGCGGTCTTGCCGGCGCCCGACGGCCCGGTGAGGAGCACGACCCGCGCGCGTGGCGTGGGATCCGCGATCCGCGCGACGAGGTGCGCGAGCTCGGCGTCACGACCCACGAACCGCAACGGCGGCGCGTGGCGCAGGCGCGACCGCGTGCCGGTCAGCCGCGAGGCGATGTCGTGCGCGGTCGGGCGGTCGGCCGGCTCGGCCGCGAGCATGGCCTCGATCAGCTGATCGAGGTCGTGCGGCACCTCGGGATTGATCGTGCTCGCGCGCGGGATCTCGAGCTGCTGCTGCAAGCGCGCGAGCACGTGCATCGTCCCGCCGAACGGCGGTGCGCCCGTGCACAGCTCGTACGCGAGCACGCCGAGCGCGTAGACATCGAGCGGGGTGCCCACCACCAGCCGCTCGAGGTACTCGGGCGCGAGATACGCGGCGGTGCCGACGATGCGCGTCTCACGCGCGAGCAGCTCTTCGCGCCGGTCGCCGAGCGCGAGCCCGAAGTCGAGCAGCTTGACGGTGCGGTCGTCGACGACGATCACGTTCGTGGGCTTGACGTCGCGATGGATGACGCCGCGCGCGTGCAGGAACGCGAGGCCCTCGGCGAGCTGCGCGATCACGCTGCGCACGCGCTCGAAGTCGACGGCGATCGGCATCACGCCGCGCACGAACGGGCTCGCGACCTCGGTCGCCCCCGCCGCGCCGACCGCGGTGTTCGCCTCGGCGAGCTCGCGCAACAGACTCGGCGCACCGCGCGCTACCCAGCGCCGCGGATCGACGCCGGGCAGGTACTCCATCGTGAAGTAGCAGGACGCCTCGTGGGCCACGAGCTCGTAGAGCTCCACGAGCTGCGGATGGCGCAGGGACGCGACCACCCGGAACTCGCGCTTGAGCCACCGTGTGGCGTCGGCGTGCGAGACGCCACGGAACTTGATGGCGACGTCCATCTCTCGCCGCAGATCGCGGCCCAGGTACACCACGCCCATGCCGCCGCGACCGAGCTCGCGGACGAGCTGATAGCGATCCCCGAGGCCATGATGCTCGAACCGCCCGGCTGCGCCCTCGATCACGGCCGCGGCACGGTATCGTGTCCGCCGTGCCCGACGCAATCGACCGCGTCATCGAGCGCTACGGCGCCGAGACCGTCTGCTCGACCCTGCAACCGATGCTCACGATCGAGCGCATCACGCGCATCGATAGCGTGCTCGCCGCGCGCCTCGCCTCGGTCGTGACGCTGGTCGAAGACACCTACGACCCGCACAACGCCGCTGCCACCATCCGCACCACCGAGGCGCTCGGGCTGCAGGAGCTGCACGTCGTCGAGCCGGGCGACGAGCGCTTCAGCGCCGCGTGGGGCATCACGCGCGGCTCGCACAAGTGGATCGATCTCGTGCGCTGGAAGGATCCGGTCCCCGCGATCCAGTCGCTGCGCTCCCGCGGCTTCCGGGTCTACGCCACGCTGCCCGGCGCCAAGGAGTCGATCGAGGACGTCGACGTCGGGTCGCCGCTCGCGATCGCCTTTGGCAACGAGCACGCCGGCCTGTCCAAGGCCGCGATCGACGCCTGCGACGGCGCGCTCGGCGTCCCGATGTTCGGCTTCTCCGAGAGCTTCAACCTCAGCGTCACCGTCGGGCTCGCGATGAGCCGGATCGCGACCCGCCGCCGCACGCACCTCGGCAACCTCGGCGACCTCCCGGAGGACAAGCGCCGCCACCTGCGCGCCCGCTGGTTCGCCTACAAGATCCGCGGCGCCGAAGAGATCATCGAGCGCACGCTCGGCGGAGCGCGCGCCTGACCCACGCGCCAATCCGCGACCACAATCGGCCACCGAGGGCCAGGATGCGACTCCAGGGTCCGTGCGATCGTCTGGTCAGCCATGACCCATCGCATGATCGTTCGCAGCCTCGTCCTCGTGCTCGGCCTCTCTGCGTGCTCCTCGAAGAAAGAGGACGCCGCCGGGGCCTCCTCCGCCAAGCAGTCCGAAGGCGCGAGCAGCGAGGAGCGGGACTTCATCGTGAATCACGGCAAGCGCGATCTCGAGCGGCTGCAAAAGAGCCTCGCCGACGGCAGCGCCGACAAGTACGCGTGCGCCGCCGCGATGGCGAACGTCGACAAGGTCGAGCCGCACGACAAGGACACGGCGACCAAGATCCGCACGCTCTGCAACCACGACATTCCGGTCGCCATCCTCACCAAGGGCGTGCCGGTCGCCGAGGAGGCGCGCAAGGCGGCGCCCGACAAGCTCTCGCTCCGCGAGTGCTCGATCGATGTCGACATGGCGATCGAGGAGCTCGAGACCGCCAACGCCCACGACGACGCGTCGCGCGCGCTGGTCGCGCGTTACGACAAGGCGTGCCCGATCAACGCCGAGGCGCGGGCCGATCGCGCGAAGCGCAAGGCCGCCGCGCCGGCCAAGTAGCGCCGGCGGCGAGGTTCATCGGCGCCGTGTCCGCCCGCCCACGCCAAGGTGTGGCATCGGGGACGCAACCGGGGGATTATCCCGGGGCCCCTCAGCTTGCCCTCGGTGCGGCGCGGCCTTCGCCTTGCACACCCAGGGCCCATGCCACCGGGCGCGACTCTCCGTATGTGGGCCCAGCAGCAGAAACAGACCCAGGCGGCGACGCCGAAGGCCACCAAGGCACCGAGAGCGCCCAAGCCGCCCAAGGGCACGAACCCCAAGCTGCAGAAGCCGGCGGGCGGTAAGCCGCCCCGCAAGCTGTGGCTGACGATCCTGAAGTGGAGCCTGATCGTCGGGCTGTCGGGGCTCGTCCTCATGATCTCGACGGTCGCGTTCGTGTTCTGGATGTACGCGCGGGATCCGAACCTGCCGGACTACAAGAGGCTCGGCGACTACCACCCCAAGCAGGTCACCAAGATCCTCGACGCGAATGATCGCGTGATCGGCGAGCTGCCCGTCGCGACGGACAAGCACCGGGTGGAGCGGCGGACGGTGGTGCCGTACGAGAAGATCCCGCCGCACGTGATCGATGCGTTCATCGCGGCCGAGGACAACAGCTTCTGGGAGCACTCGGGCATCGACTACTGGGGCATGTTCCGCGCGTTCATCGCGAACATCCGCGCGGGCGAGAGCACGCAGGGCGCGTCGACGATCACGCAGCAGATCGTGAAGACGCTGCTGCTCACGAACCAGAAGACGTTCAAGCGCAAGATCCAGGAGATCATCCTCGCGCGGCGCCTCGAGAAGGCCTTCTCGAAGCAGGAGATCATGCACCTGTACCTGAACCAGATCTATTTCGGGCAGGGGCGGTACGGGATCCAGGAAGCCGCGCGCTACTTCTTCGGCAAGGACGTGGGGCAGCTCAACTCGGGCGAGGCGGCGGTGCTCGCAGCGCTGCCCAAGAGCCCCGAGCCGTTCTCCGACGCGCTGTACGGCCGCGATGGCAAGAGCCCGCAGCGGATCAAGGAACGGCAGATCTACGTGCTCAACCAGCTCGTCTCGATCGGCAAGCTGAGCCAGCAGGAGGCGCAGAAGTGGATCGACGCGCCGATCCAGGTCGTGAAGGATCCATACCCGCTGCTCAACTCCGCGCCCGAGTGGGTGCGGCTCGCGCAGCAGGAGCTGGTGGCGGAGCGCGGCGAGGCGGCGCTCGACACGCTCGGCGGCACGATCCGTACGACGCTCGATCCGAGCCTGCAGGACATCGCGGAGCATGCGTTGCAGACCGGGTTGCGCGCCGTCGACAAGCGGCACGCGATCGGCCGGCCCAGGCGCAGCGTGAAGCCCGACGCGATCGCCACGGAGACGGCGAAGCTCGAGAAGCGGCTGCCGAAGGGCGGGCCGAAGGCGAAGGAGGTCTACGACGCGGTGGTCACCGAGGTGGTCGACGCGGACAACGAGGTCGTCGTCGATCTCGGCGGCTGGAAGGCCGCGCTCGCGCTCGGCACGCACGAGGACGCGCGGTTCAACCCGCCGGTCGATGGCGTGACCAAGAGACCGAGCGAGCGGTTCAAGCCGGGCGATGTCGTCGAGGTCGTGGTCGCGAAGGGGGCAGCGAAGCACGCCGAGCACCGCGTCGCGTTCCCGCCGGCGCCGGAAGGCGCGGTGGTCATCCTCGAGGTCAAGACTCGCAAGGTGCGCGCGATGGTGGGTGGCTACGCCACCGCGAAGCTCGGGATCAACCGCGCGATCGACGCGCACCGCCAGCCGGGCTCGTCGTTCAAGCCGTTCGTGTACGCGGCGGCGATCGACTCCGGCCGCTACACGCCGGCGTCGACCGTGAACGACGCGCCGGAGGTGTTCGATCTATGGAAGCCGAAGAACTACGAGAGCGGCAAGTTCGAAGGGCCGGTGCTGCTGCGCCACGCACTCGCGAAGTCGATCAACACGGTCGCGATTCGCGTCACCTATGATCTCAAGCCGGCGACCATCGCCGCGCTCGCGAACAAGCTGGGCATCGGCAGCAAGCTGCCCGAGGAGATGTCGCTCGCGCTCGGCTCGGGCGAGGTGACGCCACTCGAGATGACCAACGCGCTCGCGACGTTCGCGGCCGGCGGCAAGACGGCGAAGCCGCGGTTCGTCGACGCGATCGACGGCAAGGCCACGCCGCCGTCGACGGAGGAGCAAGTGCTGCGTCCCGAGGTCGCGTACGTGGTGACCGACATGATGCGGTCCGTGGTCACCGAGGGCACGGCCAACAAGGCGGCGAAGCTCAAGATCCCGATCGCGGGCAAGACCGGCACCTCGAACGACGCGCGCGACGTGTGGTTCGTCGGCCTCACGCCCGACTACGCGATCGGCGTGTGGGTCGGCTACGACGACAACCACTCGCTCGGCAAGGGCGAGACCGGCGGTGGCACGGCGGTGCCGATCTTCGTCGAAATCATGACCGCGATGGCGCAGCCAGCGAAGGCGTTCGTGAAGCCGGCGCACGTGGTCGAGGCGACGATCGATCGCGCGAGCGGCCTGCTCGCACCCGACGGTGCGCCGAAGGCATCGATGCGCACCGAGGTGTTCGTCGAGGGCTCGGCGCCGACGGAGTACGCGGCGGCACCCGGCGAGGTCACCGAGGATACGGCCGTCACCGGGGAGTACACGGACTGATGTTCGGCTCTCGGCCGATCGGCGCTGCCGGTCGGGTCTGCACGCTCGCGCTGACGCTGCTCGCGATGACGTCCGGTGCGCGCGCCGAGCGACGCGACGGCTACTTCGCGCGGCTCACCGCCGCCGTGCACGCGGGGCTCGACCAGGTGATCGCCGCGCGGCCGCCCACGCTCGTCCCGCCGGTGCCGGTCAGGGTGACGTGGAAGCCGGTCCGCATCGGCTCGCTCGAGCTCGGTGCTCCGCTCGTCGCGATGACGGCCGGCGATCTCGACGGCGACGGCGGGGCCGAGCTGTATGTGGTGACCACGCGCGAGGTGATCGCGGTCGGCCTCGTCGGCGGTAAGCCGAAGGAGCTCGGGCGCGTCGCGTTCACCGGCGATCCCGCCGCGCAGCGCCCACGCGACGCGGTAGGGACCGCGCTGATCGTCGAGCGCGAGCTCGTGGCGGCCTCGTCGACATGGACGCAGGAGCTCCGCGTGAGCTGGAACGGCAAGCAGCTCGTGGGGACCGCGGGTGATCCGGGGTTCCTCGTCTGCCCCGGCGAGCGGCTCGGGCTGGTGCCCGGACGCGATCATTTCGGCGATCTCGCGACGCCGGTGTACGGCGTCCGCTGTCGCGCGGACCTCGTCGACAAAGCCGGCGTCCCGCTGCGCGTGCGCGCCACGCTCGCGGGCACCAAGCTCGCGATCACCGTCGAGAAGTGCCGCGGCGCCGCGTGCACGCCGGCGGGCGGCCACGAGTACAAGGACTACGGCGCGGCGTTCGAGATCGCGGACCTCGATCGCGATGGCACCCCCGAGGTGATCGTCACCGGCGCGGGCGCGCCCGGCGATCCGGACGCGGTCAAGGTCATCACGCTCGGCAAGGACGAGAAGAAGGGCCTCTATCGGAAGAGCTTCACCGGCGGCGTCGCGGCGGTGGCCGTCGCCGATGGCAGCGTGGTCGCAGCGGTGCGCTTGCTCGGCGCGACGCGCGTCGATCTCTGGAGGCTCAATTGACCGCCGGCCGGCCGCCGTGCCGCGCGCTGCTCGTGCTCGTCGCCGTGACCGCACAGGTGCACGCCGAGGGCCGCCCGCGCTACGGCGGCACCGTCGAGGGCGCGCTGCTGTCGGCGCCGGTCTCGCTCGATCCGGCGGCGGCGAGCGTGCACGCGGAGCTGGTGTGCGTGGACCTCGTGTTCGACACGCTCTATCGCGTCGGGCCCGAGGGCATCGTGCATCCGCACCTCGCGCTCGCGCTGCCCGAGGTGACGAAGGATCGCGTACGGATCCGCCTGCGCAAGGACGTGCGGTTTCACGACGGCAGCACGCTGACCGGACAGGACGTCGTCGCCTCGCTCGAGCGCGTCCGCACCACGCCGGCCCGCTGGGCGCTCGCGCCCGTCTCCTCGATCCGCGCCGACGCGGAGGGCGTCGAGCTCGTGCTCAAGGCGCCGGCGCCCGAGCTCGCGGCGCTGCTCGCGCTGCCGGCGACCGCGGTGACCAAGGGTGGCAAGGCGGTCGGCGCGAGGCCGGTGGGCTCGGGGCCGTTCGCCGTGGGGGCGTTCGATCCGCGCACGCGCCGGCTGCAGCTCGATGCCTTCGACGGGCACTTCGCGGGGCGGCCCTATCTCGATCGTCTGGTGCTGCGCTGGTACGACGCGCCCGACGCCGAGGCGCGTCAGTTCGAGAAGGGCGACGCGCAGCTCTCGGCGCGCGGGGCGGCCGCGTTCACCGGCGCGCAGCCCAAATATCGCGCCGAGGACGTCGAGGGACCGGCAGCGCTGCTCGTGTACATCGGGTTCGGCCGCGCGCACGCCGCGGTCACCGCGGACCGCGCCTTCCGGCGCGCGCTCGACCTCGCGATCGCACGCAGCGCGCTCGCGTCGGTGGGATCGGGTGAGCGGGTGGCGCCGACCCGCACGCCGATCCCCGTCGAGGCCGGCGCCGCGCCGCTCGCCCCCTCCGCGCGCGCGGATGACCTGCCGAACGCCAAGCTCGCGCTCGGGGAGGCGGCGAAGCGCGTGAAGGCGCTCGAGCCTTCGCGCCTCGGGCAGCTCAAGCTCGAGATCCTCGTCGAGGACACGCGCCCCGATGATCGCGAGGTCGCCGAGCGCATCGCCTACGCACTCACCAAGCTCGGCATCGCGTCGACGATCACGGGCGTCTCGGCGGCGACGCTGCGCGATCGCGTGCGCCGCGGCGATACCGATCTCTGGATCGGCCAGCTCGCCGCGCCGGTCACCTCGCCGACCGCGTGGTGGGGCGGCGCATTCGCCGCGGGCAGCGATCTCTGGGTCGAGCAGCGCCTCTCCGCCGGTGCGCTCGACGGCCGCGCGGCCGCGAGAGCGTTCGAGGAGCGACGCCCGATCATCCCGCTCGTGTTCCGCGCGGTGCGCATCTGGCACCGCAGCGACGTGCACGGCGTCCGTTTCGACGGCAGCGGCCGACCGAGCTACGCCGATCTGTTCCTGTTCGGCGATCCCGTGCGCTCGCAGGGCGGCAGGCCATGAAGCTGCGCGGCCGGTTCACGCTCACGCTCGCCCTCGCGGCGCTCGTCCCCATCACGGTGGCCGCCGTGGTCACGCGCGAGGTGATCGCCGACAGCTACCGCTCGGACTACGAGGACACGCGCAAGACCGTCGAGGCCTCGGTGCGCCGCGAGCTCGAGACGATGGCCAACGACGTCTCGTCGGCGGCCGCCGCGCTCGCCGATCCGCGCAATCCGTTCGTCGGCGTGCTGCTCGGCGAGCTCGCCAAGGGCACGCTGCACGCGAACAAGAGCGAGGCGCTCAAGGGGCTGCGCGAGCAAGGCGGGCAGGTGATGCGCGGGCTGTCACTGCAGTCGCTGACCGTCACCGGTCCCGACGACACGGTGCTGATCACGCCGCACTACCGCGACGCCACCGACGCGACGGATCCGACGGTGCGCGAGCGCGCGGTCAAGACCGGCGGCCAGGCCTACTTCAATTTCGAGCCGATCCGCACCGGCCCCTCGCACGAGACCGAGCTCGTCGTGCAGGCGGCGCACCTCGCGCGCAAGGACGGCTACACCGTCGCGCTGGTCGCCGGCCGCCGCGTCACCGATCGCGTGCTCGCACCGCTGCGCCGGCCCGGCCGCGTCGACGCGCGCATCGTCGGCGAGCAGCACCCCGTCGACCTGCCCGCCGCCGAGAAGGACTGGGCGACGTTCGCGAAGAAGCCGCCGATCGCGATCCCGCTGCTCGGGCCCGACGGTGCGCGCATCGCGCGCATCGAGATCGCGGTCTCCGACGGCGACCTCGACGCCGTGCTCCGCAAGCTCACGTTGACCTCGGCCGGGCTCGCCGCCGCGGCGCTGCTCGCCGTCGTGCTCATCGGCCTGCTCGTCGCGCGCCGCACCGCCCGCGATCTCGACAAGCTCGTCGAGGGCTCGCTCGCCGCCGCGCGCGGCGACCTCGACTACCGCGTGCCCGTGCGCAGCAAGGACGAGGTCGGCGCGGTCGCCGCCGCGTTCAACTTCATGATGGAGGACCTGAGGTCCTCCAAGGAGAAGCTCGTCATCGCCGAGCGCATCGCCGCGTGGCAAGAGATCGCGCGCCGGCTCGCGCACGAGATCAAGAACCCGCTCACGCCGATCCAGATGGCGATGGATACGCTGCGCAAGACGTGGAAGAAGCAGCACCCGTCATTCGGCGAGATCCTCGACGAGTCGACGGCGACGGTGCTCGAGGAGGCCGATCGCCTCAAGCACATCGTCACCGAGTTCTCCGACTTCGCACGCATGCCCAAGCCGGAGCTGACGCGGATCGATCTCAACGAGGTCGTGCGCAACGCGGCCAAGCTCTATCAGGAGGCCGCGCCCGTCGAGGTCCACCTCGGCGACCGCCTCCCCGAGCTCGACGCCGACAAGAACCAGCTCAGCCAGGTCGTGCTCAACCTCGTCGAGAACGCGCGCGATGCGATCGGCACGCGCGAAGGCGGCAAGGTCTCGATCTCCACGCGCATCGGCGAAGCCGGCGACCGCGTGCTGCTCGTCGTCGAGGACAACGGCCCCGGAGTGCCGCCCGAGCTCAAGGACAGGGTGTTCGCGCCGTACTTCACGACCAAGCACGCCAAGGGCGGCACCGGCCTCGGCCTCGCGATCGTCCACCGCATCATCTCCGACCACGGCGGCCGCATCATCGTCACCGATGCCAAGGGCGGCGGCGCGCGGTTCACGATCGAGCTGCCGCTGCGCGACGGCACCGCGCTGCTCGCCTCGCGGATCTAGGGGCCCAGGATCAGCGCTTCGTGCGTGCCGTTCGTGAAGCGGATGCGCTCGAAGCCGAGCACCCACACCTTCGCGTTCTTCCCATTCTTCTCCAGCTCCGTGCGCCACGAGGCAGCTACCTCGTCGATCACGGCCGGTGGCGCGCTCTGTAGCGTCATGACGAGCGTGCGGCTGCTTGCCATGACCTGGACCTTGTCCTCGTTGTTGGCGTTGACCTTCTGCTGCAGCTCCGCTGCAAGCGCCGCGCGGCCACGCTCCGTCCCACGCCCGGACGATCGCGCGACGAAGCCGACGTAGATCGATCCGGTGATCGCCAGGACGCCGAGCACGCGACCGAGGCGTACGTTGCGACCGTCGTTCGGACCGTCCACGAATTCGTCGCGTGCGGCGAACAGCGCCATCGCACACAGCACCTGGATCGCCGCGCCGATCCACAAGAGCTCGCCGCCCGGATGCATCGCCGAAAGCGCGTTGCCGAGCCCATTCAGGATCGCGATCCCGAGCGCCCAGCCCCGCGCCCATCTCCGGCGGATCAGCACGCCGTACGCGATGAACCCGACGCCGACGGTGAACGCCACGTTCCAGGCGGGGACCAGCCCGTCGACGTAGCCCTCGCGGTACGCCACCCAGGTGATGCCGGTCTGCACGACGATCCAGCCGGCCAGCGCGATGATCAGCACGCGAGCTACCTGGAGCGCGGCGGTCGCGCGGCGCGGTGACGCCGTGCCGGGCAGGGCGCTGCGGCCGAGGCGCGCGACGGCGACTGGCAACGCGTCGCCGCCATCGGGCGGCGGCTGCCGCACGTGCGTCCCGCTGGGCGGCGGCAGCCCCGCGCGGCGGGGCAGGGCAGCGTCGCACTCGGGGCACTCGGAATCCTTCTCGTCCACGAACCCATGACACGCCGGGCACTCGAGCCGCTGCATGACGCGACGCTAGCGCGAATCGCTTCCCTCCGTCGCGCGTTGATTGTATGAGGCGGTAACGTCATGGCAAAGCTCCCCACGATCGAAGGTTGTCTCACCGCGCTGGTCACGCCGTTCAAGGGCGGCAGTGTCGACTTCGACACGCTGGCCAAGCTGGTCGACTGGCAGATCGAGCAAGGCGTCGACGGCATCGTCGCCGTCGGCACGACCGGCGAGTCCGCGACGCTCGACGTCGACGAGCACGTCGCCGTCATCGCCGCCACGGTCAAGGCCGCGAAGGGCCGCGTGCCGGTCATCGCCGGCGCCGGCGGCAACGCGACGAGCGAGGCGCTCGCGCTGACCAAGGCCTCCGAGGACGCGGGCGCGAACGGGCTGCTCCACGTGGTGCCCTACTACAACCGGCCCAACCAGGAGGGCCTGTTCCGCCACTTCGAGGCGATCGCGAAGGCGACGAAGCTGCCGATCGTCCTCTACAACGTGCCGTCGCGCACCGCGTGCGACATGACGACCGACACCGTCGTCCGCCTCGCGGACCTCGACAACGTCGTCGCGATCAAGGATGCGACCGGCAACCTCGTGCGCGGCAGCGACCTCGTCGCGCGCGTCGGCGACAAGATGTCGATCCTCTCGGGCGACGACGGCACGGCGTTCCCGCTCTACGCGTGCGGCGCCCGCGGCGTCATCTCCGTCGTCTCCAACGTCGCGCCGCGCGCGATGAGTGACATGTGGGACGCGGCCAAGGCCGGTGACTGGGAGCGCGCGCGCAAGCGGCACTTCGAGCTGCGCGTGCTCAACCAGCTGCTGTTCGCCGAGCCCAGCCCAGCGCCCACCAAGGCCGCGCTCTCGCTCCTCGGCCGCTGCACCACCGACGTGCGCCTCCCGCTCGTCGGCGCGACCGCCGGGCTCGTCGAGCAGCTGCGCACCGAGATGCGCAGCGCGGGCCTTCTGTGACCGCCAAGGTCTGCATCCTCGGCCCCTCGGGCCGCATGGGCCGCGCCCTGATCGACGCCGCCGCCGGCCGCACCGAGGTGCGCGTCGTCGCCGCGGTGGATCGCCCCGACGCCCCCGGGCTGGGCAGCCAGGTCGTCGCCGGGCTCACCTCGTCGGCGGACGCCGCCGCCGGCCTCGCCGCGAGTGACGTCTACATCGACTTCACCTCGCCCGCGGCCACGCGCTCCATCGCGAAGCTCGCGCGCGAGCAGCGCCGCGCCGCCGTCATCGGCACCACGGGGCTCACCGCCGCCGACGAGGCGGAGCTCGCCGCCCTCGCGCAGGCCGCGCCGATCGTCGTCGCTGCGAACTTCTCGCTCGGCGTCAACCTCCTGCTCGGCATGGTCCAACAGGCCGCGCGCGCCCTCGGCACCGAGTGGGACGCCGAGGTCGTCGAGACCCACCATCGCGCCAAGCGCGACGCGCCCTCGGGCACCGCGCTCATGATCGCGCGCGCGATCGCCGCGGGGCACGGCGCCGACTACGACCAGGTCAAGCGCCACACGCGCGACGGTGACGTCGGTGCGCGTCCGCGCGGGGAGATCGGCGTCTCCTCGGTGCGCGGCGGCGACGTCATCGGCGAGCACACGGCCTTCTTCTTCGGTCCCGCCGAGCGCATCGAGATCAGCCACCGCGCGAGCTCGCGCTCGATCTTCGCGGCCGGCGCGCTGCGTGCGGCGGCGTGGGTCGTGGGCAAGCCGCCCGGCCGCTACGACATGCTCGACGTCCTCGGGCTACGGTGAGCTGCCGATGAGTAGCTCCGCCTGCCCGATCTGCTCGATGGAAGACGTGCTGACCCACGCCGATCACTACGAGTGCTCGACGTGTGGTCACGAGTGGCCGCGCGAGGCCGCGCCCGAGGTCGAGCCGGACGCGGGGCCGCGGGTGGTCAAGGACGCCTACGGCAACGTCCTCGCCGACGGCGATAGCGTCACGCTGATCAAGGACCTCAAGCTGCGCGGCTCGTCCGAGGTGCTGAAGCAGGGCACCAAGGTCAAGAACATCCGCCTCGTCGACGGCGACCACGAGATCGACTGCAAGATCGACGGCGCCGCGATGGGGCTCAAGGCCGAGTTCGTCAAGAAGGCCTAGTTTCGGGGCGGCGGGAGCTTGTCGAACATCGGCTGGTACGCGCGGCACCTCTCACGCGCCTCCTCGCCATTCCGGCAGCGCTGGCGCAGCGCCTCGAACTCCGCGCAGCCCTCGGCGATCTGACTCACGAGCCCGGCCCGCATCGCCGGCGCGAGCTCCTCGTAGCTGGGGGCCGATCCGACGTAGCTCCGATACGCCTCGATCGTGCCGGCATCATCCCCCGCGTACTGCCGGCGGCACATCTCGAGGAACGCGGCAGCCTTCGTGTCCTCGACCGCGGTCTCGGCCTCGGGCCGTGCGGACGGTTGCCGCGTCAAGACGAGCGCGAGCGCCGCGATCGTGCCCGCCGCGCCGACCACACCGACGAGCGCCCGCACCGGCAGCAGCGCGCGGCGCTTCCACATCTCGGGGCGAACGCCCAGCCCGAACGCCGCGCCGGCGAGCGCGCCGAACAAGTGAGCCCAGTTGTCGGCGTTGACGGCGAAGCCGAAGATGAACGTGTACGCGCTCCACTTCAGCATGTCGTTGCGCAGCTCTTTGCCGCGGCGCGTGCCTTCGCGGTGCCCCGACCCGGCGGCGAGGCCGATCAACCCCATCACGCCGCCCGACGCGCCCGCGCCGACGCCGAGCGCGCTGACATGCAACGCCCCGACGTTCGCGAGCACGCCGGTGACCACGAACAGCCCGAGCATCGTCGCGCGGCCGAACCGCTCCTCGATGCGAGGACCGATGGACGCGATCGCGAGCAGGTTGAAGCCGAGGTGCCACCAGCCGATGTGCAGGAACACGGCGGTGAGGTGACGCCAGGGCTCGTCGGCCATCATCGGCGGCCAACGTCCGCCC
>DATLHR010000576.1:0-16895 GCA_035539815.1 Kofleriaceae bacterium
CTGCGAGGACGCGTGGGTCGCCAACCGCCCCGGCGTGGATCTCGCGCTGCGCGGCTGCGACATCATGTGCAATCCGTCGGCGAGTCACTTCGCGTTCGGCAAGTACGCCGTGCGGCAGCGGTTCGTCGTCGAGGGCTCGCGCGCGTTCGGCGTCGCGTACCTGTATGCGAATCACGTCGGCAACGAGGCGGGGCGCATCGTCTACGACGGCGGTGGTTTGATCGCATCGGGCGGCGAGCTCGTCGGCCGCGGTCGGCGGTTCTCGTTCCACGACGTCGAGCTGACGTGCGCGATCGTCGACATCGACGGCAACCGGCGCGAGCAAGCGCGGCGCGGCAGCCACCGTCCGCGGCACGACGCCGAGGCACAGGTGATCGAGTTCCCGTTCGTGTGGCCGGTGCGCAAGCCCGAGAAGGCACCCAAGCTCGCGCTGTCGTGGGAGGAGCGGGCGAGCGTGAAGGAGGAGGAGTTCGCGCGCTGCGTGGCGCTCGGCCTCTGGGACTACCTCCGCAAGAGCCGCGCGCAGGGCTACGTCGTGTCGCTGTCCGGCGGCGCGGACTCCGCGGCGTGCGCGGTGCTCGTCGGGCTGACGGTGCAGCTCGCCTTCCAGGAGCTCGGGCCGGGCGGCGTGCGCCAGCACCTCCCGGTGTGCCGGCGGCTGCACGAGGTGATCGAGCAGGGCGGGGGCTCCACGGCCGCGGTCGGCGCGCTGCTCACGTGCGCGTACCAGCCGACGGAGCACTCGGGCAAGGTCACGCGCCAGGCGGCCGAGGAGGTCGCGCGCGCCGTCGGTGCGGCGTTCCACGTCATCGACGTCGACCCGCAATACAAGGCGTACATCGCGTCGCTCGAGAAGGCGGTCGGGCGCAAGCTGACGTGGGAGACCGACGACCTGACCTTGCAGAACATCCAGGCGCGCGTGCGTGCGCCGTCGATCTGGATGCTCGCGAACCTCATGAACGCGGTGCTGCTCACCACCTCGAATCGCTCGGAGGCGGCCGTCGGCTACGCGACGATGGACGGCGATACGGCGGGCGGGCTCGCGCCGCTCGGCGGCATCGACAAGTCGTTCCTGCGCCAGTGGCTGCAGTGGATGGAGACCAAGGGCCCCGTCGGCCTGTCGCCGGTGCCGGCGCTCCGCTTCATCAACGCGCAGAAGCCCACGGCGGAGCTGCGGCCGCCTTCGCAGGACGGCACCCATCAGACCGACGAGGCCGACCTCATGCCGTACGACTTCCTCGAGGCCGTCGAGGACTCCGCGATCCGCGACAAGCACACCCCGATCGAGGTGCTGCAGGATCTCCTCCCTCGCTACACCGACTACAGCCCGCTGCAGCTCTCGATCTGGATCGAGCGCTTCTTCCGGCTGTGGTGCCGCAACCAGTGGAAGCGCGAGCGCCTGGCGCCGTCGTTCCACCTCGACGATCGCAACGTCGACCCGCGATCGTGGTGCCGCTTCCCGATCATCTCGGGTGGCTTCGAGCGCGAGCTCGCCGAGCTGCGCGCCTACGTCGCTGCGGGTCGCGCGGATCGCTAGGAAGTCATGAGCCATACGTACGAGTACGCGCGGGCCGCGCTGACCGTTGACTGCGTCGTGTTCGGCCTCGACGAGAACGATCTCAAGGTCCTCCTCATCCAACGCAAGCTGCCGCCGTTCGCACATGCATGGGCGCTTCCCGGAGGGTTCGTGCGCGTCGACGAGACGCTCGACGAGGCCGCGCGCCGCGAGCTCCAAGAGGAGGCGGGCGTGCGCGACCTCTACCTCGAGCAGCTGTATACGTTCGGCGCGATCGATCGAGATCCGCGCGAGCGCGTGGTCACCGTCGCGTACTACGCGCTCGCCAAGCTGAGCGACCACGGCATCCGCGCGGCGACCGATGCGATGGGCGTCGGCTGGTTCGCGCTCGACGATCTGCCGAAGCTCGCGTTCGATCACGCCGAGATCGTCGATGCCGCGCGCGAGCGCCTGCGTGGCAAGGTGCGCTACGCGCCGATCGGCTTCGAGCTGTTGCCGCCGCGGTTCTCGCTCACGCAGCTGCAGCGCCTCTACGAGATCGTGCTCGGCACCGAGCTCGACAAGCGGAACTTCCGGAAGAAGATCCTGTCGATGGATCTCCTCGTCGAGACCGACGAGGTGGAGCAGGGCGTCCGCCACCGCGCGGCCCGGCTGTACAAGTTCGATCGTCGCAAGTACGACCGGCTGGCGAAGCAGGGCTTCGAGTTCGCGATGTAACGCTCAGAACGACTTCGTCATCGACGCGCCCACGGTGCCGAGGCGCTCGTTGTACTGGCGCGCGGCGCGCTCGGCGATCGAGCGATCGACGGCGTGCTGCTCGGGCGACATCTTGCTGGCGCCCCAGTACGCCATGTACCAGCCGCCGCCCATCGCGAGGCCACCGCCGGTCATCAGCGCCGTGCGGCCGTAGATGTTCGGGACGAAGAAGCTGCCGATGAAGCTCGCGGCGCCGACGCCGATCATCACCTTGCCGCGGAAGCTCCATTTGCGGCCGTCGGAGCGCATCTCCTCGGTCTGCGCGAGCGCGCTGTGGTCGCCCGCGATGCGGAAGAAGTCCTCGTCGACGAGCTGCTGCTGGCCCTGCACCGGGTACCAGACCTTCATCGAGTGCACCTGCGTGCGCTCCTGGTAGTCGTCCGCGGTCGCGATCGTCCGGCCGCTCGAGTCGCGATACACGGTCTCGCCGACCTTCTCCTTCGAGGTCGAGGTCCACACCTTCACGTCATCGACGACGGCGAGTGGCTCGCCGGTGGCGACGGCGCCGGTGGAGGGGGACTTGGCCGACGGCATGATGCAGCCGGTGAACAGGGCAGCGGCGACGAGAGACAGGGTGGTGACGGACGAGCGCATGGGCATTCCTTTCCTTGACGCCTGGTCCGGACGGCCCGGGTGAGACCAAGTCGCAGCCCGGTCGCGAAAAATTCCGAGGTGGGGGCGGTGTACCGTCGGGCGCATGTACCGCCCGTGCTGGATCGCCGCCTCGATCGCCATCGCCGGATGCAGCGGCAAGCCGCAGGCGAGCGCGAAGATCGTGCTCGCCGACGACTACATCGCGATCGTCGGCGCCACCGTGCTGCCGATGAACCGCGAAGCGCCACTCCTCGATCACACGGTGGTGGTGCGCGACGGCCACATCGCGATGCTCGCGCCGGCGAGCAAGTTCGATGTGACGAAGGCCAAGGTGATCGACGCGCGCGGCAAGTGGGTCGTCCCCGGGCTCGCCGACATGCACGTGCACACGTGGACCGATCATGACTTCTCGATGTACCTGCTCAACGGCGTCACCACGGTGCGCGACATGTTCGGCTCGCCGCGGCACCTCGCGTGGCGCGAGCAGATCGCGGCCGGCAAGCTCGATGGCCCGACCCTGATCGTCGCGGGGCCGATCGTCGATGGCGATCCGCCGGTGTGGCCGGGCTCGACGGTGGTGACCACGGTGGAAGCTGCGAAGGCCGCGGTGCAGGACCAGAAGCGCGCGGGCTACGACTTGATCAAGATCTACAACGGCCTGTCGGCCGAGGCGTACGCCGCGATCGCCGCGGAGGCGCAGGCGCAGGGCATGCCGTTCGCGGGGCACGTGCCGGCGGCGGTCGGGCTCGACACGGCGCTCGCGAGCGGCCAGCGCTCGATCGAGCACCTCGAGGGCTACCTCCCGCGCGACGCCGAGCCGCGCACCGGTGCGGACATCGTCGCGCGGACCGCGAAGAGCAAGACGTGGAACTGCCCCACGCTGGTGGTCACCGAGCGGTTCTCTCGGCTCGACGATCCGGCGTCCCTCGCCGGAACCGCGGGGCTCGCCTACGTGCCATCGGTGATCCGCGCGCAGTGGGATCCGAAGCAGGACTTCCGCCTGAAGGCGTGGACACCGGAGCGGTTCGCGAAGGCGCGCGCGGCGAACGCCGTCCGCAAGCAGCTCGTCGTCGATCTCGCGAAGGCCGGGGCGCCGCTCGTGCTCGGCACCGACACCGGCAACCCATACGTCGTGCCGGGCTTCGCGGTGCACGACGAGCTCGCGCTGCTCGTGGCCGCGGGGCTGACGCCGTATCAGGCGCTGCGCACGGCCACCGCCGCCGCGAGCGAGCTCGCGGGGACACCGCACGCGTTCGGCGTGATCTCGCAGGGAGCGCGCGCGGATCTGTTGATCGTCGATGCGGATCCGCGCAAGCAGCTCGCGACGCTCGCGACGCCGGCGTACGTGATGGTGCGCGGCAAGCTGCACGAGCGCACCGAGCTGCTCGCCGCCGCCGAGCTGAAGGAGGTCGCCGATCCGTTCGCCTCGCTGCCCGCGCTCGTCGAGGAGGGCACGCGCATCGCCGCTGCGCGCTACGACATCGTGATGAACGGGACCGTGATCGGCCGCGAGCGCGCGCTGATCGCGAAGCTCGGTGACGGCGCGCCGGTCGTGCGCGGCCAGGCGGTGTACGAGACGCCGCACACCGTGATCCAGTACCGCGCGACGCGCGACGGGCTCGAGCTCGTCGATGGGCCCACGGTGTCCCGTGGCGCCGGCAAGATCGTGGCGAAGCTCGCCGACGGCAAGACGCTGGAGGCCACGGCCGCGGCGGGCTCCGTGATCGCGCCGCAATCGATCGCCGAGTTCGTCTGGTACGCGGAGAAGCTCGCGGCCACCAAGGTGGGCGCGGCGACGAAGCTGTCCGCCGTCGCGGTGCTCACCGATGGCACGCCGCGCCTCGAGCCCACGGTGCTCACGTTCACGCGCCGTCCCGACGCCGACGGTCGACGCGTGTTCGAGTTCACCGCGACCTATGGCAGCGAACCGGCGAGCGGGACGCTGTCGCTCGACCCCGACGGCACGCCGCACACGATCGAGATCAAGGTGAAGTGGGGCGCGTTTGTTACCAAACGCATCGAATAGCGTACGGTGTGCGCATGGCGCGCGCGTTGATCCTCGTCGATCTGCAATACGACTTCTGCCCGGGCGGGGCGCTCGCCGTCGCGCGCGGGGATGAGACGATCGACGTCGCGAATCGGATGATGCCGCGGTTCTCCACCGTGGTCGCGACCCAGGACTGGCACCCGCCGGCGCACAAGAGCTTCGCCGTCAACAACCCGGGGACGCGGCCCGGCGACGTGATCGATCTCGATGGGACGCCGCAGGTGATGTGGCCCGCGCACTGCGTGCAGTCGACGCCCGGGGCGCGCTTGCACGAGGGGTTGGAGCTCAGCCGGATCGTCGAGGTGTTCCGCAAGGGCACCGATCCATGGATCGACAGCTACAGCGGCTTCTTCGACAACGGGCACAAGAAGGCCACCGGGCTCGGCGACTGGCTGGCGGAGCGCGAGATCGGGCACGTGTTCGTCATGGGCCTGGCGACCGACTACTGCGTGAAGTGGACCGCGCTCGACGCGCGCAAGCTCGGGTTCGAGGTCACCGTGATCGGCGACGGCTGCCGCGGCGTCGACCTCCAGCCGTTCGACGGTGAGCGCGCGTTCGCGGAGATGCGGGCTGCGGGGTGCGAGGTCGTCGAGGCGGACTCGATTCACGAGGACGGTTAACACTCCGGGCGGCCGGCCGTCCTGCGTGGGTTGCTGGCCCTGTATGTTCCTCCCGTGGACGAGCTCCCGGCGCTGGTCGGCGCGGCGCGGCGCGGTGATCGCGCGGCGTTCGCCGAGCTGTATCGCCGGTTCCATCGGGCCGTGCACGGGGTGGTGCTCGCGCGGGTGGCCTACCGGGACGCGGCGGACCTCGTCCAGGACGTGTTCGCCGCGGCGCTCGAGCGGCTGCCGCAGCTCGGGGAACCGGCGGCGTTTCCGGGCTGGTTGCTCGCGATCGCGCGCAACAAGGCGATCGATCATCTGCGCGGGCAGCGGCCGACCGACGAGCTCACCGAGCTGGCGGTGCAAGCGCCGCGCGCCGCCGAGGTCGCGCAGGTGCTGGCGGCGCTGCGTGCGCTGCCCGAGGCGTATCAGGAGACCATGATCCTGCGGCTCGTCGAGGGGATGAGCGGGCCGGAGATCGCCGAGCAGACCGGCTTGTCGCCGGGGTCGGTACGCGTGAACCTTCACCGTGGCATGAAGCTCCTGCGCGAGCGCCTCGGCATCGCATCCGAAGAGGGAGCCAGCCGATGAGCAAGCCTGACTATCTTTGGGACCGCACGGGCGCGCCGGATCCCGACGTCGCGCGGCTGGAGCAGCTGCTCGCGCCGCTCGCGCACGACCGGCCGTTGGACGAGCTCCGGGTGCGCCGGTCGAGCAGGCGCGCGGTGTGGATCGCGGGGATCGTCGTGGCGGCGGCGGCCGCGGCGGTGTTCGTGATCGTGCTGCGCGGGCGTGGTGCGTCGGAGGCGACGTGCGGCGCCGGACACGGCATGGCGTTCGTCGCGCACGGCGGCGAGGTCACGTGCGGCGGTGGCCTGGCGGCGCGCGGGGTGCTGCCGGTCGGCGAGACGCTCGACACCGGAGCCCACCGCGCGCAGCTCGCGATCGCATCGATCGGCACGGCCGAGCTGTTCGAGGGCACGCGTGTGCGGCTCGATCGCACGGAACCGGCGCGCCATCAGCTTCACCTCGAGCGCGGCCGCATGCACGCGCGCGTGATCGCGCCGCCACGAATCTTCGCGATCACCACGCCGTCCACGAACGTCGTCGACCTCGGCTGCGAGTACACGGTCGAGATCGACGAGGCCGGGCGCGGCTCGATCATCGTGCAGTCGGGCAAGGTCGAGCTCGAGGGCGCCGCGGGCGTGGTGGTCGCACCGGCGGGAACCACGACGCGCCTGCTCGCGGGCCGCCGCGCGAGCCTGCCGCTGGCGGAGACGGCGAGTGCGGAGCTGCGGGCGGCGGTCGTCGCGCTCGAGGCCGGGGCGACCGGTGCGATCGAGCGCGTCGTCGCGGCCGTGGGGGACGAGGATGCGATCACGCTGACCGCGCTGGTCGACCTCGCACCGCCCGAGCGCCGCCCCGAGCTGCTCGCGCGGCTCGCCGAGCTGGTCGCGCCCCCCGAGGGTGTCTCGATCGAGGGCGCAGCGCGTGACGCCGCCGAGCGCGGGCGCTGGCGCGACCAGGTCGTCGACGTCCACATCGCGCAGCACGTGTTGCGAGCATCACCGAGCCCACACAAGTAGCTCGCGGGGTGTGCGCCGGTGCGCGGCCGCACATCCGCGTTCGCGCATCGGGCTTGCGCCGTGCGGTGCTACGCGAATGGCCGTGTGGCATGGCGGATGCTCTTCGACCCATGCATGAAGAGTCAGCCGCCGAAAGACCCGAACCAGGGCGAGGGCGACCGGATCTCCGCCCGCCACTACAACCAGGGCGTCCGCGAGTTCGTCAAGCGCGGCGACGTCGATGAAGCCGCTCGGGAAGCGGCCGAGTACGTCGAAGCCGAGCCCGAGGATGCGAAGCGGGCGGAGCGGGTCGCCAAGCGCGGGCCGCACCCGACGCGCGTCTCGGTCGACGAGCTGGTCGCGAAGGGGCGCAACATGCTCGACCGCGTACGCCCGTACGTCCAGCGCATCGTCAGTCAGGTCCGCCACCGCCTCGCGCGCGGAACGAGGTGACCATGTCGACGCCGACCATGCGAGCTCCGCTCGACCCCTCCCACGTCGGACACAACCCCGTTCGTGATGACACGAAGCTCGCGCCCACCGAGGATCTGGACCGCGAGCCCGATGGCGTTCCTCATCGCGTCGTCGGGCTCACGGCCCTCTTCGCCGTGATGTTCGCGATGCTGATCGGCTTCATGTTCCTGATGGGCTCGACCGTCACCAAGATCGCCGCGATCATCATCGCCGTGATGGCGATCCCGGTGCTGGTCGGCCGTCTCGGATCGCACGCCGCGACAGAACGGGACCGGGTGCATCCCTCCCGCTAAGATCGACAGAGGAGATGCGCGCGTTCGTGGTGGCGTCCTGTGGGATGGCCATGGCTCTTGGCTGTGGCGGGAGGAGCGCGGCTCCACGCCGGCCGGCGGACGCGGAGTACCTCGCCGCGATCGTCGTCCAAGGCAACTCGGCGATCCCCGATGACGCGCTGGTGCCCGGCCTGTCGCTCGAGCGCACTCGCAAAGGCGGGCGCGCCATCGACCCCTATCAGCTGTCGATCGACACGCAGCGGATCCGGGCGGCGTACGTGCAGGCCGGCTTCTTCGACGTGAAGGTCACCACGCGCGTCGACCTGCGCGGCCGCGAGCAGACCGCCGTGTTCATCGTCGACGAGGGGACGCGCGCCACGTTGCAGGTGGTGATCCGCGGCTTGCCGCCCGAGGTCCGAAAGGAGGACGCGCGCGCGCTGGTCGAGCTGCCGGACGGCGCTCCGTTCGATTACGAGGTCTACGACGCCGCGAAGCAGCCGATGCTCACGCTCGTCGAAGATGCGGGCTATCCGCACGTGCGGCTCGACGCCGCGGTGCTGGCCGATCGCGACACCGGCATCGCGACGGCGCGCTACGCGATCGAGCCCGGGCCGCGCGCGAGGTTCGGCCAGATCTCGATCACGGGCGCGCCGGGTGGCCTCATCGACGCGATCCGCGGCCGCCTCGCGTTCCGCACCGGCGACGTCTTCTCGGCCACGGCGATCGCCGACTCGCAACAAGCGCTCTACGAGCTCGCGCGGTTCTCGACGGTGCGCATCGACATCGATCGCACGTCGGGTGCCGTCGTGCCGGTCACCGTGGCGGTCACGCCGGGCAGCCGCCACGAGCTGATGTGGGCGATCGGCGGTGGCGCCGAGCGCGTGTGGGGGCACGCACGCGGGCGGCTTCGCGGGTTCCTGATTCCGGAGGCGTTCCCGCTGTGGACGCTGTCCGCGGATCTCCGCCCGGGGCTCGCGCTGCAGTGGGACGGCACCGAGCTGCAGCAGCGACATCGCGCGACCGTGGGCGCGTCGCGGATCGATCTGTTCCGACCGCGCCTGCGCGGCGACGTCTCCCTCGCCATCGACTACCTCGCCGTCGAGGCGTACACGTCGACGGGGCCGCGCCTGCGCGTCGGCCTCGAGTCGCCGCTCGGCGTGCCGTGGCTGTATGCGCGCGGCGCGTGGATCTTCGAATACCTCACGTTCCTCGATCCGAAAGTCGACGAGCCGGTCCGCGGCGAGCTCGGGCTCGACAGCGATCAGCGGCGCGGCGCGTTCGAGGTGTCGCTCACCGCCGAGGGCCGCGATGATCCAGTCGATGCGCGCACGGGGTGGTTCGCGTCGGTGCGCGCCACCAAGGGCGCGGCGTGGGCCGGCGGCGCCTTCGACTACTGGCAGCTCACGCCGGAGGTGCGCGGATATTTTCCGCTCGGCGGCGTCGTCGCGGCGGCGCGGCTGCGCATGGGCGGCCTTTTCGGCGACGTGCCGGTCACGGAGCGCTACTACGCGGGCGGCGCGAACAGCCACCGTGGCTTCGCAGAGCGCCGCCTGTCTCCGAAGGCGCCGGGGATGATCGGTGACGAGCCTGGACTCGTCGTGATCGGGGGCACCGCACTGCTCGAGACGGGCGTGGAATTTCGGATCCCGATCGGCACCCTGTGGGAGGACCCGTTCGGCACGCAGCTGTTCCTCGACGGCGGTGACGTGACGCTCGAGCCCGAGGACCTCGACATAGGCAACCTCTACTGGGCGGCAGGAGTCGGCATCTACTGGAAGCTGTTCGGCCTCAAGTTCCGTGGGGACGTCGGCTACCTGTTCACTCGCAACGAGCCCGGGTTTTGGTCGAATGTGAGCCCCCATCTCGGCGTCGGAGACGCGTTCTGATGAAGCGCGCGTGGCGATGGATCTGGCGAGGTGCCCTCGGGCTGATCGCCCTTGCGGTCGTCGGTCTCGTCGCGGTGCTGATCGCGCTGCACACCGACTGGGGCCGCGAGCAGATCCGCGTGCGCGCCGAGCGAGCGCTCGCGGAGGCGGTCCGGGGCGCCGCGCACATCGAGCGCGTCGAGGGCAGCGTGCTCGGCACGGTCGTCGTGAGGGGTGTCGAGCTGACCGATCACGAGGGACGTCGCATCGCGCGCGCCGAGACAGTTCGCGTGGAGCTCGCCTTGTTGCCGCTCCTCCGCGGCACGGCGCACGTGGAGTCACTTCTTGTCGATGGCGTCGTCGCGAGCATCCACGCGACGAAGACGCCGCGGCCCGAGCCCCCGATCGAGGAACCATCGGGGTGGACGGTCGAGCTGCCCGCGGTCGTGGTGCGTGATGCTCGCATCGAGATCGAGGCCACCGACGAGCCGATCACGCTCGAAGGCGTCGAGGTCGCGGCGGCCGGCGTGATCGCCCCGCATGACGGGCCCATCCTCGCGAACGTCCACGTCCGCGGCACGTGGAAGGAGCGCGCGGCGCCGATCACGATGTCCGCCGGTGTCCGCGTCGCCGACACCATCTCTCTACCGTACGCGTTCGCCGACGTCGGCGGCGTGAGCGTGACCGCGGCCGGCGTCGATCTCGAGCGCCTGGTGGGCCATGTCTTCGCTCGCGGCAGCGCCGACCAGATCGCGAGGCTCGCCCCCGGTGTCGAGCTGCCGGGCGAGGTCGTGCTCGCCCTCGATGCCGTCCCCGCTGGAGCAGCTTCGCGCGTCGTGGTGCGCGGCCGCGTCGGTACGTCGCGTGTCGACGGCGTCGTCGTCGGGAGCGTCGACCTGCGCACGGCCTCCGGGGTGATCGCGGCGACCGACGTCGAGCTCGCGTCGATCACCGAGCAGAAGGTGCGCGGGCGAGGGACGGCGGTGGTCGCGTTCGCCGCGGACGGCGAGCCTTCCGGGCCGCGTGCGCGTGGCGCGGTGATCGCGACGGGGGCGGTGCAGGGTGCGCCGCGTGGCGCGGTCGTCGCCGGCTTCGATGCGACCGCGCACGGCGCGAACGTGTTCGCGGTCGGGGCAGGGGAGGGCGACACGCGGTTCGCGGCGATCGGCGCGCTCGCACGAGACGGCGACCGGATCGAGCTCGTCCATGGCCTCGTCGGCGCGAGCACGCAGAACCCGGAGGTGGCGAGCGCCGGTCGTGCACCGGTGCACGGCGTCGTGGAGGTCACGGCGAGCGGCCGCGGCCCGATCGACGCGATCACCATCGATGGACGGATCGCGGCGAAGGGGGTCCAGTACAACGAGCTCGGTGCCGCGCGCGTGCACGGGACGTTTCGCGCCACGCTCGCGGCGACGCCGTCCGCGCGGGCCCACCTGGTCGCGACGGCGCTCACGCATGCCGGAGAGTTGCTCGGGCGTGGGAGCGTCGACGTCCGCACCCTCGACGGAGGCCGGATCGCGGTGACCGCGCGCGGCCATGCGGCGGCGGCGCCCGTGAGCGTCGACGCGGACGCGGTGATCTCGCCGGGCGAGGTCATCGACATCGCGCTCGGACGTCACCGCGTGCAGACCGAGACGTCGACGTGGACCGGCCGCGGTGGGACCGTGCGTGTCGACGACCGGCGGATCACGATCCGTGATCTCGCGAGCGGCAGCGGCGGCGGCAAGGTCGCGATCGAGGCGACGATCGGGCGCACGGTGTCCTCGCTCGCCGCGACCGTCGATGCGCGCGACGTGCCGGCGAGTGCGCTCGATCCGACGCTGGCAGGGACGCTGACCGGGGCGCTCGCGGTGGAGCGCCACGGCGGGCGCTGGCGCGGTGGTGGCACGGTCACCGCGACCGATCTCGTGCTCGAGCCCGGCGCGCGACCGCTCGGCGGCGATGTCTCGATCGTGCTCGACGGCCGGCGCGTGTCGCTGTCCGCTACCGCGCGCAGCCCCGAGCTCGGCGGTGCTCGCGTGGCGCTCGAGGTCGATGGCCCGCGCGACCCGCTCGACCTCGGTGCGTGGCGCCGCGTCGCGCGCGCGGATCTCCATGCGATCGTCATCGGCTTCGATGCGCTGCGCCCGCAGCTCCTCGCCGACGTGCCCGGCGTCTACGATGGCACGCTCGAGATCCGCGACGGCACACCGTCCGGCGTCCTCCACGTGCGCGACGTGCCGACCGAGGTCGGCCCCGCGAGCGCCGAGCTCTCGCTCGCGCTGACCGACCCCGGCTTCGTCGACGTCCACGCGACCGCGAGCACCGACGCGCTCGGCGGTGCAACGCTGGAGGCGCGGCTGCAGATCCCCGAGCGCCCGTTCGATCCGGCGGCGTGGCAGCGGCTCGGCAGGCACGTGATCGCCGGCGCGACCGCACGCACCTCCGAGATCTCGATCGATCCCACGCTGCTCGCGCGGCTCGGGGTTCGCGCGGAATATCGCGCACGCGCGACCGTCGACGTCGTGGTCGGCGCAGGCGCCGAATCCGCCGACGTTCACGTCGAGGTGCGCGACCTGCGCGGTGGTGTGCTCGCGCGCGGGATCGACATCGACGTCACCGCGCAGACCGACTCCGACGGCACGATCGCCGGCGTGCGCGCGAGCTCGGGGGCCCTGACGCTCGTGGAGACCCGTGACCTGCGTACGCCGGTGACGCTCGCCCAGTGGCTCGACGCCCCGCGCGCCGCGCTCGCGGCACCGCTGGCCGGCACGCTCGCGATCCCGTCGCAGCCCGTCGCGGACACGCTCGCGATCGTGGGCCGCCGCCTCGTCGAGCGTGGCACGCTCGCGGGCACGATGAGCGTCGGCGGTACGCTCGCGAGGCCGACCGGCACGGCGATCGTGGAGCTGCGGGACCTCACCGTCACGCCGGGGCTCACGCGCCGCAAGCCGCCGGCGCTCGAGCAGCTGCGCGTCTCGGCGAGCTGGGACGGTTCGCGGGGCACGCTGGACGTCTCGGGCAAGGAAGCTGGCAAGGGCACGCTCGCGATCAGCGCACAGGGGCGCCCGGACGCTCTCGCGGGCGTCGCCGCGACCGTGACGATCGACGACTTCGAGATCGCGCCGATCACGGTGTTCCTCCCCGGCGTGCTCGCCGGCGCGAGCGGGCAGATCGATGCGAACCTCGGGATCCGCGGCCTCGATCCCGCGACGGCGCACGTCCGCGGCACGCTCGCGATCGCCGACGCACGCATGCCGCTGACGCCCGTGATCGGCACGCTGCGCGATGCGAACGCCACGATCGAGATCACCGACCGCGGTGTCTCCGCGAAGCTCGACGGCAAGATCGGCGGCGGCAAGATCGTGGCGCGCGCCACCGCCGGCGCGGATGCGAGGGAGACGACGTTGAGCGCGACGCTCACCGAGATCGCGCCGATCGGCGTGCTGCAGCCGAAGATCACCACGAACATCCAGGGCACGCTCCGGCGCACCGGCCTGCGGTTCACCGGCGAATTGGACGCCACCAACACCGTCGTCCGGGTGCCTCCCGAGGATGGCGTCGCGCTCCTCGATCCCGACCTGCCCGAGGACCTCTACTTCGTCGACCTCCCCATCCCGCAGGGCCCGAAGGGGGCCCAGCCGCCCGCGCGCCCGTGGCTCGTCGTCGACGTGAACCTCGCGCCGGCGCGCATCGAGGCGCCGCGGTATGCGGTCGTGTCATCGCTGATCGCGACCGCCGAGGGGCGCGTGCGGGTCTCGTTCGGCGAGACGATCGGCATGGACGGGCGCATCGAGCTGGAGCGCGCGAGCGCCGACGTGTTCGGGCATCGCTACCGCCTCGACGAGGGTGAGGTCGTGTTCGACGGTACGCCCGACGCGCGCTTCGATCTCGCGATGTCGACGGACCTGCGCGACATGACCATGCTCGTTCGTCTCGCAGGGCGCGTCAGCGAGCTCGACCGGCTCCAGCCGCAGCTGTCGAGCGAGCCCGCGATCTACTCGCAGGGCCAGCTGATCGGGTTCTTCCTCGGCGGTACGCCTACCGGGGATCCGAGCGAGCAGACGCGCGACGCCGTCGTCGGCGCCGGCTCCTCGATCGCGTCGCAGCGGGTCGCGCGCTTCATCGAGCGCGGGCTGTCGTTCGTGCCGCTCGAGCTCCCGGTGCCGAACTGCGTGCCGCGCCTCAGCGACAATGCGGTGGTGTGCACCGTAGGCAAGTGGGTCACCCGCGACATCTTCGTCTGGTACGACTATCAGAGCGAGCGCCAGCTCGGCGACAACACCGGCGCCGGCAAGCTCGAGTGGCACTTCCGTCCGCGGTGGACCCTCGAGACCGCAGCCGACTTCGACTACGTGGGCGCCGACCTGACCTGGCGCAAGCGCTGGTAGCGGCGCTTTAGTTGCCGTCGAGCACCGCGTCGAGCGCGGCGACCAGTGACACGAGGTCCGCGTGGAGCGCGACCTGATCGACATCGGAGTGATCGCCACCGGTCGCGTTCGCCGCTTCGGTCATGCGATCGCGGAACTGCGCGAAGTTGGGTTGGTCCGACGAGACCGTGAACCACATCGTCTCGTGGGGAGCGTACAACGTGTCGTCACGCCACACCCATCCCGAGTCCACCAGGATCCGTCGTAATTGTGTCCAACGCGCATCCACCATGATGGATGGCGGCGCTGCAGAGAGCATGCCCCGTTAGCCGCGGCGATCGGACGGCTTATCGCGCCGTCTCGCGAGTAAACCTCGGACCGCCGACCGTGCGCCAAGGCGCGGCAGGCGCGTGAGCGCGCGGGCCAGGGCGAGCGCCAGCTGCATCGGGGATTCCCCGCGCGCTTCCAGCCGTGTCTGCTGGCCGCTCGTCGCATCCTCGAGCGCACCCCGCGCGATCGTGCGGGAGCCATCGCTGCGGATCTCCACGACGAGGCGTGCGACCACCGGCGGCTCGGTCGAAACGACCGGCGTCTCGTCATCATTCGGGTCGTCCCGGCGCGTCACGTTCTGGAGCTTAGTACAGTGCAGCGCATGGTCGCCCCAGATCTGTCTTCCATCCGCGATCGAATCGAGGCAGTCGACCGCCAGATCATCGCGCTCCTCGCCGAGCGCCTGAACATCGTCGCGGAGGTCGCGGCGGCCAAGCTCGCGACCGCCGCGCCGTTCCGCGACCGCGAGCGCGAGGAGCTGCTGCTCACGCGCCTGCGCGAGCTCGCCGTCTCGGCCGGGATCGATGCCCACCAGATCGAGCGCCTGTACCGCGTCGTGATGGACATGTCGGTCGCATTTCAAGAGGCGACCGTGCGCAGCCGCGAGGACGCGCCGCTGCGCATCGCGTATCAAGGCGTCGAAGGCAGCTACAGCCACCTCGCCGCGCAGCGCCGCTACGCCGGCCGTGCAGGCGGCGCGCTGCTCACCGGTCACGACACGTTCCGTGCGGCCGCCGAGGCCGTGCACACCGGCGCGGCGGATCTCGCTCTGCTGCCGATCGAGAACACGACGGCGGGCAGCATCAACGAGACCTATGACCTGCTCGCCGCGGGGAAGCTGGTGATCACCGGCGAGGTGGTGAGCTCGATCGAGCACTGCCTCCTCGCGCTGCCCGGCGCTTCGCTCGACGAGCTGCTCGTCGTGTTCTCGCACCCGCAGGCGCTCGCGCAATGCCACGACTTCTTCGCGCAGCATCCACACATGACGCCGCGCGCGGACGTCGACACCGCGGGCTCGGCGCGCAAGGTCGCGGAGGCCGGCATCCGCGCGCACGCGGCGATCGCGAGCGCGGCCGCGGCCAAGCGCTACGGGCTCCACATCCTCGCCACGGGCATCCAGTCCGCGAGCGGCAACGCGACCCGCTTCGTCGAGATCGGGCTGCGGCCCGCGCCCGTCGCCGAGAACGTCGTCGCGAAGACCTCGCTCGTGCTCTCGCTCGCAGATCGCCCCGGTGCGCTCGGCGAGATCCTCATGCGGTTCGCGGCGCGCAACCTGAGCCTCACCAAGCTCGAGTCGCGCCCGATCCCCGACGCGCCGTTCACGTATCGCTTCTACGCCGACGTGCTCGGCCACGCCGCGAGCGAGTCCTTCCACGCCGCGCTCGACGAGATCCGACCGCTCACCACCGAGCTCCGCGTGCTCGGCACGTATCCGGCCGCCACCTAGATCCGCCTACCTCGGCGCCGCAGTTCATCGCCCGGCGACGGCGTCGACGCACGTACCATGGAGGCATGGACGAGCCAAAGACCGCCCCGGTGACGGAGACGAAGGTCCCGGTCGATGTGCCTAGCGAACAGGTCGTCGAGCCGATGTTCCCGCGTGGATCGGGACAGATCGAGCGCACCGAGAACAGCGTGATGGAAGGACTCCCGGCCGCGAAGGCCGAGCGGATCGCCGCGATGCGCCGCGATCTCGCCGAGCTCCAGCGGCAGCTGATCGAGGCGCAGCAACGGATCGCGACGGAGCTGCAGGGCCGCGCCGAGGACGCGGAGCGGTTCGAGGCGCTCGAGCTCAAGGCCCAGCATGACGCCACGCGCGCCGCCGAGCTCGAGATCCAGATCCTCGGGTTGCGCGACCAGCTCGCGAGCACCGAGGAACAGCGTACGGTGCTCGCGACGCGGGATACGCAGATCGACGGGCTACGGCAGGAGCTCACCGCGCGCGACGCCCAGCTCGAGGAGCTGCGCAAGCAACACGCCGAACAGACCGAGCAGCTCGAGCTGCAGTTCGCGTCATTGCGCGACACGAAGGCGCTCGTCGAGGCGCGCGATGCGGAGCTCGAGAAGGTCAAGGCCGCGCGCGACAAGCTCGAAGCCGAGCACGAGAAGCTCGTGGCCGAGAACGGGAAGCTCGTGGCCGAGAACGGGAAGCTCGACGCCGAGCGGGGCGATCTCGAGCAGGCGCGCCGCGACCTCGACGCGATGCGCGCGAAGGCGAGCGAGGTCGCGAGTCAGCTCGTGCGCCTCGGTCAGGATCTGATCGATGGCAACGGCGCCGTCACCGCCAGCGCCGACGTCAAACCCGCCGCCGCGCCGCCGCGCGTCGAGCGGCCGGCGCCGCCGCCGTTGCCACCGCAGCGCGCGCCGTCCCAGCCGGTGGAGGCCAGCCAGGTCGAGACGATCATCGACCTGACCGAGCCCAAGCCAGGGATGTCACGGCTGACGGCCGGGCTGCTGGCGATCGGCGGCGTGATCGTCGGGTGCGCGGCCACGTTCGCGATCGTGGATCGCAACGCCGCCGTATC
>DATLHR010000577.1:0-3895 GCA_035539815.1 Kofleriaceae bacterium
CGGGCGCCGCTCCCGGCCCCGGACGCAAGCGGTCACCCCCATGTCCCGGTACGAGCCTTCGTCCACGACTGCGGCGCCCGGCCCCGCGCCTGTGCCCTCGCGCGCCTCTCATGGCGATGCCGCGGCGCCGCGACGCGGCGAGCCGTCGACGGCGCGAGCGCTCCTCCGCGGCGCCTCCGGCTGACGGCCACGATGGACGTCCCGGCCGTTCCCCCTCAAGCCTCGCGCGTCGGCGAACCGCCGCTCGCCGACGCGACGCCCGCCCGCGTCCGTCGTCCCGGCACGAGCCGGCTGTTCCGCAAGTACTTCGTGCTGATCCTCGCGCTGGTGACCGGCGCGCTCCTGATCCCCTCGTCGATCTCCTACTACTTCAGCCGCGGCGAGACGCTCGACGCGCTGCACGCGGTCCAGCGCGAGAAGGCGCTCGCGGCGGCGAGCCGCATCGAGCAGTACATCGTGCAGGTGCAAAGCCAGCTGCGCGGCGCGGCGCTGCCGCAGCTCGGCGCCGACGGGAGCGAGCAGCGCCGGCTGGAGTTCCTGAAGCTCCTGAAGCAGGTGCCGGACGTCACCGACATCGCCTATCTCGGCGCCGACGGCTGCGAGAAGATGCAGGTGTCGCGGCTGTCGATGGACGCGCAGGGCGAATGCCTGCGCGATCGCACGCGCGACCCGGCGTTCCGCGAGCCCACCGGCAGCAAGCCGTGGTACGGGCCCGTGTACTTCCGCAAGGAGACCGAGCCCTACATGCAGATCGCGGTGCGCTCGGGCGGCGACAGCGGCCCGGCCACCGTCGCCGACGTGAACCTCAAGTTCATGTGGGACGTGATCACGCGCATCCGCGCGGGCCAGAAAGGCAAGGCCTTCGTCGTCGACTCCGCCGGCTACCTGATCGCCGACCCCGACATCGGCCTGGTGCTGCGCAAGACCGACCTCTCGACCCTTCCGCACGTGAAGGCTGCGCTCGACGGCCGGTCGGCGGACGACGCGGTGGTGCTGACGCGCGACGTGGTCGGCGTCGACGTCCTGTCGGCGCACGCGAACGTCGAGCCGCTCGGCTGGAAGGTGTTCGTCGAGCAGCCGACGTCCGAGGTGCTGGCGCCGCTCGACGCGTCGATCCTGCGGATCGGCATCCTGTTGCTGGCCGGGATGGTCATCTCCGCGCTCGTAGCGCTGTTCCTCGCCCGCGGCATGGCGCGGCCGATCCGGACGCTGCAGGAAGGTGCCGAGCTCATCGGCGAAGGCAAGCTCGACCACCGGATCGACATCAAGACCGGCGACGAGCTCGAGGTTCTCGCCGGACAGTTCAACCGCATGACCGCGAGCCTGCGCGAATCCTACGCGGGCCTCGAGCGCAAGGTGGACGAGCGCACGGCCGAGCTGCAGACCTCGCTCGGTCAGCAAACCGCGATCAGCGACATCCTGCGCGTGATCTCCGGCTCGCCCACCGACGTGAAGCCGGTGCTCGAGGCGGTCGCGGAGCGCGCGGCGCGGCTGTGCGACGCGGAGTTCGCGCGCATCCTGCTGATCGATGGCGACTTCATGCAGCCGATGGTCGCCTACTCGGCGGCCGGCGTGCCTCCGGGTCCGGCGCAGCCGGTCCCGCTCGACCGCATGTCGATCAGCGGGCGCGCGGCGGTCGAGCGCCGCACCGTCCACCACGCCGACGTGACGCCCCTGCTCGCCAGCGAGTATCCGAACGCGGTCGCGAACGCGATGCGCTTCGGGTTCCGCGCGGTGCTCGCCGTTCCGCTGATGCGCGACGCCGGCGCCTACGGGTCGATCTTCCTGTGGCGGGACGAGCCGCGCGCCTTCACGCCCGACCAGATCGCGCTCGTCGAGACGTTCGCCCGCCAGGCCGCGATCGCCATCGACAACGTGCGGCTGTTCAACCAGACCAAGGAAGCGCTCGACCAGCAGACCGCGATCAGCGAGATCCTGCGCGTGATATCGGCGTCCCCCACCGACGTGCAGCCGGTGATGGACGCGGTCGCCAAGCGCGCGGCGATCCTGTGCGACACGCCGAGCGCCCACGTCTCGCTGCTGGTCGACGGCTCGCTCCGCACGATGTCGACCTACACCCACGGCGATGTCCCCGAGGTGCCGCGCGGCTATGTCGTCCCGCTCGATCGCGGGATGATCACCGGGCGCACGGTGATCGAGGGGCGCACGGTCCACCTCGCCGACATCGTGCCGTACCTCGACACCGAGTATCCGGCCGCGCGCGCGAACACGGAGAAGTTCGGATTCCGCGCCGTGCTGGCGGTGCCACTGATGCGCGAGAACACCGCCTACGGGTCGCTGTTCGTCTGGCGGCCGGTGCCGGGGCTGTTCTCGCCCGACCAGGTCGCGCTGCTCGAGACGTTCGCCCGCCAGGCCGCGATCGCCATCGACAACGTCCGCCTGTTCAACCAGACCCGCGAGGCGCTCGAGCAGCAGACCGCGATCAGCGAGATCCTGCGCGTCACCTCGGCGTCGCCGACCGACGTCCAGCCGGTGCTCGAGACCGTCGCCGAGCGCGCGGCGCACCTGTGCGACGCGCCGATCGCGCTGGTCACCCTGATCGACGGCGACGTGCTGCGGCCGGTTGCGGTCTACGCGACCAACCCGGATTCGGGCTCGCCGTTCGACGACCCCGCCGCGATGCGCAAGCTGGTCGTCCCGCTGTCGCGCGACTCGGTCGTGGGGCGTGCGGTGCTCGACCGCGCGACGCTCCACTATTCCGACGTGGTGCTACTCGCCGACGAGTACCCGGCGGTGCGCGCGTTCCAGGAGCGCTTCGGCTTCCGTGCGCTGATGGCGGTGCCGCTGATGCGCGAAGGCGGCGCCTACGGCGCGATCTTGATCTGGCGGCGCGAGGCGCGTGCGTTCACGCCCGACCAGGTCACGCTGCTCCAGACTTTCGCCCGCCAGGCCGCGATCGCGATCGACAACGTCCGCCTGTTCAACCAGACCAAGGAGGCGCTCGACCAGCAGACCGCGATCAGCGAGATCCTGCGCGTCACGTCGGGCTCGCCGACCGACGTGCAGCCGGTGCTGCAGGTCGTCGCCGAGCGTGCGGCGATCCTGTGCGAGGCGCAGTTCGCGCAGGTCGTGCTGGTCGAGGACAACGCGCTCCACATCGCCGCGACGCACTCGCTGGTCGAGGGAGCCACCGGCGACCTCGAGGACCCGGTGAACATGCCCGGACCCTTCCCGCTCAAGCCGACCTACATCACGGGCCGCTGTGCGCTCGAGGCAAGGACGATCCACTACGCCGACGTGACCGAGGTGATCCAGCGCGAATTTCCGGACGCCATCGAGAACCAGCGGCGCTTCGGCTTCCGCGCCGTGCTGGGCGTGCCGTTGACGCGCGAGCGGGGCGTCTACGGCGTCCTCTACGTCTGGCGCCGCGAGGCGCGGGCGTTCACGCCCGACCAGATCGCCCTGCTCGAGACCTTCGCGCGGCAGGCGGCCATCGCAATCGACAACGTGCGCCTGTTCAACGAGACCCGGGAGGCCCTCGACCAGCAGCGCGCGTCCGGCGAGGTGCTCTCGGCGATCTCGAGCTCGATCGCGGACACCAAGCCGGTGTTCGACGTGATCCTCGCGTCGTGCCAGCGACTGTTCGCCGGTCACACGGTCGGCGTGACGGTGCTGCGCGACGACGGGATGCTGGACGTCGCGGCTAACGCCGGCGACACCTACGAGCGCCTCCAGACGATGTTCCCGGCCCCGCTCGACCGCGAGACCGCGTCGGGCATCGCGATCCTCGACCGGCGCGTGACCGTGTTCCCCGACGTCGAGGCCGGCGAGATGCCGCATCGCTCCCGAATGGGCTGCCTGTCGATGGGCACGATGTCGATGATCTTCGCGCCGATGCTCTACGAGGGGCGCGCGATCGGCACGCTGTGGGTCG
>DATLHR010000578.1:0-8735 GCA_035539815.1 Kofleriaceae bacterium
GTGACCTCGACCGCAACATCGCAGGCGAACAGCTTGGCCATCGCGGCCAGCGGGGCGGCCGCGCGCTCGTCACCGTCCATCGCGAGCGCGGCCGCGTACGTGATCGACCGGGCGGCGATCAGGCGGCTCGTCATCCGTCCCAGGTGGTAGCGGGTGAGCCCGTAGTCGCCGATCGGGCGGCCGAACTGCCTGCGCTCGGAGACGTAGCGCGAGGTCACCTCGAGCGCGGCTTGCGCCAGGCCGCACGCGCGGCCGCCGGTCTGGAGGCGGCCCGCGGCGAACCCGGCCATCTGCAGGGCGAACCCGCGGCCGAGCCCGCCGGGCCCCCCGACGACCTGCGCGTCGGGGACGAACCAGCGATCGAACGCGAGCGTGAACGAGTGCATGCCGCGATAGCCAGGGGTGCGATCGGCCTTGCCGGTCAGCGTGCCCCCGCCGGGCTGCGTCGCGGTGAGCTCGTGGCCGAGGAACCGCGGCTTGTCGACGATGAACAGCGTGAGGCCGCGCGCGCCCTTCGCCGGATCTGGATCCGTGCGCGCGAGGAGCGCGATCACGTCGGCGCGGCCAGCGAACGTGCACCACGCCTTGGCCCCGGTGATCGCGTAGCCACCGTCGACGCGCTCGGCGCGGCACGCCACCGATGCGACGTCGGAGCCGATGTTGGGCTCGGTCACCGAGATCGCCGCCATGATCTCGCCCGACGCCAGCCTGGGCAGCCACGTCTGCTTCTGCGCCTCGGTGCCGCCGGCGAGCAGCGCCTTGGCCAGGATCTCGGGGCGCGTGATCAGCGAGCCCGCGGCGGCGAGGGATCCACGCGACAGCTCCTCGGTGGTGAGGATCATGGCGAGGTTGCCGAGCTCGTGACCACCGTACTTCTCGGGGATCGAGAGCCCGAAATAGCCGAGCTCGGCCATCGCCGTGATGAAGCGCTCGGGCACGAGCTCGTCGTGATGGTGGATGCGCTCGGCGTGCGGCACTACCTCGCGATCGGCGAAGGTGCGCACGTTGGCGCGGACCTCCGAAAACACCTCGTCGAGCGGCCACGGGAAGCGGCCCTCCTGGGCGATCGCGGCCTCGCCGACCGCCTCGACCGCGGGGGGAGCCGTGCCGTCGGCGATCGCCGCGGCGGTCACGGCGTCGTAGGCGAACCCGGCGAGCCCGAGCTGGGGCGCGACCGGTGCGAGGCGATAGGGGATCGATGCGGCGAGCTCGCACGCGGCGACCCGCGCGGCCTCGCCCACCGCATCGGGCGCGCCCGCGAGCTCGCCGATCACGCGCGCCTCGGTCGCGGCGTACGCGACCTTGTCGACGACGACCTGATGCTCGTCGATCGCCTCACCACCGCGGGTCAGCGTGCGGGCGGCCTCGATGGCGCGCTCGGTGAGCGCCCGGGTTGCATCTGCGATCCGTCGGCGATCATCAGCCATGGCGATGACTTATCCCGGCATCGGGATGCCGGCCACAACACTCACGGTAGAATGTAGATCCGGAGGGATCGATGACACGATTCGCGTGGATGTGCCTGGTCGCGATCCCGCTCACGGCATCGGCGGGCCGCTCGTACACCGGCGACGCGGCGATCGAGCACGACTGCGCCACGGAGCCCGACGTCTCGGTCAACTCGAGCAACGCCACCGCGACCTTCAAGGGCACGTGCGACAAGATCGCGATCAACGGCAGCCACAGCAAGATCACCGTCGAGGGCGTGAAGCACCTGGCGATCACCGGCTCGTCCAACACGCTGGCGCTCGTGGCCGTCGACAAGATCGCGGTGACCGGCGCGCGCAACACCGTCACGTACAAGCGAGGCGTATCCGGCGCGACGGCGAAGGTGTCCTCGCTCGGCAAGGGCAACAAGGTCACGCGCGCCAGGTGAACGAGCGTTAAGGCGCTCTAAGCCGCCCTCACCGCTGATAGCCGAAAAGGCGAGCGCACTCGCCGTGGGCAATTCGTTCTCCCGGAAGGGTAGCCGCCAAGATCGCCAAGATCGCCAAGAAGAAGGAACTTCTCTGGCCTTCGGCAAGGCTGCATGTGCAACCGGGCACATAGGTTTGTTCCCCGTCGGATGGAACGTCCCATTCTCTCGACGACGATGCGTGAGAGGCCCGAATGAATCTCGGCTTGGCGATCTTGGCGATCTTGGCGGCTCTCGATCTGCGGCACGCAAATCATCGCGTGGGCCGCGGGCTTGCTCGCCGCAATCTCGCTAACTGACCGCCATTGGCGTGAAGGCGCACGCGCGTGCACGCACGGAGTTGTCAGCGGCGCACGGTTCGCCAACACTCGGGCGCATGCCACGTCCATGGCGCTGTCTCGCCCTCGCGGTGCTCGCCGCGTGCGGAGCGAAGGACACGCGCACGCCAGCACCGCCGCCGCCGAGGGTCGCGCCCGACCAGCTGCGCTCGGTCGACGACTTCGCCTCGATCGCTGATCCCGCCGCGCGCTCGCAGGCGCTGTTCCGCGAGGCGAGCCGCGTGTTCCTGCACGCGCGCTGCGTGAACTGCCATCCCGACGGTGATTCGCCGCACCAGGGCATGCGACTCGAGGCGCACGATCCGCCGGTCGAGCGCGGGCCCAGCGACGAGGGCGTCGTCGGCATGCGCTGCTCGACGTGCCACCAGGACAGGAATCAGGCGTTGGCGCGCGTGCCGGGTGCGCCCGCATGGCACCTCGCACCGCGCTCGATGGCGTGGGTCGGGCGCACGCCCCACCAGCTGTGCGAGCAGCTGAAAGATCCGGCGCGCAACGGCGACAAGACGCTCGCGCAGCTCGTCGAGCACACCGCCCACGATCCGCTCGTCGCATGGGGCTGGGCGCCCGGCGCCGACCGCGAGCCCGCACCGGGAACACAGGCCCAGCTCGGCGCGCTGGTCGCCGCGTGGGTCGAGACCGGGGCCGCCTGCCCCGAGGAGGAATCGCGATGAAGCTCCGCATCAACGGCACCGAGCACGCGCTCGAGGTCGATCCCGAGATGCCGCTGTTGTGGGCGCTGCGCGACCTGCTCGGGCTGACCGGCACGAAGTACGGCTGCGGCGAGGCGCTGTGTGGCGCCTGCACCGTGCACCTCGACGGGCAACCGGTGCGCGCCTGCGTGACGCCGGTGCGCCGCGCCGACGGACGCGACGTCACGACCATCGAAGGGCTGTCGCCCGACGGCAAGCACCCGGTGCAGCAAGCGTGGCTCGCGCTGCGCGTACCGCAGTGCGGGTTTTGCCAGGCCGGTCAGATCATGACGGCGTCGGCGCTGCTCGCGGCGAAGCCGAAGCCGACGGACGAGGAGATCGACGCCGCGCTCGCCGGCAACCTGTGCCGCTGCGGGACCTATCCGCGGATCCGCGCGGCCGTGCGCAAGGCCGCCGGCCTGCCGGAGGAGGACGAGTCGTGAGGATCGTCGTCGTCACGCGGCGATCCTTCCTGGCCGGGCTCGGGCTCGCCGCCGGCGGGCTCGCGCTCGGGGTGCGCCCTCTCGCCGCGGACGCCGGCGACCCCGCACCCGCGGCGGGCCTCGCGCCGCACGTGCTCGTGCACATCGCGCCCGACGGCACGACGACGATCGTGTGCCACCGCTCGGAGATGGGCCAGGGCATCCGCAGCACGCTGCCGCGGCTGATCGGCGACGAGCTCGGTGCGGATCCGGTGCGCGTCGTCGTCGTGCAGGCGGTCGGCGACAAGCGCTACGGGGATCAGAACACCGACGGCTCGTCGAGCATCCGCAAGTACCTCGACGATCTGCGCGGTGCGGGCGCGACGGCGCGGATGATGCTCGTCGCGGCGGCTGCGCAGCGATGGAAGGTCAAGCCGGCGACGTGCACCACGCGCGCGAGCGAGGTCGTGCACGTTCCGACGAAGCGCACCCTGCCGTTCGGCGCGCTCGTCGCCGGGGCGGCGAAGCTGCCGGTCCCCACGCCGGGCCCGAACGAGCTGCGGCCCTCGTCGGAGCTCGCGGTGCTCGCGGATCCTTCGCTGCCGCTGCTCGACGGCGTGGGCTACGTCACCGGCCGCGCGCACTACGGCGCGGACGTCACCCTGCCGGGGATGAAGTTCGCCGTGATCGCGCGGCCGCCCGTCGTCGGCGGCAAGGTGAAGCACTACGACGCGGCGCGCGCTCTGGCGGTGCGAGGTGTCGAGCGCGTCGTCGAGATGCCGGTGCCGGCCGGCGCCCCCGTGTTCCAGCCGTGGGGCGGGCTCGCGGTGGTCGCCTCGTCGACGTGGGCCGCGCTCCAGGGGCGCGCCGCGCTGGAGGTCACGTGGGACGACGGACCCAACGCGAGCTACGACTCCGCGGCCTACCGCGAGCAGCTGCTCGGGTCGGTGCGGGCCGAGGGCACGCGCGCACGTGACGTCGGCGATGTCGATGCGGCGCTCGCGCGCGCGGCGAAGATCGTCGAGGCCGAGTACGTGGTGCCGCACCTCGCGCACGCGCCGATGGAGCCGCCCGTGGCGCTCGCGCGCGTCGCCGACGGCAAGGCCGAAGTGTGGGCGCCGACGCAGCACCCGCAGGCGGCGCGCACCGAGGTCGCGCGCGTGCTCGGCCTCGCCGAGGCCGCCGTCACGATCAACGTCACGCTGCTCGGCGGCGGGTTCGGCCGCAAGTCGAAGGCCGACTTCTCGTCGGAGGCAGCGTTCCTCGCGCGCGAGGTCGGCGCGCCGGTGCGCGTGCAATGGACACGCGACGACGATCTCCACCACGGCTACTACAACGCGGTCAACGCGCAGCGCCTGCGCGCCGGGTTCGACGCCAGCGGCAAGGTCACCGCGTGGCACCATCGCACCGCGTTCACGCCGATCTCGAGCACGTTCAAGCCATCCGCGGATACGCCCTCCGCGGGCGACCTCCAGCAAGGCGTGCTCGACGTCGCGCTCGACGTGCCGAACGTGCGCGCCGAGGCGTGCAAGGCCCCGGCGCACGTGCGCGTCGGGTGGTTCCGCTCGGTCTACAACATCTTCCACGCGTTCGCGGTGGGCTCGTTCATCGACGAGCTCGCCGCCGCGCGCGGCGCGGATCCGCGCGACACGTGGCTCGAGCTGATCGGGCCCGCGCGCCAGCTCTCGCTCGCCGACCTCGGCATCGCGGCGCTGCCGAACTACGGCGAGAAGCTCGCGAAGCACCCCGTCGACGCGGGCCGGCTCCGCACCGTGATCGAGCGCGTCACCGCCGCGGCCGGCTGGGCCGATCGCAAGCGCGACGGCCGCGCGCTCGGGCTCGCCGCGCACCGCAGCTTCGTCTCGTACACCGCCGTCGTGATCTCGGTCGTGCCCGACGCTCGGCGCGGGGTGCGCGTCGACGAGGCGTGGGTCGCGATGGACGCGGGCACGGTCGTCAACCACGACCGCGTCCACGCGCAGATGGAAGGCGGCTTGATCATGGGCCTGTCCAACGCGCTCTACGGCGGCATCACGTTCAAAGGCGGGCGTGCGCAACAGCACAACTTCCGTGACGCGCGGATCGCGCGCATCGGCGACGTGCCGCAGCGCATCCACACCGAGCTGGTCGCGAGCACGGCGCCACCGTCGGGCGTCGGCGAGCCGCCGGTGCCCCCGGTCAGCGCCGCGCTCGGCAACGCGATCTTCGCGCTCACGGGCCGCCGCCTGCGCGAGCTGCCGTTCGCGCCGGCGCTCGCCGCGAACGCCGCGAAGCCACGCGCGAGCTGACCGCGATGCGCGCTCACCCCGAGGTGAGCGCGTCGAGCGCACGCACGAGCTGCGCCGGATACCCGCCGCCGAACAACACCGCGTGCGCGGCGAGCGGATAGAGCTGCCACAGTCGCACGCGTTCGCGCCAGTCGCGCTCGAGCGGCCACACGTCCTCGTAGGCCGCGATCAGGCGTGGCGACACGCTGCCGAACAGCGCGAGCATCGCGAGATCGATCTCGCGGTGGCCTCCGTATACCGCGGGATCGAAGATCACCGGCTGGCCCGCGCACGCCGCGACGTTGCCCCACCACAGGTCACCGTGCAGGCGCGCAGGAGGCTCCGGCGGCCCGAACAAGTTTGGGGACAAACGATCGATCGCGGCTTCGAGCTCGCCGTCCCCGAGCCGCCGCACGAGTGGGCGCAGACGCCGCTCGACATAGAATGTCGCGATGTCGGGCGCGAGCGTGTTGTCCTGCGGCAGCGTCGCCAGGTAATTCGCCTCGGAGAAGCCGAAGCCGGGCGCGCCGAGCCGATGCAGCGCGGCGAGCCCGTGCCCGAACGCTTCGTCGAACGCCGCACCACCGCGCGGTCCGAGCTCGAGCCACTCGAGCGCGAGGAACGTCTCGTCGACGGCGATCACCGCAGGCACGCGCAGCGGTCCGGCGCGCAGCCAGTCCAGCCCGCGCGCCTCCGCGGCGTACATGCCAGGCGGTGGCGACGCGTGCGTCTTCACGAACACGCGGCGGCCGTCATCGAGCATCGCGCGCCACGCCTCGTTGATGTCGCCTCCGCCGACCGTCTCTGCATGCGTGACGCCGAGCCTCGCGCGCCAGCTCATCGACGGACCATAGTACGCTCGAGGCATGAGGTGCGAGCTTGTCCTGATCGCGCTGCTCACCGGTTGTGGCCGGCTCGCGTTCGATGCGACCGGCGACGCGAACACGTCGGATGGCACCTCATGCATCCCGATCGGTCACGACGAGGACGGCGACACGATCGATGACGCGTGCGATGTGTGCCCGCAGCGCACCGATAACGGGCTCGATAGTGACGGCGACGGCGTCGGCGATGAGTGCGATGTCTCGCCGCTCCGGCAGACGCGCGTCCTGTTCGATCCGTTCACGAGCCAGCGCAGCGAGTGGTCGTCGGTCCTCGGCACGTACACCGGCGATGCGGTGCGCTTCGACTCGCTGGTCGGCGGCACGGGCGCAGCGCTCGCCGCGCCCCCCGGTCGCGAGACGTTCGAGCTCACAGGTGATCTGGTGTTCGCTGATGCCTCGATGGCGCAGGTGCTTCTCGCGATCGGCGAGGCCCAACCCGCGACGGCGAGCTACTACTGCGAGCTCTTGGACGAAGGCTCTTCCGTCGTGCTGCAGTTCACGTACACGCTCGATGGTTCGACGTTCATGAACATCGCCACGGCGCCGCTGCCGGGCAGGTTCGACAGCGGCCCGTTCCGGATCGTGTACGAACACACCCCGCCGACCTCGACGTGCTGGGCCGAGTGGAAGGGCGAGCGCGTCAGCGTCACCGGCACGAACCCCGCGGGCGTGCAGCTCGAGCAGGTCGGCATCGGCCTGTTTCAGGTGCGCGCCGACATGTTGTCGTTCGTGCGACTCGCGAATCCTTAGCCCGTCGCGCGGCGCTGCTGCACGTACGCGAGCAGGCCGGCGCACGCGCGCTCGCACTGATCGAGCACCTCGTCGAAGCCGCGCACGCCGCCATAGTACGGGTCGGGCACCTCTGCGCCCTCGGGGGCCGTGGGATCGAAGCTGCGCAGCAGGTGCAACTCAGGGTTTGCGCGCCCACCACGCAGGCGCTGCAGGACGCTCAGGTTGTTGCCGTCCATCGCGAGCACGAGGTCGAAGCGCTCGAGGTCGGCGCGCGTGAACTGGCGCGCCTCGTGCGCGAGGTCGATCCCGCGGCGCGCGGCGGCTTCGCACGTGCGCGGGTCCGGAGACTCGCCGACGTGATAGCCGCCGGTGCCCGCGCTATCGATCACGATCGCATCGGCGAGTCCGGCCTCGGCGACCAGCTTGCGCATCACGCCTTCCGCCGTGGGCGAGCGACAGATGTTGCCGAGACAGACGAAGCAGAGCCGCATCAGCCCGGGGCGCGCTCGGTGTCGAGCTCGCCGGTCCAGTACAGGTAGTCACGCCAGGCGTCGGGGATCGAGCGCAACGAGATCCGGATCGCGACCGCGGGCACCCAGTTGGGCTGCGTCGGCTGCGCGAGCAGCGACATGCCTGCCTCGCGCGGCGTGCGGCCGCCCTTCTTCCGGTTGCAGAGGTAGCAGCAGGTCACGATGTTGGTCCATTCGGTCTGCCCCCCCTGCGAGCGCGGCACCACGTGGTCATACGTGAGATCGCTGATCGGGGCCTTCTTCGCGCAGTACTGGCACTTGTAGTGGTCGCGCGCGTAGATGTTGACGCGCGAGAACTTCACCGGGCGCGGGTGGCGGCGGAACGCGCGCAACAGGCGCACGACGGCGGGCACCTTGATCACGATGGTCGCGCCGCGGATATCCCTGCCATACTCCTCCAGCACCTCGACCTTGCCGAGGAACAACAGCGTGATCGCGCGCTGCCACGAGATCACCTTGATCGGCTCGAACCCCTGGTTCAGCAGCAGGGTCTGCGCTGTGTCCATCGATTGCCCCTAATCTCGAATGTAGCATCGCGCCTGCATGGTGCGAGATCCGGGCGCGCGGGCTGGGATCTCGGCCACATACCCCGAGGATCTCGGATGCGCGCCCGAGACGCAGATTGAAAACGATTTTCAAGAATGATATTCGACGTAGGTGCCGTCGCTTGCCGAGATCCCGCTCGACCAGAGCGTCACGGTGCGCGGCGTCGATGGCCCCCGCGCGTTTCGCCGCCGGTTGCTCGAGATGGGTCTCGTGCCCGGCGTGCTCGTTCGCATCGTGACGATCGCGCCGCTCGGTGATCCGCTGCGGATCGAGGTGCGCGGCGGGCAGTGGTCGATCCGCCGTACCGAGGCCGCACAGATCGACGTCGAGGCCGTGCGATGACGGTGCGCGCCCGACCGCAGCTGCTGCTCGCCGGCAACCCGAACGTCGGCAAGACGACGCTGTTCAACGC
>DATLHR010000579.1:0-15105 GCA_035539815.1 Kofleriaceae bacterium
AACTGTTTGTAGAACACGCCGGCGGGGCCGCCGATGAACGCGAGCGGGACGAACACCGCGGCCATCGCGAGGGTCATCGCGACGATCGCGGGTCCGACCTCCCGCATCGCGCGCTCGGCGGCGTCCGCCGGCGAGAGCTCGTCGTGGTGGATCTTGTAGTGGATCGCCTCGACGACGACGATCGCGTTATCGACGACGATGCCGATCGCGAGCACCAGCGCGAACAGCGTGATCAAGTTGAGCGACAGTCCGAGGAGATCGACGAACGCGAGACAGCCGACGAGCGAGACGGGGACCGCGAGGATCGGCAACAGCGTCGCCCGCCGGTCCTGCAGGAACAGGAACACGACGATCGCGACGAGCACGAACGCCTCGAGCAGGGTCCTCTCGACCTCGTGGACCGAGGCGTCGAGGAAGCGGGACACGTCGAGGCTGATGTCATACGTCATGCCTGGAAGGAACGTGTCCCGCTCGATCACGGCGAGCTCGCGCTTGATGGCTGCGATGACCTCACGCGCATTCGAGCCGGGCAGCTGCTTGATCAGGATGGACGCCGCCGGCCGGCCATTGAACTTCGCCTCGACGTCGAAGAACGTCGTGCCGAACTCCACGTCGGCAACGTCTTGGACACGCAGCAGGCGGCCATCCGCCAGCGCCCGGATCGGGATGCTCCGGTACTGCTCCGGGGAGCTCAGCGTTCCCGTGTAGGCGAGCGTGTACTGCAGCTGCGTCCGCCCGCGGTCGCTGTTCTCGCCGATCTTTCCAGGCGCGGCCTCGAGGTTGTGCTCTCGCAGGCTGTCGAGCACCTCGTCGGCCGACACCTGGTACGTCGCCAGCTTGTCGGGCTTGAGCCAGATGCGCATCGCGTACTCCTTGGCGCCCACGATGTCCGCGTAGCCGACGCCCTGAATGCGCTTGAGCTCGGAGAGCAGGTTGAGATCGGCGAAGTTGTACAGAAACTTCTGGTCGTGCTCCGGGTTCGTGCTGTGGATGCTCAGGTACACGAGGAGCGCGTTCTCCTCCTTCGCGATCGCCACCCCGTTGCGGCGCACCTCGGCGGGGAGCAGCCCCATCGCATCGTTGACGCGGGTCTGCACGTTGATCGCCGCCACGTCGGCGTTCGTTCCCGGCTCGAACAAGATCTGGATGACGCCGACACCGTCACTGCCTGCGTCGCTGGTCATGTACTTCATGCCGGGCACGCCGTTGATCGCGCGTTCGAGTGGCTCGAGTGCAGCCTTCGCGACGACCGGAGCGCTGGCGCCCGGATACTCCACGGTGACGTTGACCTCGGGCGGCGCGATGCTCGGGAACAACCGCATCGGCATGCGCTGCAGGGCGAGCACCCCGAGCACCGCGAGCATGATCGACATCACGCCGGCGAACACGGGACGGCGCACGAAGTACGTGAGCATGGCTAGCCTCCGTGGTGTGCGCCGAGCTCTGCCGTGGCAGGCGGGCCGGCCAGCTCGATGCGCGCACCCTCCTTGATCTTCTGGATGCCGTCGAGGACGAACTGGTCTTCGGGCGCCAGGCCCTGTTCGACGACGAACGCATCGTTCAGGCGCGCCTTTACGGTGATCCTGCGGGCGCGCGGCACCTGGCTCGCGTCGACGACGTACACGTAGAGGTCACCCTGGACGTCGAACGTCGATCTCTGCGGGACGAGCATCGCGTTTGGCAGGTCCGTGGTGAGCACGACCTTGCCGCTGCTGCCATGCTTGAGCGTGCCGTCCGCGTTCGGGACCCTCGCGCGGTAGGCGAGGGTGCCGGTCTCGCGGTCGAACTCGCTGGTGATCGCGTCCACGACGCCCTCGCGAGTGAACACGCTGCCGTCTGCGAGTCGAAGCGCGACGGCTGGTCGCCGGTCGGTGGGGATCGCTCGGTACTCGAGGTACTCGCGCTCGGTGATCCTGAAGTACGCGAACACCTCGCGCGTGTCGGTGAGCGTGGTCAGGAGCTCGTCCTCGGCGACTGCGCTGCCCGCCTTGCGAGGGACGCGGTTGACGACGCCATCGAACGGAGCCTTGATCTCGGCGTAGCCGACCTCGAGCGAGGCGCGCTCCGCATTCGCGCGTGCCTCCTCGACCTTCGCCCGCAAGGTCTGCACCTTCGATTCGGCGAACGCCACCTCGGCATCCGAGACGACGCGCTTCTGCTGCAGCACCTTCGTGTTCTGCAGCTCGAGCTGCGCCGCCTTCAGCTCCGCCTCTGCACCCAGGGTCGCCGCGCGTGCGACCAGGGCCGCTTGCTTGAGTGCGCGCGCATTGATCGCGAACAGCGTCTGCCCCGCCTTCACCGCCTGACCTTCGTCGACCGTCACCGTTTCGAGAACGCCGTTGATGCGTGAGCGCAGCTCGATGTGGCGGACGGCGCGGATGTCGGCGACGTACTCGCGAGAGATGCTCGCATCTCTCACCTCTGGTGAGGCGAGAGCAAACCGTGTAGGAGCCTCGGCGGCTCGGGGCTCCTCTTCGGAGCATCCAATGGACGCGGCGAGCGCGTAGCACAGGACGGCACGCATCTGGAACGACGGCACGGCCGCGCCACTTCCACCGTCTGTGCCAGGAGCTAAGCTCGCGACACGATTCGTCGGCGCAATCTGTCCGGATACATATTTGCCCCACGTGGGGCAGTCCTGCTTCGATGTCCATCCGCCTTCGCTTCACGCTCGCCTTGACCGCCGTCGGCGTCGTCCTCTTCGGCACCTACGCCTGGTGGGCGTACGCGAGCGAGCGCAACGAGCTTCGTGCCGCGGCTTCCAGCGAGATCCGGATCCTCGGCCAATCGCTGGAGACCGCCGTCGGCAACGCGCTGCGCGACAAGCAGAGCCGTGACATCGAGGAGACCTTGTCGACGCTCGAGGCCCTCGCGCCGAAGGTCGACATCTACGTCCACGATGCGGACGGCAAGCCGATCGCGCGCTCGCGCGGCGCCGTGAGGGACGCGGTGATCGAGAGCCTGGCAGGGCACCCAGCCACCGCGCGCAGCGACCAGGTCATGTTCGCCCCGCCCGAAGATCCGACCCGGTTGATCTTCACGGGGGCGCTGACCGTGGATGACGGCACCGTCATCGGTACGCTCGTGGTCGCGCGGCCGACGGACGACATGACGAGCGACCTGCAGCGAACCCGCGACCGGCTGCTGCTCGCACTCGGCGTCTTCTTGATCGGGGCGTTGGTCGCGGGGCTCGCGCTCGGGACGATCTACGTCGCTCGACCGATCGCGCGTCTGCTCGATGGTGTTCGCCAGGTCCGCGAGGGCGACTTCCGCGCCCGTGTGCGACCGGGACGCGGCGACGAGATCGGCGAGCTCGTCGCAGAGTTCAACGCGATGATCGCGACGCTCGCGGAGTCGCGCGCGCGCATCGAGGCCGAGGCCGAGGCACGCACGCGGCTAGAGCTCGGGCTGCAGCGCGTGGACAAGCTGGTGACGATCGGGCAGCTCTCGGCCGGGCTCGCGCACGAGATTGGATCTCCGCTGCAAGTGCTATCGGGTCGCGCGTCCGCCATCGTCGACCACGCCGATCCCGAAGTGCGGCGCCAGGCGCAACTCATCGTCGCGCAGTGCGATCGCATCACGCGCGTGGTCGAGCAGCTCCTGTCCTTCGGGCGCAGGACGCCCGCGGTGATCGGACCGTGCGACCTGGTCGTGCCGGTGGTGGCCGTGATCGATCTGCTCGCCACGGAAGCGCGCCGGCGTCAGATCTCGCTCGAGCTCGACACGGCGGATGGACCCCACCAGATCGTGGGGGACGTCGATCAACTCCAGCAAGTGACGTTGAACCTGGTGCGTAATGCGATGAACGCGACTCCGCCCGGCGGCAGCATCTTCGTGCGCGTCGACCGCGCTCACGGGCTCGTTCGCTTGATGGTCCGTGACACCGGGCCCGGGATGGATCAGGCGACCAAGGCCCGGCTGGGCGAGCCGTTCTTCACGACCCGCGCGTCCGAGGGCGGCACCGGGTTGGGACTCGCCGTCGTGCGCGCGATCGCGGAGGAGCATCGCGCGAAGGTCGAGGTCATCTCGGAGCCGGGCGCCGGCGCAGAGTTCGTGGTCAGCTTCCCGCATCACAAGGAGCTCGTTCGTGCCTGACCGCCCGAAGATCCTGATCGTCGACGACGATCGCGCTGTCGTCGACTACCTGCTCGAAGCGCTCGGCGATCGATACGACGTGAGCGGCGAGACCGTCCCCGAGTCCGCGCTCGCCCGCGTTCGTGCCGAGGACTTCGCCGTGGTGATCAGCGACGTCGAGATGCCCGGCATGCGCGGCCCGGACTTGCTCGTCGCGATCTTGGAGGCCAAGCCGCGCCAGGCCGTCCTGCTGATCACGGCGTTCGGCAGCATCGAGCTCGCGGTCGAGACCGTGCGCGCGGGGGCGTGCAACTTCGTCACGAAGCCCTTCAAGCGCGAGGCCCTGATCATCGCGATCGAACGTGCACTGCGCGAGCGCACGATGCGGAGAGAGATCGTGCGCCTGAGGCGCGATCTCGGCGACGACGGAGATCAGGACATCATCGCGAGGAGCAGCGCGATGCAGCGCGTGCTCGATGTGGCGCGGAGGGCGGCGCGATCGGATGCGACCATCCTGATCACTGGGGAGAGTGGCGTCGGCAAAGGCGCGCTCGCACGATGGGTCCATGCGCGGAGCGCGCGGCGGGACGGTCCGCTCGTCCAGATCAACTGCGCCGCCTTGCCCGCGAGCCTGATCGAGGCGGAGCTGTTCGGAGTGCGCCGCGGCGCGTACACCGACGCCCGCGAGTCCCGCGAGGGGCTGTTCGTCGAGGCCTCGCGCGGGACGTTGTTTCTCGACGAGATCGCGGACATGCCGATCGAAGCGCAGGCCAAGCTCCTGCACGTCCTCGAGTCGTCGCGGGTCCGCCCGGTGGGTGGCGTCGCCGAGGTGGCGACCGACGTCCGGCTGATCGCGGCGACGAACCGCGATCTCGACCAGGCGATTCAGGCCGCGCGGTTTCGCAGCGACCTGTTCTTCCGCATCAACGTCGTGCGCATCGAAGTGCCACCGCTGCGGTCGCGGCCCGAGGACATCCCCGAGCTGGTGCAGGCGTTCCTGGCGCGTGCCTCGCGGCGCGGGCAGTCGCCGATCGGGATCAGCGACGAGGCGATGCGGTGGCTGTGCGCGCACGAGTGGCCGGGGAACGTCCGCGAGCTCGCGAACTTCGTCGAACGGGCGATCGCACTCAGCGAGCACGACACGATCGTGATCGATGACGTCCGAGATCGCGACCAGGCCGCACCCTTGACCGACGAGCTCGACCTCACCGAGGCCGCACGCCGACACGTCCCGCTGGCGCACATCGAGGTCGCGTACATCCGTCAGGTGATCGCGGCGGTCGGCGGCAACATGGCGCAGGCGGCTCGCGTACTCGGGATCGACCGGCGCACCCTGTACCGCAAGCTCGGGGACGCGTCCTGACCTACTTAGTGAAGTGCTTGCATGCGTGCGGCGCACGCGCGCACAAATTTTTGGCGTGCGGGCAGGGGGCGTCCTACGATTTTTTTTGCGATGACGCGCCACGCCCTCTGGATGTGCCTGTTGCTCGGATGTGCGTCGCGCTCGTCGGCGATGCGCGAGGACAACCGACGTCTCACCGACACGGTGGGCGAGCTACGCGCGGATCGTCGCGCGCAGGAGCGCAAGCTGCGCGACCTGCAACATCAGCTCGACATCCTCCGCGCCGAGCGCGTGGAGAGCGTCATGGGGGCGATGCCCGCGCTTCCCGTCGAGGAGGTCGCGCCGCCGCCGGGCAGCGCGCCGTCGTCGGAGACCTCGCGCGTCGTCGGCGTCACGGAGGACGGCACCGAGATCGTCTACGAGGGCGATGCGGCCGCGGGCAAGACGGCGTGGCCCGACGAGCCCGCGCCGCAGCCGATGCCGACGCGCTCGGTACGGTCGCGCCCGGAGCCGACCTACGACGTCGCCACGTCGGATCGCATCGAGGTCACCCGCCGCGTCCCGCCGATCGCGGCGCGGGCCGCGGTGCGCTCGTCGGTGCGTGACCGCTCGGAGCCGAGCGACCGCAGCGACGAGGCCGCGGGCGCGTACCGCAGCGCGGTCGAGCTGGTGAGGGGCGGCCAGTACGCCGACGCCGTGACCACGTTGCGCGGTTTTCTCGGCAAGTACCCGCGTCACGACTATGCGGACAACGCTCAGTACTGGTTGGGCGAGGCGTTCTACGCGCAGCAGGACTACACGCACGCGCTCGCCGAGTTCCGGACTGTGATCGAGACCTACCCCCGAGGAAACAAGGTGCCCGACGCGCTCCTCAAGGTGGGATACTGCTATCAGGCGCTCGGTCAGTCGGAGAAATCGCGCGCCGTGCTGGAGCAAGTCGTGACCCTCTACCCGAAGACCGAGCCCGCCGTGCTCGCCGCCAGGCGGCTGGGAGAGACCAAGTGAAGAAGGCGCTCGCCGCCCTCGTCGTCTTGGCGCCCGCGCCTGCGCTCGCGCAGGTGTACGGCGACGTCAACACCACGCTCGATCCGGGCTCGACCGGCACGCAGGGGCCCCGGCCGACGCCGCCGCCGGCGCCCACGGCGTCGGGACCCGCGCAGCCGAACGTCGTCGTCGTCGACAAGGACGGCAACATCATCAGCCAGACGCAGCCCGAGGCAGCCGAGAGCGGTTACTACATCTCGGGCGATCAGCCCGCGTACGCCGAGCCGATCGAGGTGCACGCCGGCCCGTTGCCCGAGCTCCACGTCGTGCGCCGCGGCGACACGCTGTGGGACATCAGCTCGTACTACTTCAACAACCCGTGGGAGTGGCCGAAGGTCTGGTCGTACAACCCGCAGATCACGAACCCGCACTGGATCTATCCGGGCGACCTCGTGCGCCTGTTGCCGCGCGGCATGTTCGCCGCCGAGGCGCCGCCCACGACGCAGCCCGAGGAGACGCCGCCGCAGCCGGGTGACCGCACGCTGCCCGCGCCCGCGCGCAAGCTCGACGTCGGCATCAAGCAGACGGCGTTCGTCGAGAAGTCGGACCTCGACAAGAGCGTCACGGTCGACGGCAGCGTCGACGAGAAGGCGCTGCTCGGCGACGGTGACTCGGTTTACCTGAGCTATCCCGAGGGCAAGCCACCCAAGGTCGGCGAGCGCTACTCGATCTACAAGCCAGGCAAGCACGTGAAGCAGGACGGCAAGGACTATGGCGCCTACGTCCAGGTGCTCGGTCAGCTCGAGGTCGTGAGCGTCAAGCAAGACAAGCGCGCGCGGGGCGTGATCGTGCAGGCGAACCAGGAGATCGAGCGCGGCGCGAAGGTCGGCCCGCTCGTGAAGACGTTCAAGAACGTCCCGACCGTGGCACCCAAGGTCGACGCGCAGGGGCCGATCGTCGGCATCCTCACGCGCGATCAGCTGATCGGCAACGGCGAGGTCGTGTTCGTCGCGCTCGGCAAGGGCTCGGGCATCGAGGTCGGCAACCGGATGTACGTGGTCCGTCGCGGCGATGCGTACCCGGCCACGATGAGCAAGGAGGCGGGGCAGGACGACCGGCGGTTCCCGGCGCGTGCGCTCGGCGAGATCGTCATCGTCGATGTCGGCGACAAGGTCTCGATCGGCCTGGTCACCCTGTCGGTCCAGGAGATGGGCGTAGGCGACCTGGTCATGATGCAGAAGAGCGGGCAGTAGCCTCACCGACCAGGCAGCCGCGCCCGCCCCGTATATAAGGAAGGCGCACGCCGCGTGATCCAGGCAAGTGCCTGGAATCTTTGATCGCGCGCCGCACGCACTTGACGGAGCCACGGCAGGTGGCTAATTGCTACCCCCCTGTGAGCACGTCCGTCCTGACCCCGGGAGCGTTTCCGAGCCGCCTTGCGGCGCTCGGATGGACGCGCACGGTCTATGTCCGGGGCGCCGCGCTCGGGGTTTCCCCCGCGGTCGCCATCGTCGGCGCGCGGGCGGCGTCGCGCACGGGCATGGAGCGGGCCTTCGAGCTCGCGCGCCACCTGGCGACGCGCGGGGTCCATCTCGTGTCGGGCGGCGCGCTCGGCATCGATGGGGCAGCGCATCGCGGCGCGCTCACGGGCGGTGGGACGACGACGGTCGTGCTCGGCGGCGGCTGCGACGTCGCGTATCCGCAGCGGCACGCTGGGTTGTTCTCCGAGGTCCTCGCGCGGGGTGGCTCGCTCGTCAGCGAACGGCCCGATGGAGCGCAGCCGCGCCCGGGCGCGTTCGTCGCGCGCAATCGGCTGATCGCCGCGCTCGTGGATGCGGTGATCGTGGTCGAGGCGGACGTCCGCTCGGGATCGCTGTCGACGGCGCGCGCCGCGCTCGAGCTCGGCCGCGTGCTCGCGGCGTGCCCCGGGACCCGCGGCACCGATCGCCTGATCGTCGAGGGCGCGGGGCTCGTCGAGGACGGCGCCGACGCGGAGCTCGCGATGACCGGGCACCCGCGTCGCCCGCGCGCGACCCCCCTCGATCCCACGGCGGAGCGCGTCCGCGACGCGCTGGCCGCGGGCGCATTCACCGTCGACGCGATCGTCGAATCAACCGGCCTCGCAGTGCGCGCAGTCCTGCGCGCGCTGCCTCAAGTCGAGAGCTCGTTCCAGGCGAGGAAGCAGTGAGCAAGTCCAACACCAAGACGAAGGCGAAAAAGGCACCGGCGACGACCAAGTCCTCGGCCAAGGCTTCGGCCAAGGACAAGGAGAAGGCTGCCAAACCCGCGAAGGCGGCGAAGACCGTCAAGGCGGAGCCCGTCAAGGCAAAGGGCAAGGCGAAGGCTGCGGCGAAGGCGCCCAAGGCGAAGAAGGGCGCCGCGCCCGAGGTGGAGACCGACGAGGAGGAAGAGGTCGTTCGCAAGCCGAAGAAGGTGAAGCCGGGCTCCGCGCTCGTCGTCGTCGAGTCGCCGGCCAAGGCGCGCACGATCGGCAAGTACCTCGGCTCCGGCTACACGGTGAAGGCGTCGGTCGGCCACATCCGCGATCTCAGGAAGCGCGATGGCGTCGACGTCGAGAACGGCTTCGAGCCGGTCTACGAGGTGATCGAGGGCAAGAAGAAGGTGCTCGCGGAGATCCGTAAGGCGGCGCGCGAGAACGAGACCGTCTACCTCGCATCCGACCCCGATCGCGAGGGCGAGGCGATCGCGTGGCACCTCTCCGAGGAGATCAAGGACGTCAACACGAACTACCGGCGCGTCCTGATCAACGAGATCACGAAGAAGGGCGTGGCGGCCGCGATCGCCGCACCGCGCGACATCGACATGAACAAGACCGACGCGCAGCAGGCGCGCCGGATCCTCGACCGCCTCGTCGGGTTCGAGATCAGCCCGATCCTGTGGAACAAGGTCCAGCGCGGGCTGTCCGCGGGCCGCGTGCAGTCGGTCGCGGTGCGCCTCGTGTGCGAGCGCGAGGAAGAGATCAAGGCGTTCAAGCCCGAGGAGTACTGGTCGGTCGACGTCACCTGCCGCGCGCCGCAGCCGCCGCCATTCGAGGCGAGGATCTGGAAGTGGAAGGGCGAGAAGGCCGAGCCCAAGACCGCCGATCAGGCGCACGAGATCGCGGCCGAGCTCGGCGCGGGTACGGCGACGGTCGCCACCGTCGACAAGAAGGAGCGGCGCAAGAAGCCGCAGGCGCCGTTCATCACCAGCCGCCTGCAGCAGGACGCGGCGCGCAAGCTGCGGTTCTCCGCGAAGCGGACCATGGCCCTGGCGCAAAGGTTGTACGAAGGCGTCGAGCTCGGCGCCGAGGGGCCGACCGGTCTCATCACGTACATGCGTACCGACTCGACTCGTGTCTCCGATGACGCGATGACCGCGGTGCGCGATCACATCCGCGACACCTACGGTGCGGAGTACCTGCCCGAGGCGCCCAACACCTACGGCAACAAGGAGCGCGCGCAGGACGCCCACGAGGCGATCCGTCCGACGACGATGGAGTGGACGCCCGAGAAGATCGCCGAGGCGCTCGCCGAGCACCCCGAGGGCCCCGAGCTGATCAAGCTGTACACGCTGATCTGGCAGCGCTTCGTCGCGTCGCAGATGGTGCCGGCGGTGTACGACGCCACCACGGTTGACATGGACCGTGGCCAGGCGGTGCTGCGCGCGACCGGTCAGGTGATGAAGTTCGCCGGCTACACCAAGGTGTACGAGGTCGCCGAGACCGACGACGCCAAGGCCGAGGCCGCGGAGAGCGCGGATCGCCTGCTGCCGCCGCTCGAGGTGGGCGACGCGATCACGCTCGAGTCGATTCGCCCCGAGCAGCACTTCACGCAGCCGCCGCCGCGGTTCTCCGAAGCGTCGCTCGTGAAGGAGCTCGAAGAGAAGGGCATCGGTCGCCCGTCGACGTACGCGGCGATCATGTCGACGATCGTCGACCGCGGCTACGTCGAGAAGAAGGAAGCGCGGTTCTGGCCGACGGAGCTCGGCATCCTCGTCAACAGCCTGCTCGTCACGAGCTTCCCGGAGATCGTGTCGTGGGACTTCACCGCCAAGATGGAGTCGGACCTCGATAAGGTCGAGGAGGGCGAGGTCAACTGGCGCAAGCTGCTCGGCGGCTTCTACACGCCGTTCAAGGACGAGCTCGAGAAGGCGCGCACCGAGATGCGCGACGTCAAGCGCGAGGAGATCGCGACCGAGTGGACGTGCGAGAAGTGCGGCAAGCCGATGGTGATCAAGTGGGGCCGCAATGGCAGCTTCCTCGCCTGCCAGGGCTACCCCGAGTGCCGCAACACGATGGAGGTCGTGAAGAACCTCGACGGCACGTGGGACAAGGTCCCGCCGCAGACGACCGACGAGATCTGCGAGACGTGCAGCGCGCCGATGACGGTGAAGCGCGGCCGGTTCGGCAGCTTCCTCGCATGCACGCGCTACCCCGAGTGCAAGACCACCAAGCCGATCTCGCTCGGCGTGAAGTGCCCGCGGCCGGGATGCGGCGGATTTATCGCCGAGAAGCGGTCGCGGCGCGGGAAGCCGTTCTACGGCTGCTCGAACTGGGCGAAGAAGCAATGCGACTTCGTCGCGTGGGACAAGCCGGTGCCGCAGCCGTGCCCCACGTGCAACGCGAAGTTCGTCCTCAAGAAGGAGACGAAGCGCGGCATCACGCTTCGGTGCATGGAGTGCGACTGGCGCCAGGGCATCGACGAGGCCGAAGAGAGCGCGGCTTAACCGGCCTGGTCACCGCGTGAGGTGATCTGGATCGCCGGGCGGCGGTGCGTCTTCGCCGCCGTCTGCTCGCGCCCTGGCTGCGCCCGCGTGGTGTCGATGCGCTCCGGGTCGATGCCCTGGGCGATCAACGCCTGCGCGATGGCGTCAGCGCGCGACTGTGCGAGCTTCTGGTTCGCGGCGGACGTGCCGGTGGTGTCGGCATTGCCACCGACGCGGATCTTCACGTCGGGGTTCTCCTTGAGGATGTCGGCGACGTTCTTGATCTGCTGCTGCGAGGCGGCCTGGAGCTTGGCCTTGCCGCGCGCGAAGCTGACCTGATCGAGCTCGAACCAGATGTCCTCGTCGGCGCCGCGCGGCGACTTGATGTGCTGGACGAGCTTGGTCTCGACCGAGCCCGGCGCGTAGCTGCGCTCGACCGAGGCCTCGGTGTCGGCGGGCCCCGCTTTCGGCGAGGTCGGTGTGGCGCCCGGGTGTTGCGGCAGATCGCGCGACTCCTCGGAGGGCGGCGGCGTGGGGACCGCGCCGTTCTGCGCGCGCCGTCCGCTGGGCTGCCCCGCGGACGTCCCGGCTTGCGTGAGCAGCACGGTGGCACCGTTGGTCAAGCCGGTGGCCGTGGCGACGACCTCGTTCGTGGAGCGGGGTTCGTTCATCGAGCTCGGTCCGCCGGTCGAGCCCGGCTCTGTGGTCGAGCCCGGTGACGTGCTCGGGCCTGGTGACGCGCTCGGGCCGGGCTGCGTGGTCGAGCCCGGCTGCGTCGTCGAACCAGGTTGGGTGGTCGAGCCGGGTTGGGGTGTCGGTCCGGGCTGCATGGTCGAGCCCGGCTGCGTCGTCGAACCCGGTTGGGTGGTCGATCCGGGTTGGTTCGTCGAGCCGGGCTGTGTCGTCGAGCCGGGCTGCGTGGTCGAGCCAGGCTGCGTGGTCGAGCCGGGCGGCCCGTAGGACTGATCCGGCGCGGTCTGGACGCGCGGCTCCTCGGTGTGGTCGACCTCGGCAGGCGGTGTCACGACGGGCGCGCGCGTCGTTTCGGTGCGCGAGCGGTTGTAGAGCCAGTAGCCGAGGAGCGCGAGCGGGATCAGCGCGGCGAACCACCACCAGGCGCGACTCGGCGCACGCTCGACCTCCTCGCGCGGCGCGTAGGTGTCGACGCGATCGTAGCTGCGGTCGCGGACCGTCGTGCCGGTGTCGAGCCGATCGCGCATGCCGGTGTCGATGCGATCGCGCACGCCGCCGATCGTTCCGCTGACCCCGCCACTCGCACCACCGATCATGCCGGCGGACATGCCCGCGGGGAGCTTGGCGTCGATCTCCCTGCGCTCGTCGATGAGCGTCGATGCGAGCTTGGTGGCATCGAGTCCGCCGCTCGTGCGGCTGAGGCGCTTGAACGCGGCGATCGCGAGCGAACCCGCGGCGGCGACGACGCCACCTGCGGCCTTGGCGCCGACGCCGAGCATCGACGACGTGCGCGAGACCAACCCCTGGCTGTCGCCCGTCGCCAGGCCGAGCAGCGAGTTGCTCGCGCTGCGCGTCTGCGTGCCTTCGTCGAGGGCGCGCTCGGGAGCCGCCGTCAGATCGATGTCGGGTGTGGTCGTGACGAGATCGACGACGCGCGTCATCACGCCACGATCGGTCGCCTTGCCGGCGAGGCCTCCGAAGATCGAGGCCACCGCGCCGCCGAGCCCATTCTTCACCTTGGCCTCGGACAAGCCGCTTTCACTCGCGACGCGTCCGACGAGGCGCGGTGTCATCAGTTCTTCGACTGTTGATGTGAGCGACATAGGGACGTTGCCTTTCGCTCACCAGACCTGATCACGAGCTAGCTCCGCGCACGGAGCATGGCAACGGGAAGGCCCCCGAAGGAAATCACGCATCGCGCATGGGACGTGCCTTGCACGTGACGATGGCATCGTCCCGGATCACCAGCTCACCAGACCACCTGCCGGGACAACCGTCGAGCTCGACGGCAGCTACGAACAATCAACCAGCGTCACGGAAGCGCAGGCGTGCTCTTACGACCGCACTCTTTCGTGCGAGGTCCCCATGCTCCAGCTTCTGGTGTTGACGGTCGCGTGCGGCGTGTCCCTGTTGATCCCGTACTGGCTCCCGCGGCTCGGGCTGGCGCTCGGTGGCGTGGGGCTCGCGCTCGGCGTGCGGTGGTCGGTGTTCGCGCGCCCCGACGAGTGGCTCGGAGCGGAGATCCGTCCGGCGCACGGGATCGTCGCGATCGTCGTCGCCTCCGCGTGGATCGCGCTCGCACTCGGCGTGCTCCTGTACCGTCACCTGATGCGGTTCGCGCGGTCGCTATGACATAGTCGCGCGGTGAACGCGTGGACCGCAGACGTCACCGTCGTCGGAGCCGGCATGGCCGGCAGCGAGGCGGCGTGGCAGCTCGCCGAGGCGGGGCTACGCGTGGCGCTCGTCGAGATGAAGCCCGCGGCGATGTCGCCGGCGCATCAGAGCCCGCTCGCCGGCGAGCTCGTGTGCTCGAACTCGCTGCGCTCCGATGACCCGGTCGCCCCCGCGGGCTTGCTCAAGCACGAGCTGCGGCGCTGTGGTTCGCTCGTGATCGCGTGCGCCGATCAACATCGCGTACCGGCGGGGCAGGCGCTCGCGGTCGAACGCTTCGGGTTCGCGCGCGCCATCACGCAGCGGCTCGCGCTGCACCCGCGCATTCGCATCGAGCGGCGGCGGCTCGACGAGCTGCCGGCGGGGCCGGTGATCGTCTGTACGGGACCGCTCACCGAAGGCGCGCTCGGCGAGGTGATCCGCGCGGAGCTCGGCGGCGATCGCATGTACTTCTACGATGCGATCGCGCCGATCATCGCGGCGGACTCGATCGACTGGGACCACGCGTTCAAGGCGTCGCGGTGGGGGCGCGATAGCGAAGGCGAGGGCGAGCCGCGCGCGGCCGGCGGCGACACCGGTGTCGGCGACTACGTGAACTGCCCGCTGAACAAGGCCGAGTACGAGGCGTTCGTCGAGGCGGTCAACGGCGGACGCAAGGTGCTGCCGCACGAGTTCGAGGAGCCGAAGTACTTCGAGAGCTGCATGCCGATCGAGGTGATGGCGGAGCGCGGCCCGCAGACGCTGCGCTTCGGCCCGATGCGGCCCATCGGCCTGCGCGATCCGCGCACCGGGCATCGTCCGTGGGCCGTGGTGCAGCTGCGGCCGGAGAACAAGTACCTCACGGCCTATAATCTCGTCGGCTTCCAGACGCGGCTCGCGTACCCCGAGCAGCAGCGCATCTTCCAGATGGTGCCGGCGCTGCGCCACGCCGAGTTCCTCCGGTTCGGCTCGATCCATCGCAACACGTACATCGACGCGCCGTCGCGGCTCGGGTCGCGGTTCGAGCTGCGGTCGCGCCCCGACGTGCGGTTCGCGGGCCTCTTGACCGGCGTCGAGGGTTACATCGAGTCGTGCGGCATGGGGCTCGTCGTCGCGTGGATGCTCGCGGGAGAGCTGCTCGATCGCGCTGCACCGCCGCCGCCACCGACGACGATGCTCGGCGGCCTCTACCTCCACGTCACGGCGCCACGCGAGGACAAGTACAAGTACGGTCCCACCAACGTGAACTACGGCCTGCTGCCGCCGCTGCCCGGCGTCCGCAAGGACCACCGCAAGGAGCGCATGAGCGAGCGCGCGCGCGCCGACCTCGACGCCTGGCTCGGCGCGGTCACCGTTCGTGGTGCTACGGTGGCGGCATGAAGCGCCTGCTCGGCAAGTTCGCGATCGTCACCGGTGGCTCGAGCGGCATCGGTGCCGCATGCGCGGAGGCCCTCGCAGCGGAAGGCGCCGCCGTGCTCGCGACGGGGCGCCGCTACGACCACGGGCCGGCGCCGCACCCCGCGCTCGGCGAGGTCGCCCACGCCGGGCTCGATGTCACCGACGAGGCCGAGGTCGAGCGGCGGTTCGCCGAGCTGCCCGAGATCGACGTGCTCGTATGCTCGGCGGGTGTCGGGACCTTCGCGCCGATCATCAATGCG
>DATLHR010000580.1:0-1919 GCA_035539815.1 Kofleriaceae bacterium
GTGGTGGTCACCGGTCTCGCCGCGCTGGTCGCGCCGGGAGACTCCTGGGCCTACTTCACCGGCGCGCTCTTCGACACCCGGCGTGTCGGCCACGGCGGTGATTTCAACGGCAGCCTCCGTCGTCTGATCGGCTCGCTGCACGAGACCGATGCGCCGTGGGTCGTAGCCGGTGTCGGGGTGCTCGTCCTGCTGATCGCGGGGCTTGGTGTGCGGCGCGCGGCGCTCCGCAACGACATGACGGAAGCCGTGACCATCACCATGCTGTGCACCTACGCGCTCTCGCCGATCACCTGGGGCCACCACGTCTTCTTCTGCGGGCCCGCGGTCTACCTGTTGTGGGCCCGACGCGACCCCTTCTCGCGCGCGCTCGCGCTGGCCGGCGCGCTCGTGCTGCTCGATCCCTTCGAGGGCGGCGAAGGCCACGTGTACTCGATGTGGCGACTCGTGTTCATGGTCGCCGCGGTCGTCGTGCTGACGGCGACGACTCCACGCCGCGTCCACGCGCCCGTCGCGGTGCCCGTCGCGGTGCCCGACGTCGCGCCGGCGACGATCGTTCAGTGCGCCGGCAACGGTGCCATGCCGCCGTCGGTGGTGTCGCCTTCGGTTTGATCGTCGGCTCCGCCGATCGCCGAGCTCGCGCGCAACGGGTGCTCGGGGATGAACCACGAGAGCGCGAAGGCGATGAGGCAGAACGGCACCGTGAAGAGGAACACGTAGTGCAGCGCGTTGGTGAAGCTCTGGATCACGTTGTCGCGCAGGATCGGCTCGAACTGGCGGATCTGGGTGGGGCTCTCGCGCAAGGTGTCGGCGCTGAGCCCGCTCCCTGCCGCGAGCCGCGCGAGCTGGTTGTCGAGCTGTGCGATGAAGACCGCACCGAAGATGGCCGTGCCCAGCGTGTTGCCGAGTGAGCGGAAGAAGTTGATCGCGGAGGTGGCGATGCCGAGGTCTTCGTGCGCGACCTTGTTCTGGACCCCGACGAGCACGACGATGAACACGAACCCTGCGCCGACGCCGTAGATGAACATGAACGCCGAGGTCTCGAACTTGCTGGTGGAGCGGTCCATCGCCGCGAGCATGATCGTCCCGAAGCTCATGAGCGCGCAGCCGATGACGGGGTACCACCGGTAGCGCCCGGTGCGAGTCAGCCGCCGGCCACCGAACGTCGAGCCGCCGAGCATGCCGATCGTCATCGGGATCACGAGGAGGCCGGAGTCGGTCGCCTTCTGCCCGACGACGACCTGGAGGAAGAGGGGGCAGTAGATGGCGATGACGAACATCGCCGCACCGGTGAAGAACATGACGGAAGCGCCCACGGCGAAGATGCGTTCGCGGAAGAGGTGCAGCGGAAGGATCGGTTCGGCCGCGCGCCGTTCCTGCACGATGAACAAGACCAGCGAAACGACGGCGAACAGAGACAACGACAGCGTGTTGGTGCTGAGCCAGCCCCAATCGTTGCCGAGCTGCAAGACGAGCAACGCGGCGACCACCCACATGATGAGCAACGTCGCGCCGACGTAGTCGATCGAGTGCTCGCGTCGCGTGAAGGGCAACTTGAGCGTGACGCGCGACAGCACCAGCGCGGCCATACCGAGCGGGATGTTCATGTAGAAGATCCAGCGCCAGTGCGCATGGTCGACGAGCAGGCCACCGATCAGCGGCCCGAGCACGGTTGCGGTGGCGTACACGCTCATCATGTAGCCCTGGTACTTGCCGCGCTCACGAGGCGACAGGACATCGCCCATGATTGTCATCGTCAACGTGAAGATGCCGCCCGCGCCGACGCCCTGCAGAAGGCGTGCGGCGATGAGCATCCCCATCGTCGTGGAGGCGCCGCACAGCACCGAGCCGACCATGAAGATGACGATCGACAGCTCGTAGAGACGGCGCCGCCCGAACAGGTCGCTCAGCTTCCCCCACAA
>DATLHR010000581.1:0-5272 GCA_035539815.1 Kofleriaceae bacterium
GGCGCGCACCTCACTCCTCGCTGGCGACCTGATCGCCGATGAGCCTCCCGGCGTCCTTCGGATCGAGCTTGCCCGCGAGCACCGCGGCGAGGCCCGTCAGCACCGGCATGCGGACCTTGTGCTGCTTCGCGAGCTCGGTCCCCATGAGCGCGGCGCGCGCGCCCTCGGTGCGTGCGCTGTCCGAGCTCACGACGCCCTCTGCCAGCCGCAAGCCGAGCTTGTAGTCGGCCGAGCGCTCGGTCGCCGAGCGCACCAGCAGGTTGCCGAGACCGGCGAGCCCCGAGAACGTGCGCGCCTCCGCCCCGGCGGCCGCACCGAGCCGCGAGGCCTCGGCGAGCGCGCGCGTGATGAGCACCGCGCGCACGACCGGCGACAGGTCGAGCCCATCGCACATGCCGAGCGCGACCGTGTATGCACCCGACAGCGCGGAGGCGAGCTCGACGCCTGCGAGATCCTTCGAGCCGTACACGCGCAGCACGGGCGGCGCGTTGAGCAACCGCCGCCCCTCGTTGACCACCTCGTCGAACGCCGAGGCGACGACGATCGACGAGAACGCACCTTCGGTCAGGTCGCCGGGCAGCGCCGGACCGGCGAGCGCGCCGACCTTGAGCGTCGGCAGGCCTTGCACCATGACCTCGGAGACGCGCTCGTTGGTGGGCGCAGCGAGCCCGCCGATCGCGTGCACCACGATGTGACTGCCGTCGAGCACGTTGCCGAGCTCCCGCGAACGCTGCCGCACGTCCGTCGAGCTCACCGCGAGCACGAGGAACCGCGCCTCGGTGGCGAGCCGCTTCGGCTCGTCCGTGATCTCGAGCGAGTCCGCCGGCAGCTCGACATCCGGCAACCGCGGGTTGATGCGCGTTCGCCGGACCGCCTCCACGACCTTGCCATCGCGCGACCACAGCACGACGCGCCGACCCGCGCGGGCGAGGATCGCCCCGAGCGCGGTGCCGAACGCGCCCGCACCGACGATGCCGACCGTGTCTGCTCGAACGCTCGGGCTCACGCGCGACCTCCTTCCGGCCCGGGGTGGAGAGGGCCGTTCGCCTCACGTCGCTCCGCTTCGCTGCGCGATTCCCTCCGGTCCTCGGGGGGGATATGCGCCGTTCGGTTCTGGTAGTAGTAGAGGAGCTTCACGTCGTCGACGAGCAGGATGTCTCCCTGACGTGTGACCGCGGGGCGCGTGTGATACGAGCCGAGCCCCTTCACGGCATCGTCGAGCTTGGCCTCCGCCGACTGGTCCGCGTACGCGGGATGCTCGGCGCCCCACTCCGGGTGCTGCGCGATCCGCGCACGCAGGTTGACCATGCCTTCGATCGCGTCCTCGACCTTGATGCCGAGCTGGCCTGCGGGCGCCCGCAGCAGGCGATAGATGTCGCGCGTGCCGGCGTTCTTCGCGAGCGCGTCGTAGAGCACGCGCGCCGCGAGGTTCGTCGAGTGGTACACGGTGAGCCGCGGATACGCCGACGCGAGCCGTCGCCCGAGCGCGCGCGTGTACTCCGCGTCGCGCTGATCGTCGTCCGTGACCTCGCCGTCGGCCCCACGTACGTAGCTCGCGGGATCGACGATGCGCCCCGCGCGGTCGACGGACTCGCCCTCGTCGGTGATGTCGTTGCCGAACGGATCCAGCGGGCGGCCGAACCGCACCACCACGGAGCCTTCGTGCACGAGGATCTTGCGGAAGAACTCGATGATGCGGCCGATGCGGCTGAACTCGTCGTCGGTGATGATGTAGCGGCTCTTGCCGGTCTCGGCGAGGTAGTCGGCGATCAGCGTCTCCGCCTCGAGTACGAGCCGGTAGTTGATGGTGACCGGCACGATGTAGATCCGCTTGTGCGGCGAGCCCTCGCGTACGCTGTTCTTGAACGCGGTGACCGTGGTGCCGAGCAGGCCGAGCTTGAGGTGCTTCTCGACGATGTTCGACCGGCAGCGCGTGCCGCCAGGGAAGAACAACGAGTGGTAGCCGTGCTCGAGCAGCACCGTCGAGTACTCCTTGAGCACGTCCTTGTAGAGCTCGAAGCGCAGCCGGCGATCGACGCGATACGCGCCGAGGTTGCGCATGAAGAACGAGATGAACGGGTTGGAGAAGAGGTTCTTGCCGGCGCCATACGTCACGGGCGGCAGGTGCGCGCGCACCAGGCCCAAGCCGATCGCCGGCGAGTCCATGTTCGACGAGTGCGTCGGCGTGACGACGATCGTCCCGCGCTCGGCGCACGCGCGCACCAGGTCGACCTCGCCATCGGCGGAGAGCCTCGCATCGAGGTTGCGCAGCGTGTGCATGCCCTCGGTCAGCGAGGTGATTGGATTGAACACGAACCCGAGCAGCGATGGCCCGATGCCGCTCGCGAACCGGTACACGCGCGGATCGAAGTTCCCGACGACGTCCTGCCCGTAGTAGCGGACGAGGCTACGTAGCTCGGCGGCCTTCTCTTCGTCGGACATGCCGAGCAAGCGCCGCGAGAGCTCCTTCCAGCGATCGGCGGCCCCATTCTTCGCCACGTCGAGTCGGCGAATCTCGTTGAAGGCGACGTCGTTGAGTACGTACTCCAGCGAGTGGTCACCACCCGCCTTGGCCTCGGAGATCCGCCGGGCGACCACGCGTCGCTCCACCTCCGCGAGCAACCTCTCTCGATCTGCGTTGAACCTCTCGAGTCGGTTTTCAGCCTCCCGCACCGGGCGGTCACTCGCCATGGCCCACTAATATCACGCAGATCACGAGCGATCCCGCTTGCCCTGGGCTAGCGTGGTATGGTCTTCATTGAACAGGCGCTGGATTCTCGTATGGAGGAGCTGCGCCGGGCTCGCCGGAGGGACCGAGGACGGGGTCGCATCTTCCCTTCTGGACCTGACGGCGAGGATGCAGAGGCCTGATGTCCACGACCAAGCGCTCAGGGTCCAAGTCAACCGCCAAGAAACCGACGGCGAAGAAGCCGTCGGCGTCGACGCGGAAGTCAGCGGTGAAAGCACCGGCTGCGAAGGCTAAGGAACCCAAAGAATCGAAAGCCACGAAAGAACCGAAGCGAAGCGCGAAAGCGAAAGTTGCCGTCGCGCCGACGCCGCCCCGCCCCGAGTGGGACCTGAAGGGCCCCGTTCCTCCGGAGGGCGAGCATCTGCCGCCGCGGGTCGGTGCGCTGCTCGGCGTCGGACAGAAGGCGCTCGGCATCAAGACGTTCCGTCCGGGCCAGGCCGAGGCGTTCGGACATCTGCTGAACGACGAGGATCTGCTCGCGGTGATGCCGACGGGCAGCGGCAAGTCGCTGCTCTATCAGCTGACGTCGCTCGTCAAGCCGGGCGTCACCGTCGTCGTTAGCCCGCTGATCGCGCTGATCAAAGATCAGCTCGACAAGATGGTCGCCAAGGGCGTGAGCGCGGTGAAGATCGACTCGACGCTGACGGTGAAGCAGCGGCGCGAGGTCGATGCGCTCGTGCGCTCGCCCGGCGGCAAGCTGCTGCTCACCACGCCCGAGCGCATGGCGGATCCCGAGTTCCGCGTGTTCTTGCGCGAAGCGTCCGGCGGCGTCGGCGTGTCGCGGTTCGTGGTCGACGAAGCACACTGCGTCTCGCAGTGGGGCCACGACTTCCGCCCCGCGTACCTGTCGCTGCGCAAGGCGCTCGAGGACGTCGGGCGTCCGCCGGTGCTGGCGACCACGGCGACCGCGCCGCCGCACGTCCGCGATGATATTCTATGGCAGCTCGGCATCGAGGGCGCGACGACGGTCACCACGACGTTCGATCGCCCGAACCTCCACTACGAGGTGATCGTCTTCTCCGACGAGGACGAGAAGATGAAGACGCTGGTCACGCTGCTGAAGAAGCTGCCGCGACCGGGCATCGTCTACTGCGCGACCGTCAAGAAGGTCGAGGAGCTGTACGAATCCCTCGGGCGGTGGGGCGTGCCGGTGGCGAAGTACCACGGCCGGATGAACAAGGGCGATCGCGACGAGAGCCAGCAGCGGTTCATGGAGTCGAGCGAGCTGGTCATGGTCGCGACCAACGCGTTCGGCCTCGGCGTCGACAAGCCGAACATCCGCAACGTCCTGCACTATCACGTGCCCGGCTCGCTCGAGGCGTACGCGCAGGAAGCCGGCCGCGGCGGTCGCGACGGCAAGCCCGCGCGCTGCGTGCTGCTGTTCTCGCCCGATGACGTCGCGATCCAGGAGTACTTCCTCTCGGGCACGTACCCGACCAAGCGCCAGGTGCGCATGGTGTACGAGGCGCTCGAGGCGTTCACGGATCTGCACCGCGACGGGTCTACAGGTTCGGGCCTGGCGGACGAGACACCGCCGACGGTCGCGAACCTCGCGCTGTCGAGTGGCGTCGGGCAGCAGCGCACGCGGACCGTGCTGTCGCTGCTCAAGGACGAGCAGTTCATCGTCGAGAAGGAAGGCGGGCTGTACTTCGTCGCCGACCCGCCGCCCGAGCAGGAGCTGTTGCTCGAGCGCGCGAAGCAGTACGAGGCACGCCGCATCGCCGACCGCCAGCGTCTCGACGCGCTGCTCGCGTACGTCAAGGCACCGGGCTGCCGCAACCAGGTCATCCTGCAGTACCTCGGCGAGCCCGAGCCGCCGCGCTGTGGACGCTGCGACAACTGCCTGCGCTCGCGTGAAGCGGCGCTCGCCGCGTCGACCGAGGCCACGCGGCTCGGTGCGTCGCTGACGCGCGAGCTCGACGCGGAATCGGTCGACAACGGAGCTCGGCCACGCCGCGAGATCAAGGCGCGCGTGGTGCGCATCGACCAGCCGGCGCCCACGCTGCCCGAGGCGGCGGCCGCGGCGGCACCTGCCCCGGCTCCCGCCTCACCGGGCGCGGTGTTGCGGCGGAGCTCGGCACCTGCGCCGGCCGCGCCGACCAACGGTGCGCGCGCGGCGGCGGCGCCTGCTCCGGTTGCTGCGGCGCCTGCCGTGGTCACGCGCAAGAAGCCCGTGCCGCAGGATCAGGAGCTCGACGAGGACGACGAGCTCGAGGATGACGAGCTCGAGGATGACGAGCTCGAGGATGGCGAGGACGGCGAGCTCGTCGACGAGGACGACGATGACTTCGACGACGAGGACGATGACGACCTCGACGATGATGAGGACGACGACGACCTCGATGATGAGGACGACGACGAGGACGACGACGATTACGAGGTGATCGACAAGACCGCCGCGGAGCTCGCCGAGGAAGGCATCGAAGGCCCCGGCGAGATCACGGTCCTCGCGCGCAAGAAGCAGCCCAAGCAGCCCAAGCAGCGGCCCCAGCAGCCTCTCGAGGCTGGCTCGACGGCGAGCGC
>DATLHR010000582.1:0-17911 GCA_035539815.1 Kofleriaceae bacterium
GGCCCGAGATGCCCGAGACGCCCATGCCGCCGAAGCCCATGCCGCGCCACTGCTGGCCGCGGTCGCCGACCGCACTACGGACGGCGTCCTCGAGGCGCTGGCGCACCGTCTCCTCGATGCGATCCGCGATCGCATCGCGCAGGCGCTCGTTCAGGCCGTCGATGACGCGCTGCTCGATCGCCTGGGCCAGGTGATCGCGGACGCTGTCGATCATGCGGTCGGGATCGGTGGCCCCGCCGCGCTGCGCCACGGCCTGGAACGCCTCCTTGAGCCGATCGCGGAGCGCGTCCTGCAGGCGCATGCGCACGATCTCGCGCACGTTGTCGCGGAGCTTCTCGACGAGCCGCTCGCCGAGCTCGGGCTCGAGGCGCTCGCGGAGCTTCGCCGCGATGCGCTCGCCGTCCTCCATGCCGGACATTGCGTCGCGGAGCGCGTCACCGAGGCGCTCGCGGATCGCTTCGCGCGCACGCGCGCGCATGCCGTCCACGATCTGCTCGTGCAGCACCTCGACCAGGCGCTCGTTCAGCCGGCGCTCGAGGCGGGAGAAGTCGAAGCCGCGGTCGGACTGCGCCTCGATCATGCCGCTGCGCAGCTCCGAGACGAGGCGCTCGCGAACCGCATCGCGCACACGCTCGCGCGCCGCCTCGACGAGCCGCTCGTGCATCCGCTGCCCGACGCGATCCCGGATCGCTTCCTTGATGCGGTTGCGCACCTCCTCGAGCTGACCCTCGCCGTGGCTCGGCGCCCACTCTCCACCGCGTCCCTGTCCCTGTCCCTGGACTGCGCGCATGGCAGCGCCGATGGCGTAGTTGAGGCGCTGCATCTCGTTGCTCTCCATTCTCGTCATTGCCCGTTCTCCTGTCCTTTGTTCGTCATCACGGTTGCGTCGACGTCGAGGTCGACGTCGAGATAGATCCGAAGCAGGCCATCCTCGAGCTCGATGCGCGGGGCGCGCTCCGTCGCGAACGGAAGCGGCACCACGCGGAGGAACGGACCACGCGGGAGCTCCGCGTGAAACCGCCGCCCCTTGTCGGCGTGCGCGTCGCGGCGGACACCGCTGATCACCAGCGCGCCCACCGTCCGCTCGACATCGAGATCCCCGCGCCGCACGCCGCACAGCGCGACCTCGATCACCACCGCGCCCTCGGTCGCGATGATGTCGAGCGGCGGCGCGAACGCGGTCGCCGGCACGCGTGCCGAGAGTGCGGGGATCGATCGCGCGATCGCCGCGAGCTCGGCGAACCGGCTCGCGATGACGGCGTCCGGCTCCTCGGTCTCCGGCGCGACCGGATCGAGCTCCGGTGGATCATCCCCCGTGAGCGCGCGGTGGATCGCTTGCACCTGCTGGTGCATCACCTCGATAAGCTCTGCCTGCATGGTCGAGCGCGGGCGACGAGCAAGGAACGGGCCGTGATTCGGCACGTGGATCCGCGCCACTCACGTTCACCTACGGCACGGAGTAGCTACACCGTGCGCTGGTGTCACGTCAGAGCAGCTACAGCGCGTGACTCCCGCGATCTCGATCGCTCACGAAAGGGCGTTCCTTCGCCTCAGTCGCGGACGAAGATGCAGCTGCTGAGCACCGGCACGGCGCCGCCGCTGCAGTTGCCGAGCCCGTCGACGAAGCCGGGCGGCGGTGACCAGGTCTTGGTGTTGTCGCGGTTGATCGCGACGTAGACCTCGTCGTCCTCGTAGGTGAGCTTGTAGACCCAGTACCAGTCCTCCACGATGACGTTGGTGCGCACGCCGCGGCGCAGCGCCGGGTGTCGCTCGCGGAGCGTGCCTGCCTTGCGGACGTGATCGAGCGAGCGCTGCTCCTCGGTCGAGAGTCCGGTGAAGCGGTGCATCTTGCGGTTGTCGGGATCCGGGCCGCCCTCGGTGCCGATGTCGTCGCCCTGGTAGAGCATCGGGATGTTGCCGGGCGACGTCATCAGGAACGTCTGCGCGAGGCGCAGCCGCTCGTGGCCGCCGCCGCGCTGGATCGCCTCGGTGAGCGCGCGCACCTGATCGTGGTTGCCGAAGAAGTTGCCCATGATCGCGCCCGCGTACCCGCCGCGGCCGCCCATCGTGTCCTGCGGCGTGAGGTAGGCGGTGTCGTTCGGGACGGCGAACTCGGCGAGCTCGCGCACGCTGGCGTCGAACGTGAGCAGCGCCGCCTTCGTCTTGTTGTAGTACTCCTCGTCGACCTGGCCCTGCACCATGTCCTCGCGGACGTGGTACCGCGCCCAGCCGCCGAGCGACTCGCCGACCATGTAGAACACCGTGGGCTCGACGGTCAGCGAGTGATCGACGACGGTGGTCTCGATCTCGGCGACGATCGCGGCCTTGAGCGCGCGCACGAGCTCGTCGTCCATGTGCTTGAGCGCGTCGGCGCGAAAGCCGTCGAAGTCGAACTCCTGGACGAGCCACAGGGCGTGATCGACGACGGCCGCGACCGCCTCCGGGTGGGCGCCGTAGTCGAAGTCGGGCATCTCGGCGGTGAACCAGCAGCCGATGCGCGCGACGTCCCAGCGCCCGTCGCACGGGTTGTACGGGAAGAACCAGTCCGGGTGCAGCGCGTAGAGCGGGCTCTCCTTGTGGACGTGGTTGGCGACGAAGTCGGGGATGACCCGGATGCCGCGGCGGTGCGCCTCGCGGACGAGGTCGTGCAGTTCTTCGGCCGTGCCGAACGCGGGCTCGATCGGCGTCGCGAGGCCGATGTGCTCGCGGTGCGTGTAGCCGGTCGCGATCGGGTGATACGAGTGATAGCTCGCGAACCGGCGTGGATCGTCGAGCCCGACCGACGGCTGCGAGTTGTGCGAGTTGAGCACCGGCGAGCTGATCCACAGCGCGTTGATGCCCATCGCCTCGAAGTAGCCGTCGCGGAGCTTCTGCGTGATGCCGGCGAAGTCGCCGCCCTGCCACTGGCTGCGCGGATCGTCGACGCGCGCGAGGTCGCCGGCGGAGTTGTCGAGGTTATTGCTCGGATCGCCGTCGAGGAACCGATCGGTGAACACCTGGTAGACGATCGCGTCGTGCCACGTGAAGTCCGCGTAGCGCGCGCCACTGCCGATCCACATCGGCACGAACAGCGGGCGCAGCTCGTCTCCCGCGGTGGTCTTCAACTTGATCAGGAAGCTGTACTTCGAGGGGGCGAGGCCGCTCGCCTCGATCGTGAAGGTGCTGTTCTCGCGGTCGTAGAGGGCGGCGGCGTCGAACGGTTCGCCGTCGAGCGTGACCTCGCTCTGATCGAGCGCGAGCTCGCCCGCGCCGAGGTACGCGACCCTGACCGCGTACCAGTCGGGGCCGGTCTCCGCGCACAGCGAGAGATCACCGACGCTCACCGGGCGAGGGCAGGCGAGGGGGCACTCCTCGGCGCAAGCGGCGCACGGATTCGTGAGGTCCACGTCGCCCGAGGCCGGACAGCCGGCGAGCAGGGTCGCGAGCGCGACCGCACGAAGACGCGACATCACGGGGCGGTCGAAGCACGTCCCGTGCGCAGCTGGGACCGTGATCGATCCCTGAAGGATCGAGGATGTGCGCGGTCGCAGTGGCGGGCGTGTTGCGAATGGCAACGCGCTTGTCGAGCTGCGGTCGAGGCATCGTGCCCCGCATGACGCGAGGCAGAACGCCCCAGGCTGATCTCGACGGCGCGATCGAATGTCGCCGAGTACGAGCGCGTCTGCGGGCCGTAGTAGCGTTGCCGCACTCAAGGGAGGGACCTGTCATGCTCAACCGTTTCATCGTTGCCTCGATTGGCACTCTGGCGCTCGCCGCGACGGCGTTCGCGCAGCCCGCTGCGAAGCCCGCACCCACCACCGGCGCCAAGTCGGCGATGCCCGCGCCGCCGCCGACGACCACCACGTCGACCGACCACATCATGATCACGCCGAAGCAGATCAAGTGGGTCGATGCACCGCCCTCGCTGCCGAAGGGGGCGAAGGCCGCGGTCATCGAGGGTGATCCGTCGAAGGCCGGACCGTTCACGATGCGGCTCCAGGTGCCGGCGGGCTACAAGATCCCGGCGCACACGCACCCGGCGCTCGAGCACGTCACCGTGCTCACCGGTGAGGCGTACATGGGCATGGGCGACACGCTCGACGCGAAGGCGGCGACCAAGCTGTCGGTCGGCAGCTTCGCCGTGATGCCCGTGGGCCACACGCACTACTTCTTCGTGAAGAGGAAGACCGAGATCCAGCTGCACAGCATCGGCCCGTGGGGCATCACCTACGTGAACCCGGCCGATGACCCGCGCAACGCGGCGCCGGCGGCGACGTCGACGACTGCACCCGCGAAGGCGGCGGCTCCGGCGCCCGCGAAGCCGGCGGCGCCCGCGAAGAAGATGTAAACAGCTCCTTCGCGCGAACCAACGAGAGGCGTGTGGCATCCCCACACGCCTTTTCATTTCGCTCCTGGGACGCGATGCGACTACCGCCCTCCGCGCTCCGTCCGGACCGGCCGATGCGAATCCTCCCCTTGTTCCTCACGCTCGCCGTGGTGGTCGGTTGCGGCAGCAATGCGGCCTCGGGTGACGACGACGGCTGCGACAACTGCACGCTCGGCATGGCGGTGTGCGACGGCACCGCCGTGCTGACGTGCATCCAGGACGGCGCATGCACCCGGTTCTCCGACGCGATCCCGTGCGCCGACGGGCTGTTCTGCTCCGGCGGCGCGTGCACGGACAGCTGCACCGACCAGTGCACCGTGGGCGCGACGCGCTGCGCGGGCGACCTCGTGCAGGAGTGCGAGATGCAGGCCTCCGGCTGCACCGACTACTCGGCGCCGGTCGCGTGCGGCGACGGCACGTGCAGCGGCGGCTCGTGCCCCGGGCAATGCACCGATCAGTGCAGCGAGGGCGCGACGCGCTGCTCGACCTCCGTCGACGGCGTCGAGACCTGCGCGGCGCAGGGCAACGGGTGCCTCGACTGGGGCGCGCCGGTCGCGTGTGGCGGCGCGCAAACGTGTAGCAGCGGCGGGTGCACCACGTGCACCGACGGCGCGGAACGCTGCTCCCTCAACAACAACGTCGAGCAATGCACCGGCGGCCAGTGGTTCGAGACGCAGAGCTGCGCGTTCGGCTGCATGACCGGCACGTGCCAGACGTCGGTGACCTGCACGCCGGGCACGCACCGCTGCAACGGCCTCGCCGTCGAGATCTGCAACTCGAGCGGCACGGCGTACCTCCACGCGAGCACGTGCGCGAACACGTGCGCGGACGGCCTGTGCACGGGCGCGTGCACGCCCGGGACGAAGCGCTGCAACGGCGGCATGGCGGAGACGTGCAACGCCGCCGGCACGGCGTGGGAGGGCGGCCAGGTGTGCACCTCGGGCTGTGACGGCGCGTCGGGGACGTGCGCGCTCGCGCAGCTCGAGATCACCACGAACACCAGCCTCGACGGCGTGATCGTCGTCAACGGTCCCGTGATCGTGCGGTCGGGCGCGACGCTGACGTCGCCGGCGGGCGACCTCACGATCCGCGCGACCAGCATCACCGTCGAGCTCAACGCCTCGATCGCGGCGGCGCCGACGGGTGAGAACCCGCAGGGTGCGGGCGGCGCGGGCAGCACGTCGTTCTACTGCGGAGGCCACGGTGGCGGCTACGGCGAGTACGGCCTCTACGTCAGCTACTGCGGCTCGAGCAACCGGGGGCCGGCGTTCGGGTCGACGACCGACGCGGTCGTCGAGAAGGGCGGCAAGGGCGGCAACAGCCCGTCGGGCGCGCAAGGGGGCAAGGGCGGCGGCGTGATCCGGTTGATCGCCGGCACCATCACCATCGCGGGACAGGTGACCGCGAACGGCAACAGCGGCGCCAACGCGAGCTACGGCGCGGGCGGCGGTGGCGCCGGCGGCGGCATCCTGATCGCGGGCAACTCGGTCACCGTGTCGGGCACGATCTCGGCGGTGGGCGGCGCCGGTGGGACGAGCTCCGGCAGCACCAGCTACAGCGGCGGCGCCGGCGGCAACGGCCGCATCAAGGTGCTCCACGGCACGAGCGAGGACGTCACGGGCGCCCTGGTCGGGACCGTGACGCAGGGCCTCCTGCCGCCGCTCGCGATCACGTCGTCGACGCACCCCGATCCTGGCCTCATCTACAACGATGACTTCGGGACCATCGGGATCAGCTGGGACCGCGCGTTCCCGTCGACCCAGGGCTACTACCACCGCACGTCGACGACGCGCTACCAGGTCCCCACGCCCGCCACCGGCATGTTCACCGCGTCCGAGCTCCTCGCGCTCGACCGCAGCGCGGTCGTGTCCGGCGCGAACTACTTTCACATCGCGTCGGTCGACGCGACGAGCGCGGTCGGCGCGATCGAGAACAGCTTCCGCGTGCAGGTCAACACCGCGCCGCCGACGATCTCGTCGAGCAGCCACCCGTCGGAGACCGCGTGGAGCGCGAACACCAACGCGTTCTTCGCGTGGACCCTGCCCAACGCCGACGCGAACCACAAGGGCTACTACTACGTGCTCGATCATTACGGCGACACGGTGCCGCCGACGACGGGTCCGCTCCTGCCCGTGACGCAGAAGCAGCTCCTGCTGTCGAACCTCACGCCGGGCATCTGGGCGTTCCATGTCGTCTCGATCGATCAGCGCGGCTACCGGACCAAGGCAGCCGACCACTACCAGATCCGCATCGGCACCGATCCGGGCGCGGGCACGCTGCTCGGCACGGTCACCGCCGGCGGCGCGCCGGTGCAAGGGGCGAAGGTCCGCATCAACCGGAGCTTGATCGGCCCCGATCAGACGTCGCTCGCGAACGGCGCGTACAACTTCGGCGCGGTCGTCCCGGTGGGGACGTGGGAGGTGTCCGTCGAGAAGGCGGGGTACCAGACGCAGACGATGACGGTCACCGTCACGGCCGGCGGCTCGACGACCACGAACTTCGCGCTGGTCCCGTAGCCCGGGACACTCTGTCCCTGCCGCCGATCCGGCGGTGACCCTACGCATCGACCCGGCGTGCGATAGCATCCGACGCTCAGTGCCAGACGAGCTGCTCGGTAGGATCGTTCGGCTCGTCGGAGCGCGCGCGCTCCAGACGTTCGGGCGCCAGATCATCGCTACCACCGTGGGCTGGGAGCTGTACCGGCGCACCGGCACCGAGCTGGCGATCGCCGCCGTCGGCGTCGTCCAGGTGCTGCCGGTGATCGCGCTGTTCGTGCCCGCGGGCGCGCTGGTCGACACGGTCGATCGCCGCCTGCTCGCCACGGTCACCGCGCTGCTCACCGGCGCCGTCGGGCTCGGGCTGGCCGTGGTCTCGGCGATCGCCGCGCCGTGGTGGGTGTACCTGGTGCTGTTGCTGCTGCAGGGCGGCGTCAACGCCATCCACGCCCCGGCGAGCACGACGCTGATCCCGCTCGTGCTCCCGCGCGAGGAGCTCACGCGCGCGAACCGCATCGGCTCGTCGTTGCAGGAGCTCGCGGCGATCCTCGGGCCGTTTCTCGCGGGCGTCGCGATCAGCGTCGTGGACTACGCCTGGAACTACGCGTTCGTCGCGGTCAGCGGCGCCGCGGCGGGCATCCTGTTCCGGTCGCTGCCGAAGCCGCGCTTCGTCGAAGCGCCGTCGGCGCAGGCGCGCAAGGACTGGCGCGTCGGCCTCCGCTACATCTTCCGCTCGCCGCTGCTGTTGCCGGCCCTCACGCTCGACATGTTCGCGGTGCTGTTCGCCGGCGTGACCGCGCTGTTGCCGGTGATCGCGACCGACATCCTGCACGCCGACGCGCTCGGCTACGGCGTCCTCGCCGCGTCGCAGTCGGTCGGGGCGGTGATGATGGCGATCATCGCGGGGCGCCTGCCGGCGTGGAAGCGTCCCGGCCGGCTGCTGTTGATCGTCGTCGCGCTGTTCGGCCTGGCGACGATCGGCGTCGGGCTCTCGCGCTCGCTGCCGCTCACGGTGGGGTTGCTGGTCGCGTGTGGCGCGCTCGACAACATCAGCGTCGTCATCCGCCTCACGCTCGAGCAGCTCGTCGTCCCCGACGAGATCCGCGGCCGCGTGAGCAGCGTGCACTACGTGTTCATCGGCATGTCGAACCAGCTCGGGCAGGCCGAGTCGGGCGCGGCGGCGTGGCTCGTCGGCCCGGTCGCGGCGATCGTCGGCGGCGGCGTGCTGTCGATCCTCGTCGTCGCCGTCGTCGCGCTCAAGTGGCGCGCGCTCGCCGCGATGCCTCCGCTCGCGCATCTCACACCCGAGCACGGTCAGCCGGCGGCGCAGCCGCAGCCGCAGCCGCGAGCCGCCTGAGCCCGCGGTCAGTGAATGCGCGCCGAGATGGCGCGGTTCGCGAGGATCGCCGCCTCGGCCGCCGCGAGCTCGGTCGCCCGCGCACGCCACGCGTCGGGCGCGGTGTCGCGGGCGAGCGCGAGGAAGATGTCGCGGTGGCGGACCTCGGCGGTGGCGAGGCTCGCGTACAGGTCGCGCGATTTCGGATCCTCGAGGGACTCGGCGAGCAGGCGCAGCCGCTCGGCAGATCGCCCCTCGATGATCGCGAACACGAGCAGCCGATCGAGCAGGCGCTCGGGCTCGCGCTTGCGGATGTGCTCGCGCAGCGCCGCCGCGTAGTCGTCACCGAAGTCGTAGGCGGCCGGCTGGCCCCGCCGCGCCATCAGCTGCGAGACCTGCACGACGTGTCGTGTCTCGTCGTGCGCGAGCCGCGCCATCTCGCGCACGAGGTCCGCGCGCTCGGGATAGCTGCGGATCAGCGACAGCGCCGACTGCGCCGCCTTGCGCTCGCAGTGGAGGTGATCGGCGTGCACCGCATCGAGATCGTCGAGCGCGATCGGGAGCCAGCGCGGGTCGGTCGCGACCAGCGGAAGCGCTTCGCCGAGCGCGGGAACAACGTCGTCCATCGCGGAACGATGTTACCTTTTCTTGGCCGTGACCAAGGCCGATCGCTCTACGGAGCAGTTTCGCACCGAGTGCCTCGAGGGCTTGCATCGCGCGGAGGCGCTCCGCGCGGAGATCGTCGCGTCGAGCGCGCGCACGATCGACGAGGCACTCGACCGCTACAACCAGCTGCTGACCGCGGCGAGCGCCTCGAACGCGCTGGCGGGCCTGATGTCCGAGGTCCACCCCGAGGAGGCGATCCGCGACGTCGCGCGCGAGTGCGAGCAAGAGGTCTCGCGCTTCTACTCGAACCTCGCGCTCGATCGCGAGATGTACGACGCGCTCGCCGCCATCGACGTCACCGCTGCGGACGTCGACACGCAGCGGTTCCTCGCGCACACACTGCGCGATTACCGGCGCGCCGGCGTCGACAAGTCCGAGGAGGTGCGCGCGCGCCTCAAGCAGATCGACGAGGAGCTGACCAAGCTCGGTCAGCAGTTCAGCAAGACGATCGCCGAGGACGTGCGCACGCTCGAGATCAACGACGCCGCGCGCCTCGCGGGGCTGCCGGCGGACTTCATCGCGGCGCACCCGCCCGACGCCAAGGGCACGATCCGCATCACCACCGACTATCCCGACTACAACCCGTTCATGACGTACGCGGAGGATGACGAGCTCCGCAAGAAGCTGTACGTCGCGTTCCGCAGCCGCGGCGATCGCGGCAACGAAGCGGTGCTCGAGAAGATCCTCGCGCTGCGCGCCGAGAAGGCCTCGTTGCTCGGGTTCGCCGACTGGGCCGACTACGTCACCGCCGACAAGATGATCAAGAGCGGCGAGCGCGCGGCCGACTTCATCGAGAAGGTGTGGAAGCTCGCCGCCCCCCGGGCCGAGCAAGACTACGCGGAGCTGCTGCGCCAGCTGCAGACGATCCAGCCGAAGGCCACGGCGGTCGCGGACTGGCAGAAGGTGTGGCTCGAGCACCTGGTGAAGAAGCAGCGCTACGAGGTCGACGGGAGCATCGTGCGCCGGTACTTCCCGTACGAGCGCGTGCTCGGCGGACTGCTCGCGATCACGTCGGAGATCTTCGACCTCACCTACGCGCGCGTCTCCGACTCACCTCTCGCGTGGCACCCGACGGTGGTCGTCTACGACGTGATGCGCGGCGAGACCAAGCTCGGCCGCATCTACCTCGACATGCATCCGCGCGAGGGCAAGTACAAGCACGCGGCGCAGTTCCCGCTGAAGGACGGCGTGCGCGGCGTGCAGCTGCCCGAGGGCGTGCTCGTGTGCAACTTCCCCCAGCCGTCGGCCGATGATCCGGGGCTGCTCGAGCACGACGACGTCGTGACGATGTTCCACGAGTTCGGCCACCTCATGCACCACGTGCTCGGCGGCCATCAGCGCTGGATCACGCAGAGCGGTGTCGCGACGGAGTGGGACTTCGTCGAGGCGCCGTCGCAGATGTTCGAGGAGTGGGCGTGGAGCTACGACACGCTCGCGCGGTTCGCGCGCCATCACGAGACCGGTGAGGTCATCCCGCGCGATCTCGTCGACAAGATGCGGCGCGCCGACAAGTTCGGGCTCGGTACGCAGACGGTGCAGCAGATCTTCTACGCCGCGATCTCGCTCGGCTTCCACCGCACGGATCCCGCGAGCCTCGATCAGCTCGCCGAGGTGCAGCGCCTCCAGAAGCGCTACACGCCGTTCGCGTACGTCCCGGGCACGCGGTTCCACGCCTCGTTCGGGCACCTCGTCGGCTACTCGGCGATGTACTACACGTACCAATGGTCGCTCGTGATCGCGAAAGACCTCCTCACGCCGTTCACCGCAGCCGGCCTGATGGCGCGTGACGTGACGTTCGCGTATCGCGACAAGGTGCTCGCGCCCGGCGGCAGCCGCGATGCCGCCGATCTCGTGCGCGACTTCCTCGGCCGCGAGTACGACTTCACCGCCTACGAGCGCTACCTGGTCGAACCGTAGCGAGCTGCGATTCGCCGCTATCGCGGAGGCGCATCCGCACTAGCGAATGATTGTCGCGAGCCGAAAGTAATTGTCGCGGATTGTCACGAGCCGCGATCTCGAACGCTGCAATCGACGACGATGAAGCGCAGTGCTTTTGTTTCGAGTGCGAGGTGGATGCTCTACAACAGAGTCACTCACAGAGAGGATTCACCCAAGATGAAGAACCTGACGATCGCGTTCCTGGCCGCTGCTTCGCTGTTCACCGTTGGCGCCTGCAAGAAGAAGGGCGACGTTGTCGCGAAGATGACCGAGTTCAAGAACGCCATGTGCGCGTGCAAGGACGAGGCGTGCGTGAAGAAGGTCCAGGCGGACATGGAGGCCTTCGGCAAGACGGCCGGCGAGCCCGACAAGGCGACGCAGGAGAAGCTCGGCCCGCTCGTCATGGAGATGATGACGTGCGCGGAGAAGGCCGTGACCCCGGCGGCCGGCTCGGCGGCGGCTCCGACCGAGGGCTCGGCGGCGGCTCCGGCGGCTGGCTCGGCGGACGGTTCGGCGGCCCCGGCGGCGGCCGCGGGTGACCTCCCGGCCGAGTGCAACGACTACAAGGCGGCGATCGAGGCGCTCGCGAAGTGCGACAAGCTCCCGCAGCCGACCAAGGACGCGCTGAAGCAGTCGTACGAGCAGACGTCGGCCGCGTGGGCGAGCGTCCCGGCCGAGGGCAAGGCTGCTCTCGCGACGTCGTGCAAGGCGGCGACCGACGCGGTCAAGCAGTCCGCGGCTGCCTGCAACTAGCATCTAGTTTCGAGCTTTCACCTAGCTTGAATTGAACGGCTCGCCTCACGGCGGGCCATTCGCATTTTCGGGCAGGCGTTTCCGACGCCAGGTCCCTATGCCGATCGGCGCGCGTCCGGTAGATCATGGGCCGATGAAGCCGTGGCCGATCCTCGTCGTCGCCGTGCTCGCGTGCGCGAGCTGCAAGGACAAGAAGTCCGCACCTGCCGCGACGACGACCGAGTCCGGCAGCGCCGCTGCCCCGAAGGCGCCGCCCGATGCCGCGGCCGAGCCGCTGCCCGCGGAGTGCCTCGCGTACAAGGCGGCGATCGAGAAGCTCGCCTCCTGCGACGCGCTGCCCGTGCAGACGCGCGACGCCCTCAAGCAGGCGTACGACGCCGCCGCGGTGAAGTGGGCCACGGTGCCCGCCACGGGCAGGAACGCGCTGGCGAACACGTGCAAGGCCGGCGCAGACGCGCTCGCGAAGACGCTGACGAGCTGCAAGTAGCGCTATCGTGCGCGGATGAAGACGATCCTGTTCGCGCTCGCCTGCACCCTCGCCGCGAGCGGTTGCAGCAAGAAGACCGACAGCAAGGCTGCGGGCGGCATGACCTGCGCCACCGCGATCAACAAGGCCGTCGACGGCATGATGGCCTCGCGCAAGGACGCACCGCCGGAGATGCTCGCGCGCATGCAGACGGTCGCCGAGGGGCTGCGTGGTGCGCTCACCAAGTCCTGCGAGGCGGACAAGTGGTCCGACGCGGTCATCGCCTGCTTCGCGAATGCGTCGGATCAACCGAGTATCAAGAAGTGCCGCGAGGGTCTGCCCCCCGAGCAAGCGCAGCACCTGCAGGCCGAGATCATCAAGGTGATGAGCGGCGGCATGGGTGGCGGTCACGGCGGCATGGGCATGCCCGGCCACCCGACGACGCTGCAGCCCTCGGGATCGGCGGCGCCGGCAGGCTCGGCGGCGCCGGCAGGCTCGGGTTCGGCGGCGAACTGACGCTGCGAGGTCAGCGGCGGGTGAGGTCGCGCGTGATGTTCTTCTGGTGCGCCTCGAGCGTGCCGCCGCCGATCTCGATCAGCTTCGTGTCGCGCAGGAACTGCTCGACGCGGTACTCGGTGCAGTAGCCGTAGCCGCCGAGGACCTGGACCGCCGCGTCGGCGACCTCCTTCGCGGCCGTCGCCGAGAACAGCTTCGCCGCGTCGGTGCCGAGGCGGTTGCGCGAGCTCGGGCCGGTGTCCGCGGCGACGTTGTAGATGAGAGCGCGCATCGCCTCGACCTTGGCGAAGCTCTCGCCGATGTAGCGCTGGATCTGGCCGTGGTCGGCGAGCGGCTTGCCGAAGCTGCGGCGCTCGCCCGCGTAGCGCACCATGACGTCGAGGCAGCGGCGCCCCATGCCGAGGCTCATCGCCGAGAGGCCGAGCCGCTCGATCTCGAGGTTGCGCATCATGTTGGTGATGCCGCCGCCCTCCTTGCCGAGGAGGTTCGCGGCGGGCACGCGCACGTCCTCGAAGATCAGCTCGCACATCGTCGAGGCGCGCATGCCGAGCTTGGGGATCTTGGGACTCGTCGAGAACCCGGCGAAGCCGCGCTCGACGATGAACGTGGTGATGCGGTCCTCGAGCTTGGCGTAGACGAGGAACACGCCGGCCTCCGGGCCGTTGGTGATGAACGTCTTGCGGCCGTTGAGGACGTAGTGGTCGCCGTCCTTGCGCGCGACGGTCTGCATGCCGAGCACGTCGGTGCCGACGGCGGGCTCGGTCATGCCCATCGCACCGACGAGCTCGCCGGTCAGGGTTTTCGGCAGGAAGCGGGCGCGCTGCTCGGCGTTGCCGGCCCAGTAGAAGTTGTTGACGAAGAGCAGGGCGTGCGCGAGGTAGCCGAGCGCGAACCCGGGATCCGAGTAGGAGAGCTCGTCGTGGATGATGCACGAGGCGGTCGCGTCGAGGCCGGCGCCGCCGTCGGCCTCGGGGATGGTCGCCCCGATGAGGCCGAGCTCGCCGAGCTCGCGCAGCAGCTTGGTGTTGAACGTCTGCGCCTCGTCGTGCTCGGCCGCCTGCGGCTCGACCCGCGACTGGACGAACTGACGCACGGTCTGGCGCAGGAGCTCGTGCTCTTCGGTCATGTCGCCCGTACCTTATTCGATGTCGCCTCGCGCCGCAGGCGCTCCCGGGGATCGCGTGCGATACATTCGGCGACGTGCCCGGAATCGATCGTTGGCTGCGCGGGCAGCCGGCCGTGCTGTTCGCGAATCCGACCGCCGCAAGCGGTAAGGCCGCAGACTGGATCCGCCATGCGCGCGCGCTACTCGACGAGGTCGACGTCCCGCACCGCTTCGTACCCACCGAGCCCGCCGGCCGCACCATCGACCGCGTCCGCGAGGCGATCGACAACGACGGCGTCCGCGTCGTCATCTACATGGGCGGCGACGGCACGTTCGCCGAGGTCGCGAAGGGATTGTTCGCATCGCACCACGCCGGCGAGGTCGTGATGGGCATGCTGCCGACCGGCACCGCGAACGATCAGGGAAAGTCGTTCGGGCTCGACGCCGGCCCTGGCTCGCTCGACCGGAACGTCCGCGTGATCGCCGCGGGGGAGGTCGTCGGCTGCGATGTCGGGCGCCTCGTGATCGAGCGCGACCTCAAGGAGATCCATCGCGATCTCTTCTTCGACTCGTTCAGCATCGGGCTCGGCGCCGCGAGCCTCGAGACCCGCAACCGCGATCGCGAGCGCGTCGGTCTGATCCCCGGCCTCGGCATGATCTATCGCGACCAGCTCGTCTACGCGGGCGCGCTGCTGCAGCGGCTCGCCGAGAGCTACGTCGTCGATATCAAGTTCGATCTCGAGGCCGTGATCGACGGCAAGGTGCACTCGTTCGATCACTTGCTCGACGTGATCGTCAAGAACACGAAGATCTTCGGCGGTGAGTGGGTGTTCGACCAGGCGATCGAGTCCGATGACGGTCTGTTCGAGCTGGTCCCGATCACGGGGCGCCGCGACTTCGGCAGCAAGCTGCTCGGCAGCCTGCGCCGCAGCCCCGTGGGCAGCGAGGATCTGTCGATGCTCGGCTTCTCGCACGCGCCGCCCGTGACCGGTGCGCGCTTCGACCTCGACGTGCGCGCGAACCCGCTGCCGTCGGCACAGTGTGACGGCGAGGAGCTCCCGGCCGGCGATCGCTACCGCATCGACGTCGTACCGCGCGCGCTCAAGCTGATCGTGCCCCGCGAGCACGTCGATCCCGCGAACGTCGACACGAGCGGCCCGACGCGCCAGCTGTGACATCGGCGCGCGCTGCAACGCACGTCGCCTGCGAGTGTCGCCCTGATACAGTGAACCCATGAGAGCGCTCGTCATCATCGCCATCGCCGGGTGCGGATCGGCGGCGCGCTCCACGCCGGCCCCCGCGCCTCCGGTCCCGGTCGCTCCCGTGCTCGCGAAGACCTGCGCCGACGCGGCGATCGGCATCGAGCGCGTGACCAAGGATCTGCGCGCGCCCGAGCACGACGTGCTCGGCCCGATGCGCCGCCGCTGCATCGACGACGCGTGGACGCCGGCGGCGATCGAGTGCTTCGCGACCATGCGCGGCGACGAGCTCGCGGCGTGTGCTCGCCACCTGCCCGAGCCGCAGCGATCGCCGCTCGTCGCCGACGTCATCGGGCGCCCGAGCGGCGATGGTGACGTCGCGGATCTGGTCGCGAAGCTGTCCGCGCTGCAGGTCGGGATCGGCAGCTGCGACCAGTTCGTGCAGGCGGTCACCAACCTCATGGGGTGCCCCGCGATGCCGATCGCGCAGCGCGTGTCGCTCGGCGCCGAGACCGCCGACTTCTGGTCGTTACCGACGGCGCGGCTGACCATCGACGCCCGGGCGAGGATCTCCCAGGCGTGCGGCGAGTCGTTGCACGCACTTCAGCAGCAGGCCGCGGACGTCGGTTGCATGCCGTAGCGAGAAATCCTGCGCACCTCGCCGCCGCCGCACGTCTGAGGTCCATGGGGCGAGTCGCGGTCTCGTTCGTCGCTGCGCTGGTCGCATGTGGCGGCACATCGTTCGTGAAGCCAGTCGCGGATCCGGACCTGCCGGACTGGGCGCCGCCGGCGTCGCGCGCAGGGCCCGCTGTCATTGATCTCGAAGATGCCGGACCTGCCGTGGCCCGAGCAGCAGCGCTGGCGCCTCATCCGCGACGAGCACTACGTCGGCGAGGACGGCATCGTCGAGGACGCGGCGGTGTTCCACGGGGCCCACGGCGGAATGGCGTCTGGCCGATGGTGTCTTCGATTACGTGCCCTTCGCGCTGCGCGAGGCGCGTGCGCGGCTCCGCGGCGGCTTCACGCGCTGCGATGCGCTCCCCGCCTACAACGATGTCCACGCGCTTCCGGCCGAGCTGCGAGGCAAGGTGGTGGTCCGAGCCTCGATGGGCCCGCATTGCACGCCGATCGCCAAGGTGTACACCGACGGCCGCGACGTCCCGTTCAGCGCCCTCGAGAGGTTCGTGGCCACGTGCCCGGGGACGGTCGACCTGGGCTTTCAAGGCGGCGCCCCCGGCGCGTGGGGGATCAACTCGAGTCTCCCGTTCTCCTTCTACGCGCGCCTCGCGCAGAGCGAGCTGGTACAGGCGGTCACGCTGGACTGCGACCGGCCCATGCGCGTCTTATGATGACCGGTTGCATGCCCTAGCCGTTTGGTCCAACCTCCTCGGCATCTACCGATCTAACGCGCTGACACCTCAGGGAGTTCCCAATGGCTGACGTCTTCGTTTTCGACGCACTTCGTACGCCGCGCGGCCGCGGCAAGGCCGGCAAGGGCGGGCTCGCGAACCACCACCCGCAGGAGCTGCTCGCGCAGACCCTGAATCACATGGCCGAGCGCCGCAAGCTCGACCGGAAGCTCGTCGATGACCTCGCCGTCGGCTGCGTCACGCAGGTCAAGGAGCAAGGCGCGTGCATCGCGCGCCTCGCCCTGATCGCCGCGCAGTGGCCCGAGGAGGTCACCGGCTACACGATCAACCGCTTCTGCGGCTCGGGCCTCGAGGCGGTCAACAGCATCGCGGCGAAGATCGGCGCCGGCTTCATCGACGGCGGCATCGGCGGCGGTGTCGAGTCGATGTCGCGCGTGGCGATGGGCAGCGACGGCTCGATGCTCGACGGCCTCAACGAGAAGCTGCGCAAGATCATGTACCTCGTGCCGCAGGGCATCTCGGCCGACCTGATCGCGACGCGCGAGGGCTTCTCGCGCACCGACGTCGACAAGTTCGCCGTCACCAGCCAGCAGAAGGCGGCGCGCGCGATCGAGGAGAAGCGGTTCGCCAATTCGCTGTTCGCCGTGAAGAACGACGACGGCTCGGTCGCGCTCGACCGCGACGAGCACCCGCGCGCCGACACGACCGTCGAGGGACTCGCCGGCCTGCAGCCGGCGTTCGCGCAGATGGGCGCGACCCCGATGGGCCCGAACGGCGAGACGCTCGACCAGCTGGCGCTCAAGCGCTACGCCGACACCAAGGCGATCGATCACGTGCACACCGGCGGCAACTCGTCGGGCATCGTCGACGGGGCCGCGGTCGTGCTCATGGGCTCGGCCGAGTGGGGCAAGAAGGCGGGCCTCAAGCCGCGCGCGCGCATCCGCTCGATGGCGACCATCGGCGCGGAGCCGGTGATCATGTTGACGGCGCCAGCGCCCGCGTCGAAGAAGGCGCTCGACCGCGCCGGCATGACGGTCAAGGACATCGATCTGTGGGAGATCAACGAGGCGTTCGCAACGGTGCCGCTGCAGACGGCGCGCGCGCTCGGCATCGACCACGACCGCATCAACGTCAACGGCGGCGCGATCGCCCTCGGTCACCCGCTCGGCGCGACCGGCGCGATCCTCCTCGGCACGGCGCTCGACGAGCTCGAGCGCGCGAACAAGTCCACCGCGCTGATCACGCTGTGCATCGGCGGCGGCATGGGCATCGCCACCATCATCGAGCGCGTCTAACGCTGCGGTCGGGCCGAGAGGTCCTCGGGCATGGCGAACTGCCAGCCCGTGAACCCGGCCTGCACGGCAGCGTCGATCGCCTGCACGAGCTGTCCGTATGTGGCACCGTCACTGCCGGCGATCTCGAGCTCGACGCGGTCGGCGAAGAACGCGCTGGCCTTGTGGACCTTGAGCTCGTCGACGAGCTTGGCCGCGACCTCCGCGGCCGGGATCTCCATGAACTGGTTGACGCGCGAGATGCCGATCCAGGTCCGGTCGTTCTCGACGAGCACCGAGAGCTGAACGCGATCCCCTGCGGGTAGGGTGCCGCCCGGCATCGGGCGTGTCTTGATCGCGAGCCATCGCCCACCAGTGCCGAACGGCACGGGGACGGTGGGCAGCACCATCGGCGTGAACAGCTTCCAGT
>DATLHR010000583.1:0-7273 GCA_035539815.1 Kofleriaceae bacterium
GATACGGCCAGCGCGACCTGCACACGCTGGCCTCGGAGTACACGCGGTTCGCGGAGCAAGCCGGATATCGCGTGCGCGCGCACAACTACGGACGCTCGGCGTGGGTGAACTGGCAAGAGGTCGCGCAGTTCGCGCAGCTGCTCTCGTCCGGGAGGCGTCCGCAGGTCGCGATCTTCCTGACCGGCGCCAACGACAGTGCGGCATACGCCGTGGCCAAGACGAACCCGCTGTTCAAGCGCGAGCTGCAGATCCCGTTCGCACTCGGTGGCATCGAGCCGTCGACGGCGGACTGGCATCCCGTGAGCGCGTTCCACATCCTGCAGAAGCACTGGGCCAACTGGAGCCGGTTGCGAGAGCCCGCCAAGAAGCCGGTCCTCGACGCCGACGGCCGCTGGAGCACGGCGAGCCTGCCGCCGGTGCCGAAGAAGTTCGAGAAGATCGCGGACACCGCGGCCGACGACATCAGCGCGATCCTGCACAACAACCTGCGCCTCGCGCACCAGCTCGGCGACCTCTACAAGGTCCGCATTCACGCGTTCTTCCAGCCGACGATGTTCTCGCGCCGGATCCACCCCGACGAGGTGCTCGGTCGCTACGAGCACTACGAGCAGCCGGTGAGGTTCCAGTATCGCATCCGCGTCCAGCGCCGGCTGGACACGCTGCTCGATCCGTCGCTGATCGTGTCCGCGAGCAAGGCGCTCGACAAGCTCGACGTACCGGGCGGCCTCGACTGGGTGCACCTCAACGAGGCCGGCGCGCGCGCCCTCGCGCAGTTCGTGTTCGCCAACACCGAGGCCACGCTGCGCGAGGTGGCGGCCGCGCAGCGCACCGGAGCGCCGACGCCGTGAAGGTCCTCGGGATCAGCGCCTTCTATCACGACTCGGCGGCCTGCCTCGTCGTCGACGGTGAGGTGGTCGCGGCCGCGCAAGAGGAGCGGTTCACGCGCAAGAAGCACGACGCGGACTTCCCGCTCCACGCCGCCGCGTACTGCTTGCAGGCGGGCGGGGTCGGGCCGAAGGAGCTCGACGTCGTCGCGTATTACGAGAAGCCGCTCACGAGCTTCGCGCGCTTGATGGAGACCTACCTGGACTCCAGCGATCCGCGTGCCTACAACTCGTTCCGCCACGCGATGCCCGCGTGGGCGCGCCAGAAGCTGTGGATCCCGGCGATCATCGCGAAGGAGCTGAAGCGGATCGGCTACCGGTGCCCGCGCGTGAAGTTCCTCGAGCACCACGAGAGCCACGCAGCGAGCGCGTTCTTCCCGTCGCCGTTCCAGCGCGCCGCCGTGATGACGATGGACGGTGTCGGCGAGTGGGCGTGCACGACGCTGGCGCACGGCATCGACTCCACGATCACACCGATCGTGCAGCAGGACTTCCCGCACTCGGCCGGCTTGTTCTACTCGGCGTTCACGTACTTCACCGGGTTCCGCGTCAACTCGGGCGAGTACAAGCTCATGGGGCTCGCGCCGTACGGCGAGCCGACCTACGTCGACAAGATCCGGGACGAGCTCATCGACCTCCGTCCCGACGGCTCGTTCCGGCTGAACATGAAGTACTTCGACTTCATGACCGGCCTGAAGATGACGAACCATCGGTTCGCCGAGCTGTTCGGCGGACCGGCGCGCAAGCCGGAGTCCGAGCTGACCAAGCGCGAGATGGATCTCGCTCGCTCCGTGCAGGTCGTGCTCGAGGACATCGTGCTCAAGTCGGCGCGCTTCCTCCACATGCAGACGGGCGAGACCAACCTGTGCCTCGCCGGCGGCGTCGCGCTCAACTGCGTGGCGAACGGCAAGATCCTCGCGAACACGCCGTTCGAGACGATCTGGATCCAGCCGGCGAGTGGTGATGCCGGCGGTGCGCTGGGCGTCGCGCTCGGCGCGTACTATGCGCAGAAGGGCACCAAGCGGGTCGCATCGCCCTCGGACTCGATGCGCGGCGCGTACCTCGGCCCCACGTTCTCGAGCGACGAGGTCCAGGCGTTCTTCGACGGCAAGAACGTGAAGTACACCCGCTATTCCGACCGCGCGCAGCTCGCCGAGGTGATGGCCGGCCACCTCGCGAGCGAGAAGATCGTCGCCGTCGCGCGCGGGCGCATGGAGTTCGGCCCGCGCGCCCTCGGCCATCGCTCGATCCTCGGCGACCCGCGCTCTCCTCGCATGCAGCGCGTGATGAACCTCGCGGTCAAGAAGCGCGAGTCGTTCCGCCCGTTTGCCCCCGCCGTGCTCGGCGAGCGCGTCCGCGAGTACTTCGATCTCCAGGGCGAATCCCCGTACATGCTGCTCACGACGCCGGTGATGCCAGGCGTGCGCAAGGAGTGCGAGCCGATCCGCGACGACGTCCGCGCGTGGGTCAACCAGGAGCGCTCGACGATCCCCGCCGTCACGCACGTCGACTACTCGGCGCGCGTGCAGACGTTGACCCCGGAGCGCAACGAGTTCTTCTACGATCTCGTGAAGGCGTTCGAGGCCAAGACGGGGTGTCCCGTCGTGATCAACACCTCGTTCAACGTGCGCAGCGAACCGATCGTGTGCACGCCCGCCGATGCGTACCGTTGCTTCATGAGCACCGAGATCGACGTGCTGCTCGTCGAGGACTGCGTGGTGCTGAAGTCCGAGCAGGCCGCGCTTCCCGAGACCGAGAAGCTCGACTTCGACAAGCTCCCCCTCGACTAGCCCCATGCTTACACGAATCACCTACCTCGGCCGACTGCTCGTGGAGCTCGTCTACTTCTCGTGGACCACGCGCACGCTCGCGCCGGCCCTGCTCGTGCTCGCGTTCTTGATCTTCGGCGTGGTGGTGGTGTTCACGCAGGTCTCGATCCCGTTCATCTACACGATGTTCTGACCCAAGACGCGGCGCGCTAAGCTGGATCGCCAGCTGCGAGGGCACGTGGCTTGCGTGTTGTGGGCATCGTGCCCCAGGAGTCGTTCCTCGTTCAGGCGATCGCCGAGATCGCTACGCCGCTGGCGGGCACGCCACGCGACTTCGATCTCCTGCTCGATCGGATCGGGGACGCGCGCTTCGTGCTGCTGGGCGAGGCCACGCACGGGACGCATGACTTCTATCGGATCCGCGCCGAGCTGACGAAGCGGCTGGTGCGCGAGAAGGGGTTTCAGGCGGTCGCCGCCGAGGCCGACTGGCCGGATGCGTACCGCATCAACCGTTACATCCGCGGCGCGGACAATGACGCCGATGCCGTCGACGCACTCGGCGATTTCCGTCGGTTTCCGCACTGGATGTGGCGCAACGCTGACATCCTGGATCTGGTCGGCTGGCTGCGCAGTCATAACGACCAGGTCCGGGATCCCACTGTGCGCGTCGGGTTCTACGGGCTCGATCTGTACTCGCTGCACTCGTCGATGGACGCGGTGCTGCGCTACCTCGACGTGCGCGATCCGCAGGCCGCCCACCGCGCGCGCGAGCGCTACGCGTGCTTCGACGTGTTCGGACCTGACCCGGCGGGGTACGGCCGCGCGCTCGCGCTCGGTGTGGCCGGGACCTGCGAGGACGAGGTCATCGGGCAGCTCGTCGATCTGCTGCGCCATCGCAACGAGCTCTTGCGGCACGACGGCGTGTTCGCCGAGGACGAGCTGTTCGAGGCAGAGCAGAACGCGCGCGTCGTGACCAGCGCCGAGGAGTACTACCGCACGATGTATCTCGGCACGGGCTCGACGTGGAACCTGCGCGACGTGCACATGAGCGAGACGCTCGAAGCGCTCGCGCATCACCTCGCGCGGCGCGGGCCCGGCAAGGTCGTCGTGTGGGCGCACAACTCGCACGTCGGCGATTCGAGCGCCATGGCGCACCGCGCCCTGCGCGACGAGATCACGATCGGCCACCTCGTGCGCCGCCGTCATCCGCGCGACACCGTCCTCGTCGGGTTCACGACCCATGGCGGCACGGTCACCGCGGCGTCCGAGTGGGGCGCACCCGCGGAGCGCAAGCGCGTGCGGCCGGCGCTCGACGGTAGCTACGAGCATCTCTTCCACCGCGCGCGAGGGCTCATCGGCCCCAACTTCATGCTGATGCTCGACGCGCTCGGCGAGGCGGCGGGTGCGCTGCACGAACCGCGGCTCCATCGCGCGATCGGCGTCGTGTACCGGCCCGACACGGAGCGCGCGAGCCACTACTTCCACGTGCACATGCCCGCGCAGCTCGACGTGGTGATCCACTGCGACGAGACGCGCGCGCTGGAGCCGCTCGAGCGGAGCGCCGAGTGGGAGCGAGGGGAGCTGGCCGAGACGTTTCCCACGGGCCTGTGAACGCCCGTGTCGAGGAGAGGATCATGCCCAACAAGCCCGAGAACTTGAATCCCGAGAATCCCAACCAGCCCGAGAAGCAGCGCCCGCAGCCGGAGCGTCCCGGGGTGGGCCGCCCGATGAAGCGCGACGACAAGGAGATGCCCGACGAGCGCCCGATCGAGCGTCCGGTGCGTCGCGATGACGAGCAGCAGCCCGAGAGCGACTGAGCGGCGACGAGCCGGTCACAGCGAGCAGGCCGGCGTCGGCAGCGGCGCGCCGCGCGGGCCCCCGCTGGCAATCTCCGGCGAACGTCGCGAACGCCCCCGCACGCCTGGCGGCCGTCGACGAACGCCCCCGAGTTTCCCGCATCGATCACCGGGTGGAGCGACGTGGGCCGGGCGGTGGTCGCTCGGCGGCCCGGCGCCAGTTGACGCGCGGCGCTCGCTCGGGCAATTGTCCGCGCATGAGCGACGAGGGCCAACGGAAGAAGCACAGGCACGACCTCGGCCAAGAGGACCACGGGTCCAAGCTCGCCGAGGGTACGACCCGCGCCATCCAGACGCTGCTCGGGCTGTGGATCGCGCTGACGCTGGTGCTGGTGGTGTACGCGCTGATCGATGGCTCTCGCCCGCGCAACCTGTCTCTGCCGGCGGCCAAGCCCGCCGCGACGTCGCCGACCTCGTCTCTGTGATCGCGGCCGCATGGCTCGCGTTTGCGCCCCGGATCGGTCATGGTCACTCGATGCTCGGGGGGAACCGTCGCTGACGACGGATAGCTGATGATTCCGGACGAGGTGATCACACAGATCCGCGAGGCGGCCGACATCGTCGCCGTCATCGGCCAGTACGTGCAGCTCAAGAAAGCGGGTCGCAACTGGAAAGGGCTGTGCCCGTTCCACGGCGAGAAGACGCCGTCGTTCAACGTCCACCCCGATCGCGGCACGTTCTATTGCTTCGGCTGCCAGAAGAAGGGCGACGCGTTCTCGTTCATCCAGGAGCTCGAGGGCAAGAGCTTCGTCGAGGCGGTCGAGCAGCTCGCGAATCGGTTCGGCATCGCGGTGCCCAAGGTCGACGAGCCGCCGGAGGTGCGGCGCGCGCGGGGCGAGCGCGTCGCGATGCTCGACATCAACAAGCTCGCCGCTCAGTTCTATCGCGAGATGCTCACCGACCCGCGCGGCGAGCCGGGTCGTGCGTACCTCGCCAAGCGCGGCGTCTCGGACGAGACGGCGGAGCGGTTCCAGCTCGGCTATGCGCCGGCCGAGTGGTCGGCGCTCGCAGATCACCTGAAAGCGAAGCGCGTCGATCTCGAGCTCGCGGTGCGGCTCGGCTTGATCGCGCATCGGCCGCGCGGCGGCGGCTTCTATGACCGCAACCGCGATCGGCTGGTGTGCCCGGTGATCGTGCCGGGCGGCGACGTCGTCGGGTTCTCGTCGCGACTCGTCGGCACGCCGCAGCCGGCGCCCGACGGCAGCGAGCCGCCGAAGTACATCAACAGCCCCGAGAGCTCGGTCTACAAGAAGAGCAAGCTGCTGTTCGGGCTGGCCCAGGCGCGCGAGCACATGCAGGCGCACAAGCGCACGGTGCTCGTCGAAGGCAACTTCGATGTCGTCACGCTCTCCCAGGCCGGGTTCGGCGAGGTCGTCGCACCGCTCGGCACCGCGCTCACGCCCGAGCAGATCGGCGTGCTCAAGCGCCTGACCGAGCGCATCGTGCTGCTCTACGACGGCGATCGCGCGGGCTACAAGGCGACCATGCACGCGCTGCAGGTCTGCGTCGAGGCCGACGTCGAGGTGCTGGTCGCGCGCCGGCCGGGCCACGCCAAGTCGGGCGGCGCGGGGCCGCTCGCGGACGGCGTCGACCCCGACAGCCTGGTCGCGAGCGGCGGGGGTGAACTGCTGCGCGAAGCGGTGGATCGAGCACAGGGTGGGATCGAGTTCTTCGCCAACGAGGTCTGGGGCAAGGCGCGCGGCAACGCCGACGCACGCACGCGCGCGCTCGAGGACGCCGGACGGCTGCTCGCGAAAGTTGCGAACCCGGTCAAACGTGATCTACTCGTGCACAACTTGGCGATTGCACTCGGGGTGGACATGGCGCTGGTGCGCGGTGCGATCGCTCGGACCGGAGCTCCGTCCGCGCATGGCCGCGGCGAGCCGGCGCGCGGGGCATATCACCCCAACGCCCCCGCGGCGGACAGGCGAGATCGCACCGACGAAGGGGTCGCCACACCTGCGTTGCCTTCCATCGACGAGGCCGAGGTGATCGCGCTGCTCGCGGACCACCCGTCTTTGATCGCAACCGCCGACGCAGACAAGGCTTTTTGGCTCTTGACGGACACTCGCCTTCGCGCCATGTATTCCGCGGCTCGGGAAGGCCAATCCCTGCCCGAGCTTGCCCCTGTGCAGCTGCCCAAACCCACTGCTGAGCATGTGCTGTCCGGCAAGTATACGGGCGCCAAAGATCCGCGCGCGGACCTGCTGAAGATGATCGGCAACCTCGAAGCGCGACGCGCCGAGCTGGGCAGGATCGAGCTGCAGAAGAGCCTCGACGAGGCGAAGCGGACGAATGATCCACAGCGCGCCCGCGTGACGGCGCAGCTGGCGGTGGCGGAGCGGAAGGGCGATCGCGAGCAAGTGGCTCGCCTCAAAGCATCGTTGGCCGAGATGTCTCCAGAAAAGAAGGTCGACTAGACATGGCGCGTACTCCCCAAGCGAAGAAGCCCGCTGCTGCACCCGCTGCTGCGAAGGACAAGGCGAAGAAGCCCGCGGTCGCGGCAGCCCCGGCGGCGAAGGACGCCAAGAAGGCGGACGCCAAGAAGGTCGACGCCAAGAAGGTCGACACCGCGCCCAAGAAGGCCGGGAAGGTCGTCGCCCCCAAGGCGATCAAGCCGACGCGCGCGCGCGGCGAGGACGACGAGGACTTCGACGGAGACGACGACGAGGAAGACGACGACTTCGCACCGGCGAAGGCCAAGGGCCCGGGCAAGCCGAAGGGTCCGATACTGGGCAAGGGCAAGGGCCCCACGCCCGAGATC
>DATLHR010000584.1:0-13273 GCA_035539815.1 Kofleriaceae bacterium
TCGAAGGGCAAGATGGTGATCGCCACCGTCAAGGGCGACGTCCACGACATCGGCAAGAACATCGTCGCCGTCGTGCTGCGCTGCAACGGCTACGAGGTCACCGACCTCGGCGTGATGGTGCCGCAGCACAAGATCCTCGACACCGCGAAGGAGCTCGGCGCGGACCTGATCGGCCTCTCGGGCCTGATCACGCCGTCGCTCGACGAGATGATCAACGTCGCGACCGAGATGACGCGCCGCGGCCTCTCGCTGCCGCTCCTCATCGGCGGCGCGACCACCAGCGGCAAGCACACCGCCGTCAAGGTCGCGCCCGCGTACTCCGGCCCCACGGTCCACGTGCCCGACGCGTCGCTCGCGGTCGGCGTGATGAACAAGCTGCTGTCCAAGGACAAGGACGCGTACCTCGCCGAGGTCATCGCCAAGCAGACCTCGATCCGCGAGGCCCACGTGTCATCGCAGAAGCGGCCGCTGCTCTCGATCGAGGACGCGCGCGCGCGCAAGCTCGTGGTGCCGTTCACGCCCGCCGAGCTGCCTGCGCCCCCGTTCGTCGGCGCGCGCAACCTCGACCTCGCGCTCACCGACCTCGTGCCATGGATCGACTGGTCGCCGTTCTTCCACACCTGGGAGATGTCGGGCCGCTACCCCGCGATCCTCGACGACCCGAAGAAGGGCGACGCGGCGCGCAAGCTGTTCGCCGACGCGCAGGCGCTGCTCGCGAGGATCGTCGACGGCAAGCTGCTGACCGCGCGCGCGACCTACGGCTACTTCCCGGCGTACTCCACCGCCGACACGATCCACGTGTTCGCCGCCGGCGGCACGCGCGAGCTCGGCGCATTCCCCATGGCGCGCCAGCGCGAGGACAAGGAGACCTGCCTCTCGCTCGCGGACTTCATCGCGCCGCCCGCGGCATCGCCCGGTGGCCCCTCAGGCACCGCGCTCGCGCCTGTCGATCACCTCGGCGCGTTCATCGTCACCGCGGGCATCGGCACCGACGAGCTCGCCAAGAAGTTCGAGGCCGACAACGACGACTACTCGTCGATCATGGCCAAGGCCCTCGCCGATCGCCTCGCCGAGGCCGCGGCCGAGTTCCTTCACGCGCGCGTGCGCAAGGAGTGGTACGCGCCCGCCGAGCACCTCGCGCACGAGGCCATCATCGCCGAGACCTATCGCGGCATCCGCCCCGCGTTCGGCTACCCGGCGTGCCCGGACCACGCACCCAAGGGCACGCTGTTCGAGCTCCTCGGCAACGCCGATCATCACAAGGTGACGCTGACCGAGAGCTTCGCGATGTACCCGACCGCCTCGGTGTCGGGCCTCTACTTCTCGCACCCCAAGAGCCAGTACTTCTCGGTCGGCCGCACGGGTTAGTTAGTTCACGGCGTCGACGAGCCGCTGGGCATCGACGGTCTCGGCGATGAACAGATCGATCGGCTGCTTGGGATCGAGGCCGGCGGTCAGCTTCGCGAGGTCGGTGTCGCCGCCGATACCACGGCAGGCTCGACCGACGCGAGTAGCTCGTCGAGGAGCGCGCCGGCGGCGGCAGTGCTGCCGGTCTCGCCGACGCCGCTCGCGGTGATCGCGGCGCGGCTGCCATCGTCGACGATGGTGACGACCGAGCTGCCGCGCGGATCGGCAGGGCAGGCGAGGCGCGCCGGCACCGAGACGGCGCACGACACGGGCACCGGCGCTTCGATGGAGATCCGCGAGAGGCAGGCGCGGCCGCCGATCAGCTCGGCGAGGCCGTCGAGGACGCGGGGGCGCTGCGGCGTGATCGACGCGCGCTTCCACGCCGGTGGGGCGGGCACGGCGCGCGTCGCGGCGAGCAGGCGTGCGATCGGCCCGCGACCCAGCGCCTCGGCGGCGAGCGTGGCGCGGGCACGCGCGGCGAACGCGTCGTACGGTTCGGGCGCGCCCTCGGCGAACCGCACCGAGAGCGTGGCGAACACGACGCGCCGCCGGCGGCGCATGGGATCGGCGAGCTCGCCCGGCGCGATCGGAAGCTGGAACGTCGGCGAGAACCGCGCGGCCGGATCGCCGGCGCGCCGGTGCAGCACGCGGCCGAGCGCGTAGGCGAGCGGCAGCGCGCGCGGTGCCGGAGCTGGGAGCTCTCGCCACGCGATGCCGAGTGGGATCGCGCCGGCGACCGGTGCCAGCGGCGGAAGACGTCGCGGCAGCGCCGACGGTGCGTGCAGTGCGAACCGCGCCTGATGCTCCGCGATCCTGGCGGCGAGCCCCGCATGGCCATAGCCATCGAGCACGAGATGACACGTCGAGATCGTCGCGAGCTCGCCCGCCCGCGACAGCCCGAGCCACGGCCCGCCGGCGGCGCTCCATGCCCGACGATGCCCGTGCTGCGCCGTCGCGAGCGTCTCATCGCCGATCGAGACGCAGGTCGCGGGCACACCTCGATCGCGGGGCGCATCGGGACGCTCTACCAGCGACGTCAGGGCTCGCGCGAGCGGTGCTTCGTCCGCGACGTTCGCGGCGAGCCGCGCGACCAGGACGCGATCGCCGAGCGCGAACGCGGCGACGTCGAGGTCGCATGGCGCGAGCGTGGCGCCATCGCGCCCGCGGCGCACGGTGCGCGCGAGCGGTTGAGCGGGCAGCTCGCCATCGAGCTCGCGGATCGCGGCCCGCGCCGCATGCGCGCGCGCGATCGCATCACGGATCGGATCGTCCGCCACCGTCGTGCGATGGCCGATGAACGTATCGCTCACCGGCTCCGCGTCGTGCGTGAGGTGCTCGCTTCGCGCGGGCAGCCGTTCGAGCGCCGCCGCGACGCCCGCGATCGCCCACCAGCGCGCGTGGACGTCGCCGAGCGCGGCCAGCTCCCGCTGGAGCTCCACGGACCGCCGCGCCCAGGCTCGAAGCACGCCCTACTATGGCCGAAACTATGGGTCCTGCGCGGTGCTAGCTTCGCGCACTGTGAGGCGGCCCATGAAGTACTCCGTCCTGATCGGCCTCGTGCTCGTCGGCGCCGCGTGCGGCGATGATCACGGCCTCGTCAACACGAGCGGCATCCCCGACGAGTGCAATCCGCTTGGCGGCCAGGGCTGCTTGTTGCCGTGGCCGTCGGCGACCTACCTCGCGGGCGACGACGCCTCGCCCACCGGCATGCGCGTCGCGCTGCCCGCGGAAGCGATGCCGGTCAACGTCGACAACGTGGCGATCGATCCCGCCGTGTTCGATCGCTGGGACGGGTTCTCGCCGACCGGGCCGCTGCTCGTCGCGTTCCCGACCGGAGTGTCCCCCACCGGGCTGCCGTCGTACGACGATCCCGACGAGTCGCTCGCGACGAGCTCGCCGGTCGTGCTCGTCGCGATCGAGAGCGGCGAGCGCGTGCCGCTGTTCGCAGAGGTCGATCAGAACATCGTCGAGGTCACCAAGCGCGACCTCATCATCCGCCCGCTCGCACGGCTGCGCCCGGGCACGCGCTACGTCGCGGTCGTGCGCAAGGGCGTCAAGGCCGCCGACGGCGGCGAGCTGCCGAGCCCGCCCGGCTTCATCGCACTGCGCGACGGCACGTCGTTCGCTCACCCGCGGTTCGCCGCGATCGCCGCGCGCTGGCCCGAGATCTTCACGAAGCTCGGCGCGATCGGCATCGACAAGAGCGACATCGTCGTCGCGTGGGACTTCGTCACCGCGTCGGACGAGTTCCTGCGCGGCGACCTCACGTCCATGCGCACCGACGCGCTCGCCGCGTTCGGCCCCGGCGGCGCGAACCTCGACTTCACCATCACCAGCACCCAGCCCAACGTGCCGCAGTCGTACAAGCTCTACCTCGGCACGTACAAGTCGCCCGACTTCCTGACCGCGGGCGAGACCGATGCGTCGTTGCTCCGCCGCGGCGGCACCGGACTCCCCGAGGCGCAGGGCCAGCGCGATGCGCGGTTCGCCGCCGTCGTGCCTGCGTGCGTGCAGACGGCGCAGCTGCCGCGCCCCGCGATCGTGTTCGGCCACGGCCTGTTCGGCTCGTCGAGGGAGTACCTGACCGACGAGTTCGTCCTCGATCTCGCCGAGACCTACTGCCTCGTCGTGATCGCCGGCGACTTCATCGGCCTCACGTCGCGCCAGCTCCAGCTCGCACCGCTCGCGGTCAACGACATGAACCGCGGTCCGCAGATCGCGGAGAAGCTCGCGCAGTCGGTGATCGACTTCATGGCCCTCGGCACGCTCGCGCGCGGCAAGCTGGCGGCGGCCCCGGAGTTCCAGCTCGACGGCGCACCCGTGATCGACCCGACGCAGGTGTTCTACGTCGGTGGCTCCCTCGGCGGCACGATCGGCAACACGATCATGGCGTACGACCCCGGGTTCGCGAAGGCGGTGCTCGCGGTCCCGGGTGGCGTGTGGTCGATGCTGTTCGAGCGCAGCGCGGCATGGTTCGCGCTGCTCGGCGCCGCGCAAGGCAGCTACGAGGATCCCGAGGTCTACCAGCTCGTGGTCGCGTTCCTCGGGCTCGCGATGGAGCCGTACGATCCCATCACGACCGCCGCGCACGTGACGCGCGATCCGCTGTTCGCCGACCAGGCGCCGAAGGAGGTGCTGATGTGGTACGCGCTCGGAGACTGCCTCGTGACCAACATCGCGACGGAGATGGTGGCGCGCGAGATGGGCATCCCGGTGCTCGCGCCCTCCGTGAAGTCGCCGTGGCAGCTCCCACCGCAGGATGGTCCGCTGCAGAGCGGCGTCACGATCTACGACGAGCACCCGACGCCGCTGCCGCCGGCGACCAACCAGCCGCCCTCCGAGGACAACGGCACCCATGGCGGCGTCAATCGCAACCCCGCCGCGCTGCGCCAGGTCGAGCAGTTCCTCCTCCAGGACCGCATCGTCCCGACCTGTATGATGGACAGCACACCGGTCGCCTGCGACTGCGATCCTGATGGCGGCGGGGTGTGCGACTGAGGTAGCGTGCCGGCCCTCATGCGTCGCTTGCTCGTCGTCGCTCTCGTTGTATCCACGTCCGCCTGCGGCCCCGACTCTCGCCAGAACACCGGCGACGGTGGCGTGCAGCCCGACATGTCCGAGCCCGCATGCTCGGACGGCAACCACCGCTGCGCCGGCAGCTCGTACCTCGTGTGCACCGGCGGCCAGTGGACGACGCAGCAGGACTGCACCGGCGCGTGCGACCAGATGCTCGGCTGCGTCGCCTGCGTGCCCAACGTCAACGTGTGCACCGACGGCAACGTGCACAGCTGCAGCGCGGCCGGCGAGATCGGGCCGCAGCTCGAGGAGTGCACGGGCTCGACGATCTGCCAGGACGGCGCGTGCGTGAACGCGTGCGACGACGCCGCGATGAAGCGCAGCTACACCGGCTGCGAGTACTGGGCCGTCGATCTCGACAACGCGGTCGAGGTGCTCGATCGCGCCGGCGGGCCCGACTGCGGCACCGGCAGCGTGGTGAAGAACCTCAGCGTGTGCTCGAGCGGTAACACCGTGCTCGGCCTGTGCGACCCCCCGAACAACAGCTGCCCCTCGGGCTACACGTGCGGCGCGCGCGACGTGTGCGTGCTCGATGCGGCGCACGCGCCGTTCGCGATCGTCGTGTCGAACCCGCAGGCGCGCAGCGTCGACGTCACGGTGACCGCCGCCGACGGCACGCAGATCATGCAGACCATCTCGGCCGGGCAGGTCCAGGCGATCACCCCGCAGCCGACCGTGCCGGATCAGTCGATCGACGGCACCGGCAAGCAGCGCGCGGCGTACAAGGTCGAGTCGACGCTGCCGATCGTCGCGTACCAGTTCAACCCGCTCGACAACGTGAACGTGTTCTCGAACGACGCGTCGCTGCTCATCCCGCGCACCGCGTTCGACACCGAGTACTACGTGATGAGCTACCCCACGCTCGATCGCCGCACGGGCGACTTCCTGTTCGGCCCGGGCCCGCACAGCTACAACGGCTACGTCTCGATCGTGGCGTGGACCGACAACACGCAGATCGAGGTCACGCCCAAGGCCGCCGTGCGCGCGAGCGCGACGCAGCCTGCGATCGCCGCCAACACGCCGACGACGTTCACGCTCAACGCGTTCGAGGTGCTGACGCTGCAGGCCGCCGGCACGGGCGACCTCACCGGCTCGCGTATCCGCGCCGTCAACACCGCCAACGCGTTCGGCGTGTTCGGGGGCCACGAGGCCACGGTGTTCGGCGAGGCGGACGGTCCCGACCAGCAGCACACCAGCGGCCCGTGCTGCGCCGATCACATCGAGGAGATGCTGTTCCCGTCGTCGACCTGGGGCCAGACGTTCGCGATCGCGCGCAGCCAGAGCCGCGGCACGAACGAGCCCGACCTGATCCGCATCGTCGCGCAGAAGCCGAACACCACGATCCAGTTCAACCCGGCGCCCGCCGCCGGCACCTGCAACGCCCTCGGGCCCGGCCAGATGTGCGAGGTGAAGATCCAGGCGGACACGTCGTTCGTCGCGAGCGAGCCGATCCTCGTCGGTCACTACCTGCAGTCCGCGATCTGGGGCGATCCCTTCTTCGGCGGCTCGGTCGGCGAGGGCGACCCGTCGATGGCGATCGCCGTGCCCACCGAGCAGTACCGCAACGACTACACCGTGCTCGTGCCCTCGCAGTACGCGAAGAACTTCCTCTCGATCTCTGCCGGTGCGCTCGGGGCGGTGAGCGTCGATGGTGCCCAGATCACGATGACGCCGTTCGCGGGCGGCACCTATCGCGCGGCGCGCGTCCCGGTCTCTGCCGGGCAGCACAAGATCTCGTGCCCCTCTGGCTGCGGCGTCGAGGTCTACGGCTACAGCTCCGCTGTCTCGTACATGTTCGCCGGCGGCCTCGATCTCAAGCAGATCGTCATCAACTGACGTCGTTCTGACGACGACGTCAGGTTCGACGGACGGTCGATCGTGATCAGCTCGAGAGATCGCGCGCGGCGAGCTCGAGCGCGTCGGCCATCGCCTGCGCGGTCCCGTACCGCGCGGCCTGCGCCTTCTCGAGCGACTTCTGGAGCACGGCCTCGACGCTGCGCGGGAGCGACGGATCGAGCGGCGGCGGCGGCTTCGAGACCTGGGCCTCGACGAGCTCGAAGTCGTCGGCGTGATCGAAGGGCGGCGCGCCCATCAACAGCTCGTACAGGATCACGCCGATCGCGTAGAGGTCGCTGCGTTGATCGACCGGCTCGGCGCGCAGGCGCTCGGGCGCGATGTAGCGCAGGCTGCCGACCACGGCGCCCTGCTGGGTGAGCTTGGCGCTGCCCTCGGTGCTCGCGAACCCGAAGTCGATGAGGACCACGCGATCGACCGGGCCGGGGGACGGCTCGAGCATGATGTTCGCCGGCTTCAGGTCGCGGTGGAGGATGCCGGCCGCGTGGACCTCGGCGAGGCCCTGCAGCGCCTGCCACGCGTAGCTGACGGCGCGAACGGGACTGACCCGTCCCTCCTTCTTCAGCACGGTGCGGAGGTTCTTGCCACGCAAGAGCTCGACGACCAGATAGGGCTCTTCCCGATCGGTGATTCCCGAGGAGAGAAGGGCGGCGATGTTGCGGTGGCGCAGCCGGGCCTGGACCTCGCCCTCGCGCGCGAACCGGGCCTTGGCGGTCGGGTCGCCGGCGAGCGAAGTCCGCAGGATCTTCACGGCGACGTAGGCGGAGGTCTGGAGGTCGACGGCGCGATAGACGTCGGCCATCGCGCCCTTGCCGATCAGCGCGTCGATGCGAAAGCGCTGGCCCAGGACGTGGCCGGTGCGATCCGCGCGATCTACGGACACCCCGCGACCTTAGCACTTCGCTTCTGCTATATGAGGTGCGTGCCGCGGGACTTGGTGAGCATCGCTGACCTCGACGCGAAGGAGATCGAGGCGATCCTCGATCATGGCGATCGGTTTTGGCCGATGGGGGACGAGCCGATCAAGAAGCTCGCGTCGCTGCGCGGGCGGACGGTGATCAATCTGTTCTTCGAGAACTCGACGCGCACACGCACGTCGTTCGAGCTCGCCGCCAAGCGGCTGTCCGCCGAGGCGATCAACATCACGAGCTCCGGATCGTCGATCTCCAAGGGCGAGACCCTGATCGACACCGCGCGCAACCTGATGGCGATGCACCCCGACGCGATCGTCGTGCGTCACAAGTACGGCGGCGCCGCCGAGGTGATCAGGGGCAGCGTCCGACCGGCGGTGGCGATTATCAACGCGGGCGACGGCCAGCACGAGCACCCGACGCAGGCGCTGCTCGACGCGGCGACGATCCGCCGCCACAAGGGAAACATCGACGGGCTCGAGGTCGTGATCGTCGGTGACATCGCGCACTCGCGCGTCGCGCGCTCGAACATCCTGTGCCTCGCCAAGCTCGGCGCGCGCATCCGCGTGTGCGCGCCGTGGACGCTGCTGCCGCGCGGCATCGAGGACATCGGTGGCGAGCTCACGCGCGAGCGGGTGCGCGTCGTGACGCGGCTCGAGGATGGGCTCGAGAACGCGGACGTCGTGATGATGCTGCGCGTGCAGGCCGAGCGGTTCGAGGGCGAGGCGCCCCGGTTCCCCAACGCACGCGAGCTGTCGCGCACGTTCGGGCTGTCGGAGCGCACGCTCGCGTATGCGAAGCCCGACGCGATCGTGATGCACCCCGGGCCGATGAACCGCGGCGTCGAGATCTCGCCGCAGGTCGCCGACGGCTCGCGCGCCGTGATCCTCCAGCAAGTCTCGTGGGGCGTGGCCATCCGCATGGCCGTCCTCGAGCGCGCCGTGCTCGGCGACGTGCCGCCGTCATGACCACGGCGCTGTCGGTCCGCGGGATCATCAAGCGCTTCGGTAATCACCTCGCCGTCGACGCGATCTCGTTCGACGTCCCGCGCGGCGTCGTCTACGGCATCCTCGGGCCCAACGGCGCCGGCAAGTCGACGACGCTGCGGATGATCAACGACATCATCGCGCCCGACGCCGGCGAGATCCGCATCCTCGAGACGCTGACGCCGGGCGCCGCCGCCGCGACGAAGATCGGCTACCTGCCCGAGGAGCGCGGGCTGTACCCGAAGATGAAGGTCGGCGAGATCGTCGAGTTCATGGGCGAGCTGCGCGGCCTGTCGCGTGCCGAGGCCCGGCGCCGCGGCGGTTCGTGGCTCGAGCGGCTCGGGCTCGGCAAGTGGACCAAGAACAAGGTGCAGGACCTCTCGAAGGGCATGCAGCAGAAGGTGCAGTTCGCGACCGCGCTGCTCCACGAGCCCGAGCTCGTGATCCTCGACGAGCCGTGGAGCGGCCTCGATCCGATCAACGCCGAGGTGCTGCGCGAGGTGGTCGGCGAAATCCGCGCGGCGGGGCGCACGGTGCTGTTCTCGACGCACCAGATGGAGCAGGCCGAGAAGATCGTCGACGCGCTGTGCATCATCGCGCGCGGCAAGATCGTGCTCGAGGGCCGGCTGCGCCAGCTCAAGGAAGACGCGGCGGCCGAGGGCTGGGTCGCGCTCGCGTTCGGCGACGATGCGTCGAAGGAGCGCGCCGCGGGGCCGCTCGGTGATCGCGCGCTCGTCGCCGAGCAGCGCGCGCCGCACGCGGGCGAGGCCGCCGGCGGCGCCGAGGTCGAGGTGAGGCTCGCCGACGGCGCGACGTCGCAGCAGCTGCTCGCGGCGCTGGTCGCGGCGAACGTCGCGCTCGATCGATTCTCGCTCGTCGTGCCCACGCTGCACCAGATGTTCGTCGACAAGGTCGGGCCCGAGGCCGCGGTGGCGGCGCGTCACGAGGAGGACGCCGCGTGAGCCCGGCCCTGCGCAACACGCTGGTCATCGCGCGCCGCGAGCTGCACGAGCGCGTGCGCTCGAAGTGGTTCGTGGTGATGACGCTGCTCGGCCCGCTGTTCATGGTCGCGCTCGTCGTCGTCCCCACGCTGATCGCGGTCAGAGGCGCGACCGGCGCGCGGGTCGAGGTCGTCGACAAGACCGGCAAGGTCGGCCCGGCGATCGTCGAGAGCCTCGGCACCATCTGGCACGTCACGCTGGTCCCGCCGGAGACGCCCGACGCCGTCGAGCTCGCGCGCATCCGCGACGACGAGATCAACGGCTTCCTCGTGATCCCCGCCAACGCGCTCGATGGAGGCACGGTCCTCTATCGCGGCGACAACGCGAGCGGTCAAGCGGTCGGAGCGATCCTCGAGCGTGTCGTCACCGAGGCGATCCAGAAGGAGCGAGCGCGCGAGCTGAAGCTCACCGACGCGCAGACGCAAGGGATGCTCAAGCGCGTCGACGTCGACACGCAGCACACGACCGGCGAGGCCGAGGGCACCTCCGGCTTCGGGTCGTTCGCGATCGCGTACATGCTCGCGTTCATCCTCTACATGGTGATCACGCTGTATGGCGTGAACGTCATGCGCAGCGTCGTGCAGGAGAAGACGAGCCGCGTCATGGAGTTCCTCGTCGCCGCGGTGAAGCCGCAGTCGCTGATGGGCGGCAAGATCCTCGGCGTCGGCGGCGCCGCGCTGATCCAGCTCACGGTCTGGCTCGGCATCGGCGCGCTCGCGCTCGAGTACCGCCAGGAGCTGCTCGGCTTGTTCGGCGTGTCCGGCGGCGGCGCCGCGCTGCCTCCCGTCGCGTTGACCGAGCTGTCGATCGTGCTCGCGTTCTTCATCTTCGGCTTCTTCTTCTACGCCGCCATGTATGCCGCGGTGGGAGCCATGGTCTCGTCGGAGCAGGACACGCAGCAGGTCCAGCTGCCGGTGACGATGCTGCTGGTGATCGGAGTCACCTGCCTCCAGGTCGTCTCCAACGACCCGCGCGGTGGCGCGTCCGCCGCGATGACGATGATCCCGTTCTGGTCGCCGATCCTGATGCCCATGCGCTACGTCCTGGGCGGCGCGACGGGGATGGAGCTCGCGCTGTCGCTCGCGATCCTGGTGGGCTCGACGTTCCTGGTCGTCCGCGTGGCGGCCAAGATCTATCGCGTCGGCGTGCTGCTGTATGGCAAGCGGCCGTCAGTGACCGAGCTGATTCGCTGGCTACGGTATTGATTGGTAAGACTGGAATCGAACGTAAAGGGCTCGTACACTTTCGGCTGATGCGCCGGTGGGGACTCGCGTTCTTCCTAGTCGTGTTGATCGCGCCCGTGCTGGCGTTCGCGCAGTCCGCGGACCTGGTCGGGACCACCGACGCCCGTGACGAGCTGCCGCCCTCGCAGGCCGTGGGCTACGCGGCGATGCCGGGCGGCCTCCATGCACCGTCCGCCGAGACGCTGACCGAGGGAACGATCGAGGTCGCGACCTACGGTGGCTTCGGCGTGCGCAACAAGCTGCTCGGCCCCGATAGCAAGTTCAGCCGCGGGTTCGGCAGCCTCGCGGTCGCGTTCGCGCCGACGGACCTGATCACGGTGGGCCTGTCGTTCGACGGCTACTTCGACAAGCACGACGACGGCTCCAACCAGGACGGCTTCGTCGGCAACCCGAACCTCGTGCTCCGGGTCGGCAAGCTGATCGGCAACCTGCGCGTCGGCGGGCAGCTCGGCATCTGGGTGCCCGGCGGCGACGCTCCATCGATCAAGCTCGGCGCGACCACCGTCGACGCCCGCGGCCTGATCTCGCTGAAGGCAGGGCCGGGCTGGTTGTCGTTCAGCGGTGGCTTCCGCGTCGACAACAGCGCCGAGTCCGCCGAGAGCGCGATGAGCCTCGCGCAGCAGGATCGCGTCTCGCTCGGCGTCTCCGAGTTCAACGCGGTGCTCGCGGGCGTGCAGCTCGCACTGCCGCTCGGGCCCAAGGTGTTCGCCAACCTGGAGGGCAGCCTCGACTACTTCATCGGCTCGGGCGCCACACCGATGGGCGCGACCGAAGCGCACGAGGCGCCCGGCGCGCTGTTCCGCTTCGGCGGCAGTGTCGGGATGCACCTCACGCCGCAGTACGCGCTGTTCGCGTTTGTCGAGGGCAGCAAGGTCCCCGCGATCCCGAGCGCGGATCGCCTCGCCGACGACATCCGCTTGGTCCCCTACACACCGACGATCGCCGGCGGGCTCGGGTTCTCCGCGCGGTTCGGCGGGCCGAAGCGTCCGGCGGGCCAGCTGATGCCGAATGCGACGCGCGAGGACATCGCGCTCGTCGAGTACGCAGACGTCGCGGGCGAGGTGTCCGACGATGCGGGCAAGCCGATCGTCGGCGCGAAGGTCGACGTCAAGCTCAAGAACAACACCGGCACCGGCGTCACCGACGACAAGGGCATGTGGAGGATCGAGAAGCTGCCGATCGGCAAGACCGTCAAGGGCGAGACCACGCTCGACGACGCCGACGCCGAGGTCAGCGTCGTGGTCAGCGGCAAGAAGCCGGGCAAGCACACGCTCAGGCTCGCGAAGGGCGCCAACACGGTGCCGCGCATGACCCTCGATCCGGATCTGCCGCCGGGTGAGATCCTCGGGCTCGTGCGCAGCGCCGGCGCGGGCAAGCCGCTCGCGGGCGCGACGATCATGATCGAGCCGGGCGGCTTCACCGCGACCACGGGCCCCGACGGTAACTTCTCGATCGCGGTGCCGCCTGGTACGTACAAGGCCACCGCGAGCGCGCCCGGCTACAAGAGCCAGACGCTCGACGCGAAGGTCGAGCCCAACGCACCGGTGCTCAAGAACTTCGAGCTCCCCAAGTAGCATGTGGATGCGGGCTGTCGCCCTCCTCGTCGTCGCGCTCGGCGCGTGCGGCAAGAAACAGCCGGTCGCCGAGCTGACCACGGCCGACGGTCCCGTCGAGCGTCAGGCCGGCACGGGCGCCTGGGCGACCGCGTCGATCGGCACGAAGTACTACCTGGGCGACGCCGCGAGGACCGCCGATGGAGGCGCGCAGCTCACCGTGACCGGCGGCGCCGCGACGATCGCGATGCAGCCGCGCACGATCTTGCGGTTCGGTGGCACGAAGGAGGACAGCCAGATCGCGGTCGAGCTCGGTAGCGTCGCGCTGACCGGTACCGGCGAGTACGGCCTCGACGTCGGCGACGTGAAGCTCTCGGGCGGCACCGTGCGCATCGCGGCGAGAGCCGGCGGCGGCAGCACCGTCACGCTCGATGTCGGGGACGCCGTGCTGACCACGCGCACCGGCGAGACGATCCAGCTCGAGCTCGGCGCTAGCCTCGACGTCGGCGATGTCGTCGTCGTGCGCAACCCACCCGATGCCGGCGTCGTCGACGCACCCGTGGCCGACGCGGCCGTCGAGGACGCGCCGAGCGATGCGGTCGAGCACCGAGTCGCCGGCCACGGGCTCGACCGCATCGCTCGGCGGTTCGGCCGCATCTGCGACCGGGGCATCGACGACGGCGGCATCGGGCGGGTTGCGCACGACGACGACGTCGCCGACGTCGAGGCTGGCGCCGAGCT
>DATLHR010000585.1:0-25223 GCA_035539815.1 Kofleriaceae bacterium
GTGGACGCTCGCGCGATAGAACGTCAGGTGCGTGAAGAGGATGCCGCCGACGAGCACGAGCTCGATCGTGGAGATCCACATCTTGAGCATGTTGGGTGCAGCGATCGTCCAGCCGAACGTCTGCGCCGCGGGGAACAGGAAGTGCTCGACGATCACGAGCAGGATCGCGGCCCCGAACAGCGGGATGGCGACGGCGCGCGGTAGCTCGGTGAACGCGCGCGCGAGATAGAGATATCCGAACGGCACGTAGACGATGAACGCGTACGCGAGCATGCGTGCGGTGTCGCAGGCGATCAGCGCCTGGATGAAGATCGGGATCACGAGCAGGGCGATCGGCTTCATCCAGCGCTCGGCGTACATCCCGAAGCCGAGCAGCGCGTAGAGCGTGAACGGGCCGAACGGGAACCACAGCATCTGCATGCCGTTGCTGCGCACGTTGTCGGTCATCCTGCCGCCGAGCGACGTGAACGACATGACGTGCAGGTTCTCGAAGCACAGGTTCGCCTCGAGCCGCGAAGCCTCCAGATACCGGCTGAGCACGAAGAAGTAGAGCAGCGTGGGCCCCAGGCACAGCGCGGCGAGCTTGAGGATCGCGACCAGGTCGCGCTTCTTCCACGGCGGCCCCGCGTGCAGCAGCGTGACCATCACGAACACGGGGATGAAGTAGACGGCCTTCTCCGCGTTGAGCGCGTCGACGAGCAGGATGATCGCGAAGTACGGCCAGTGCTCGCGGCGCAGCAGCGTGTGGAACATCAGCACGAACAGCGCGTAGTTCGCGGGGTCGAGCACGAGGCGGTTGCTCGCGCCGTACACCCCGAGGTAGCTGCCGAGGAGGAACACGGGAGACGCGAGCGCCAGCCACAGCGGCACGCGGAGGCGGACGAGCAGGAGGATGAGGCCGAACGCGGTGACGACGAAGGCGCCGAAGTTGATCGCCTTGATCGCCGCCATGTCGTCGACGGGGATGAAGTTCCACGCGCCGCCGATCATGGGGACGAGCCAGCGGATGTTGAACGGCAACAGGCCGTCCCGGATGATCCGCTCCTCGCGCAGGGTCATCAGGTAGTTGCTCTCGTCGAGCGCGACCTGGTTCCAATCCGTGACGACGAGCTGGCACGCGAGCACCGCGACGACGGCGACCGCGGCGCTCGCGACGAGCTTCCACGCCTTGCCGTCGCCGAGCGCGCCGAAACCGAGCACGTCGCGCCGCGTGTAGACGAACGCGATCCCCAGCGCGATCAGCGCGAGGTCGACGGCGACCCACGTCGGCTGTGCGTGCTGCTCGCCGGCGACCGCGTAGACGACGATGGCGAACAGCCACAGCGAGAGGAACAGCGCCGCGTGGACGGCGGCGGTGATCGCGACGGTGCCGGCGCGCGAGCTCACGGGCGCGCCTCGCGTACGTTGGCGATACGACGTGCGGTCACCACGACCACCGCGACGAGCGTGCACACGACCATCCAGTGCGAGTAGCGGTAGTCGACGCTCGGGGCGAGGAACACGAGCGAGCTCACGAGGACCAGGCCGCTGAGCAACAGCGCGAGCACGTCGCGGTGCCGCCGCGCGAGCGGGAGGAGGACGAGGGAGAGCACGAGGTAGATCCAGGGCACGAACAGCGAGGTGTGGCGATCGAGCCAGCGGAGCCCGTCGGACAGCTTGTACTGCAGCTTCGTCCATCGCGTCTGCAAGCCGAACTGTTGTGCGAGCTCGGGCCACCGCATATCGCGCGGGATGACGACGAGGCTCTTCTCGCCGAGCCCGATCACCTCGCCGAACACGGTGAGCCGATGCTCGAGATACGCGAGCGGGTGACCGCTCACGACCTCCCACCACGCGCGCCCGATCGCGTCGCGCTGCGCGGCAGGGGCGGGGACCGTCCCCTGGATCGGCAGCCCCCACAGCCCGTTGCCGTCGATGATCGGCATGAAGTCGCGCGGGTTGTAGATGCTGCGGATCGCCTGGTGGATGTCGCGCTGCGGCTTGAGCTCGGTGCCCTCGAACAGGCGCACGAGCTCGTCGTCGGGCATGTCGTCGACGTGGTCGAGCGTGCCCACGATGTCGAACACCGCCAGCGACGAGTGCCAGAAGTGCATCTTCTTGTCGGCGAGCGCGGCGTTGAAGCCGAAGGCCGCGAGCGTGACCGCGAGCCACGCCGTGCACGCGAGCGCGTAGCGCTTGATCCACGGCAGGCCTTCACGCCACTCGAACAGCAGCACGACGAGCGGCAGCGTCGCGCCGAACGCGTTGTAGCGGACCGCCGACGCGAACCACAGTGGCACGAGGGCGAGCAGCCGCGCGCGCCGGCGTCCCGAGCACAGCCCCGCGGCGCCGAGCATCAGGCACCCCGCCATCACGCCGTCCTTCCAGATCACGGCGAACGGCAGCATCACCGGCGGCCAGACATAGAGCATCGCCGTCACCCAGGCAGCGGCGCGCGGCGTGAACGTCACGCGCATCACGCCGTACAGGCCGAGGAGGAACGTCGTGAGCTGCACGACGAGCATGCCGGCGGGCCCGACGACGAACAGCTCGCACACGCGCCACAGCCACGTGATCGCGGGCGGGTGACTGTCCGTGTACATGCCGGAGCGCACCTCGCCGAGGTGATCGAAGGAGTCCTTCGTCATCTGCCCCGGGAACGCATAGAGGAACAGGGCGAGCCACGCCGCGCCGAGGACGAGCCACGGGGGCGCCGACGCGATCACGCACCCGATCCGACGAGCGGTGCGACGAACCACATCGGGGAGGGGCACGGCGGGGCAATAAGACACGGGAAAGGGGTCAGACACAACTTGCACAACTTCCACGGAAGTCGTGCAAGTTGTGTCTGACCCCTTTCCGTGTAGGCTCGTCCCAGATGTGCGGCATTTTTGGAGTCATCTGCGCCAGCGACGGGTCGGTCGACCGTGACCTCGCGCGGTCGCTGACCATCTCGCTGTTGCGGTTCTCCGAAACGCGCGGTCGTGAGGCAGCGGGGCTCGTCATCCATCACGGCTCCGGGATCGAGGTGCTGAAGCAGGCCGGCTCGGTGGCCGACTTCCTCGCGAACCCCAAGCTGCACGCGGTGCTCGACGCTGCGCTCGACGAGTTCGCCAGGGGCGGCGGCCGCCGCACGGCGCTCGCCATCGCCGGACACTCGCGGCTCGCGACCAACGGCGCGCAGAGCAACCACGACAACAACCAGCCCGTGATCACGGGAGGCTCGGTCGCGCTGCACAACGGCATCGTGGTCAACGACGCCGCGCTCGCGAGGCGGTACCCGCAGCTCGTGCGCGCGGGCGAGCTCGACAGCGAGCTGCTCGCCGCGGTGCTGCGCAGCAAGCTCGACGCGAGTGGTGACCTCGTCGCCGCGACGCGCGCGACGTTCGCGGAGCTCGAGGGATCGGCGTCGATCTCGATGCTGTTCGACAACCTCGACGTGATGTTGCTCGCGACCAACACGGGGTCGCTGTTCCAGCTGACGAGCGAACGCGGCAACGTCGTCGCGTTCGCGTCGGAGCGGTTCATCCTCCAGCGCGTGATCGAGGACAAGGAGCTCGCGGCGCGCCTCGGCGACTGCCGGCTCGAGCAAGTGCGCGCGGGCCACGCGCTCGCGATCCACCTCGACGGCATGCGCCGCCAGACGTTCGCGCTCGCCTCGGATGCGCCGGAGCCGCCGGCCGACGCGGACTTCAAGCCCAACGGCCACTCCGTGGAGATCGTCGACCACTCGCCGCGCATCGAGCGGCTCAAGCGCTGCACCAGGTGCGTCCTGCCCGAGTCGTACCCGTTCGTCGACTTCGACGCGAACGGCGTCTGCCACTACTGCCGCACGTGGAAGACGATCCGCGTGAAGGGCGAGCAGGCGCTGCTCGACGCGGTCGAGCCGTATCGCTCCAAGGACGGCAGCCCCGACGTGATCGTGGCGTTCTCGGGCGGTCGGGACTCGTCGTACGGCCTGCACTACGTCAAGAAGAACCTCGGGATGAACCCGGTCGCATTCACCTACGACTGGGGCATGGTCACCGACCTCGCACGGCGCAACCAGGCGCGCGTGTGCGGCAAGCTCGGCGTCGAGCACATCATCCGCTCGGCGGACATCACGGCGAAGCGCCGCTACGTGCGCAAGAACGTCGAGGCGTGGCTCAAGCGTCCCGAGCTCGGGATGGTCACGCTGTTCATGGCCGGCGACAAAGAGTTCTACTCGTACGCGCGCGAGCTGCGGAAGGAGACGGGGATCAAGCTCGTCGTCTTCTGCACCGGCAACATGATCGAGGACGCGCCGTACAAGACCGGCCTGATGGGCGTGCCGCAGGACGACCACGGCAACGTGCTGACCAAGATGTCCCTGCGCAACAAGGCCGGGATGCTCTGGTACTACGCGAAGAACTACGCGCTGAACCCGCGCTACTTCAACGAGTCGCTCTACGACACGTGGAACGCGTTCTGGCAAACGTTCGTCGTGAAGGACGACTTCCTCTACCTGTTCCAGTACCTCGACTGGCACGAGGACACGATCGTCAACACGATCCGCAACGAGTACGACTGGGAGGTCGCCGAGGACACCACGACGACGTGGCGCATCGGCGACGGCACGGCCCCATTCTACAACTACATCTACCAGACGATCGCGGGCTTCACCGAGGACGAGGTGATGCTCTCGAACATGGTGCGCGAGGGTCACCTCGATCGCGCCGAGGCGCTGCGCCGAGCCATCGAGTACAGCAGGCCGCGGTGGCCCTCGATCCGCGAGTACGCGCAGCTGATCGGGTTCTCCGCCGAGGAAGCCCTTCAGATCATCAACTCCGCGCCGAAGCTGTACTGACGCTCCGCACCTACTGCAGCCAGCAGGTCTGGATCGCCACGGCGCAGCGCGCGCGGATGCAGGGCTCCGCGAAGTCGCAAGCGACGACGCACGTCCCGACCCGCGCCAGCGCGAGGGTGTGACGAGGGTCTGCGCGTTCGGTGCACCGGCAGCCGCAGCCGAGGTCCCGCTCCGGACACGCGAGCATGCAGTCGAGCGCGCTGCGGCACGTGCCGGTGCCCACCGGGGCATGCGGCCCACAGGTCTGCGCGAGGAAGCAGCGGGCCGCGACCGTGCAGTCGCTAGCGACGTCGACGCACGCGCGGATCGCCGGCTCGCCGCGGCAGCGCGCGACGCAAGCTGCCGGAGCGAGCAGACACGAACCGGCGGCGGCGCACCCGCGCTCGCAGACATCGGCGGCGACGGGCTCTGGCTCGTCCGCGCGCGAACACGCGAGCAGCATGGCTGCGGAGATCGCGAGTAGACAGCGAGCGCGCCCCACCACAGAGGCGATCACTCGGTCGTGCGGCGCAGGCCCGCCAGCTCCTCGGCCTCGCGGCGCTTGCGCTCGAGCTCGCGCTCCTGCGCGCGGACCCGGTCCTCGGCCTCGCGCTGCCACCGCTTCATCTTGTCGCGCAGCGCGCGCTCGTGCGCCTTGGCCTCCTCGCGGGCCTTGCGCGCGACCTCCTTGTCGACCGCTCGCGCATGCGCCTCCCGCGCTTCACGTCCGAGCTTGGCGTCGGTCCGCAGGGCGTCGAGCTCGCGCTTCAGCTGCTCGATCTCCTCGCGCGCGTGTTCGAGCTCGCGCTCGAGCACGGTGACGCGCGCATGGGCAGCGGCGAGGTCATCACGATACGACACCAGGCCGAGCGTAGCCGATACCGACCGGGTGCGGCCGACGAAGATCACGTCGCGTGTGTGCCAGCGCGAGGAGGGCGCCCGCGACCGCGCCCGCGAGACCGACCGCGAGATCGAGCATGGTGTCATCGAGCGCGGACAGGCCGGGTGATCGCTGCGTCTGGCGAGCGAGCACCTGGTCGATGCCGTACTCGGCGATCTCCCAGACGGCGCCGATGCCGACGGCGACGAGGATGCTCGCGACGACGGCGAGCCACGCCGGCGACCTGCGCAGCGCGTGAAGTGCGACGGTGGTGAGCAGCGCCGAGGTCGCGACGTGCAGGGCCTTGTCGAGCCATGGCAACCGCGCGTACAGACCGAGCGTGTTGCCGAGGGTCATGTCGACGACCATCAGCGACAGCAGCGCGAGCGGCAGCCATGCGTGCGTGCGGATCGCGGGCAGCAGCGTGACGCCCAGCGCGGCGGCGCAGAACGCCGCATAGAACGCATCGCCGCGCGCGAGCTGGGCGATCGCGGTCGCGAGGATGACGCCACGCAGGAGCGCAGTCACAGCGTGGCGACCTGCTCTCGCTGCAACATCTGCGCGAACACCTGGCACGCATCGACCGTCGTGAAGATGCCCTCGACGCCATTGCGGCCGACCACGATGACCGAGCCGTACTTCTGCTCGGCCATGATCTGGAGGACCTCGTCGAGCGGTGTGTCCGCGGTGACGATGAACGGGTTCTCGTGCATCGCCTCCTCGACGAGGACCGTCTCCGGATCCGCGTCTGCGAGGGTCTCGATCAGGTGGAGATCTCGCTCGGTCACGATGCCGCACAGCTGCCCGTTATCGAGGACGGGCAGGTGACGGACCTGGTGCCCGCGCATGATGTCGTGGGCATCGGCCAACGTCGCAGTGCGCTCCACCGTGGCCGGTTGCGAGCTCATGAAGTGCGAGACGGCAGGAATCGCCATGCGACGACTCGCTGCATCGCGCATGCCCGGATCAGCGGCGGCGGGCTCCGAATCTCTTGTTGAACCCGAACAGGAACCTGGTCTGATCGAAGCCGCCGCTCAGGATCGGCAGCGTCGTCGTCGGATCTTGGAGATCACCGCGATCGAGGATCGAGGTCTCCAGGAAGAAGTCGAGGCTCTTGGTGACGCCGACCAGCGCACCGAGCGCCACACCGACACGGGTCTGCGGATCGAGCACGAGCCCGGTCTCGGGGTCCGGATCCCCCGGCGGGGGCATCGCGGCGAGCGGGAAGTGGAACGTGAAGTTGAACCACATCGCGAAGAAGCCGCGACGATCACGGATCGCGATGCCGGTCTCTGCGAGCAACTCCGTCTGCCAGGTCAGGTCGCGGCCCTGATCGGGAAACAGCTGTGTGTACGTGACGCCGAGCGTGCTGTCCCAGTACAGCGCGCGCTCGGCGAGATGGATCTTCGCTTGCGCGGCCGCTTCGCCCATCGCCCAGTAGCCCTGGCGATCGAGCTCCGGTCCGCCGCGTCCGCGCAGGTACAAGCCGTACTTGTCGGAGAGCGAGCGCCGCACGCCGACGAGCGCGCCTTGCCACACCAGCTCGTCGGTGAAGCTCGGCTGCTTGGGCAACAGGTCGACGCCGCCGAACAGCTCGGTCTTCGTGCCGACCGCGAGCAGCCCGTGCACGCGGAAGAACACGACATCGGTGAACTTGTACTCGGCCGCACCGGCGGCGCGATCGCGGGTCAAGAAGTCCAGGCTCGCGCCCATCTCGTAGCCGAGCTTCAGCGGCGCGTCGCCTCTCGCGATCACCTGATCGTCGGAGCCACTGCTCGCCAGGACGAGGGACTCGCTGCGCCCGGTCGCCTGCGCCGGCACGTTGTATTGCGCGCTCGCGACGCCGGTCCCGAGCACCAGGACCAGGGCGATCCAACCGAAACGAAGGCGGCGGTGTCCGTGCATCCCTTCACCCTACGCGCGACGCGACGCCTCGGTCTAATCCGAGGGTGTCACCGCGTACCCATGGGTGAGCGCAACGCTGCGTTTCGATTACTGAAACCGCCCCTAAAGATCTGCGCCGCGGGACCGAACCAGGCCCTGCCGGCCGCCTCGGTCGGCATCCACCCATGAAAGGCAAGGTCTCCATGAACACGTTCTCCAAGCTCGCGATCGTCTCGATGCTCGTCGGCATGTCTGGTCTCGCGAACGCGAGCGAGTCGTCTGGCTCCCTGACCGTCACCGGCACGATCGAGAGCTCGATCAGCCTGACGATCGAGTCGGCCGGCGGCACGACCGCGGGCACGGGCACCGAGGCGGCGGTCTCGGCGCTCGGCAGCATCGCGAAGTACGGCGCCGCGCCGACGGGCTTCACGCTCGCGCGTGGTGCCTCGAACTGGACGCTATCGTCGACGGTCGGCGTGAAGGTCGAGAAGGCCAACCTGACGAGCACGGACTACACGCTCACCGCACAGCTCGGTGTGGCGCCTGCCTCCGGCGTCACGTGGAAGCTCAACGGCTCGACGCTGAGCGACTCGGCCGCGACCACGCTGACCTCGACGGGCACCTACGGCTCGACGGGCAGCTACTCGTGGGACATCGTGATCGCGGACTCGGCGGCCGCGGCGGCCATCGACAACGTGATCAACTTCACCGCGACGTCGAACTGATGCGGGCCGCGGCGTTGCCGATGTGGAGCATGCTCGCGGCGCTCGCCATGCCGGCGGTCGCGGCCGCAGGACCCGAGCCATTTCGGCTCGTCTTCCTCGATGCCGATCCGGGTGCCTCCGTGCGACAAGGCGCCGGCGACAGCGCGACGATCGACGTCGGCCGCGTCGTCGCGCGCACGTGTGGTGGGCGCGCGTGCATGCGCACCGTCATACAACGCCGGTTTCGCCTCCGCGTCGACGGGCAGTCCTCGGGACGCTTCGTGCGCGTGAGCGCGTTCGTCCAGCACGACGTGCCGGGCCAGCGCGTGAAGCTCGACGGCCGCATCCTGTCCACGATGCCGCAAGTCGTGGACGCCGCGCGCCCCCTTCGCATGCCGGTCGCGCACATGCTCGAGATCGAGGTGTCGGCGTCGCAGCCGGAGGGGCCGCTCGCCGAGTCCATCATCTGGATCGTGGAGGACGCGCGATGATGCGAGCTCTCATCCTGTTGTGTGTGGTGTGCGGAACGGCGGCGGCGGATGCGCTGACGCTGTCGCCCGCGGTCGTGCCGCTCGGCGGCCGGCCCGGGCAGAGCACCACGCAGCACCTCACGCTGTTCAATGGCACCGCGCACGAGCTCGCGTTCGAGGTCGTCGCGAAGGACGTCGCCGTGATCGGCGGATCGCGCGTGTTCGTGAACGCCGGCGAGCTCCCCGGCAGCATCGCCGCGACCGCGGTGTTCTCGGCGGCGTCGGTGCGCTTGCGGCCTGGCGAGGAGCGCTCGATCGACGTCACGCTGACGCTGCCGCCGCGCGTCGGACACCGCGGAGTCATCGTGCTGTTCCAGGGCACGACGCGGATCGGCGGCAACACCGTCGTCTCGCTCGGCTCGCTGCTGACGTTCGATCTCGCCGGCAAGAAGTCGGTCGCCGCGGGCGAGCTGCACGCCTCCCCGGCGACGGCCTCGACGAACGCCTCCTTCGCGATCCCGGTCACGAACGACGGCAGCGAGCCGATGATCGCGCGCGCGGCGGTCGCCGTCGTCGCGGCGAATGGCGTCCTGGTCGGCAAGGCGGCGCTCGAGCCGCAGCGGCTGTTGCCCGGCGAGCGCGCGGCGCTGCGCGCCGAGTATCCGGGCGAGCTCCCCGCAGGGACGTATCGCGTGATCGCGACGGTGGAGACGGTCGGGCGCGCGGTGTCGCGCACCGTGGAGCTCGTGGTGCGATGAAGCGTCTCGTGGCCGTGGTCTTGTGCGCCGTCGGCGCGGCCGATGCCGAGCCCGCGTTGTCGATCAGCTCCGATGCGCCCGTCGACGAGGTGACCGAGCTCGCGCGCCTCGAGCTCGGTGACAGCGTGATGCTCGATCACGCGGGCGCCACGGCGGCGTTCAGCGTCGACGCCGAGGTGGTGGAAGTCGCTGCGCGCGAGGGTCGCGTGCTGGTCACCGCGCGCGGGGTCGGGACCACGACGATCTCGGTCGTGACGGCGGCGGGCGTCGTTTCGTTCCCGCTCACCGTCGTCGCACGGCCGCGGTGGACGCCCGGCGAGGGCCGTGCCCCCGCGTCGCCGAAGTGGACTGTCTGGCAGGGGCGCTACGAGTCGGCGACCTCGCGGGTCACCAACAGCCTCGAGATGGTCGACGCGAGCCCGCGGCGCACGTTGCGGGCGTACGCGGTCAATGTGGTGCGACTCGACGAGGTCGGCAGTGACGACGTCGACGCGCGGACCGCGGTGCCGGCGCTGTCCCTCGAGTGGCGCACCAAGCGCCACGAGGTCGTGGTGTTCGACAAGCTGATCGATCACTCGCCGCTCACGCTCGACGGCGTCACCGTGCGCGGCGTGCACGTCCGCTCCGGTGGGCTCGAGCTCCATGCCGGCGTGACCTCGCCGCTGCTCTATCAGAACGTCTTCCTCACGACGCAACAGGAGGTCGCGCTGGGCGCCTCGTACGAGCTGCGCGCGGGGCGCTCGTCGGTGACACCGAGCGTGTACGCGTTCCCGAGCACGCCCGCGACCGGAGGCACCGAGGGCACGATGGGATCGCTGCTCTATCGCTACGCGTCGCGCGATGATCGCCTGCAGCTGCGCAGCGAGCTTGGGTGGGGCGGCGTGCTCGGCGCCGCCGGCGAGTTGACCTATCAGGATCGCGGCAACCGGGCCTGGATCGCTGCGCGCCATCAGCCGCGCGGGTTCGCGGCGCTCGGGCTCGGCCGGCCGCTCGGCACCATGCTCGATGCGGTGTGGACCGCGGAGCCGACCAAGCGCTTCACGTTCAACCTCGCCACGACGGCCGCGCGATATCAGACCGGCGACAGCGAGCAAGCCGTCGCGACTGCGAGCAGCGAGGCGCGCATCGCGGTCGTACGTCACCTCGCCGCCTCGCTCGGCTTGGCCGCGGGGCAGTTCCGCCCCGATCCGATGCAGGAGCGGCTGTACAGCATCACCGTGCCCGCCGGTCTTCACGTCGAGGGCAAGCACGCCGCTGCCTCGGCGATCTATCGCTATCAACAGAACAGCGCCCGCAACCGCGGCGGCCACGGAGGGCGGCTCTCGCTGCGCGCGCGAGGCGGCGCGCTCTACGGCTCGACGTTCGTCGATGTCCAGCAGGAAGCGGCGACGCTCGAGCTCGTCCTGCGCCAGGAGCCGGGGCTCGCGCAGGCGCTCGCCGAGCTCGGCCTCACCGCGGCGACGCCCGACGACCTCGCACGCCTGCTACGCGAGAACGCGACGCTGAACGAGCTTGGTTACGTCGAGGGCGCGACGCTGTCGTTCGCCCCTTGGCGTGCGCAGGCCGGCGCCGAGCTCGCGTGGCTGCCGCGCGACAAGACGCGCCAGCAGCTGCGGCTGCGCATGTTGCTCGACCACAGTCAGACCGTCACCAACCTGCGCGACACCGTGAGCGCCTCCGCTTCGTACGAGCGCGGCTTCGGCAAGCGCATCGATGCGAGCGCGATGGCGAGCTGGTGGTCGCGCGAGGACGCGATGTCATCGCGCACGAACCAGTGGTCGATGACCGCCGGACTGCGCGTGAAGATCGATGCGGTGCCGCGCCTGCGGTCCAGGCGGCCGCGCGAGATCGCGGGGATCGTGCTCGCCGACGGCGCGCCGATGCCCGGCGTGCGCGTGCGGCTCGCCGGTCGCGGCAGCGCCGTGAGTGATGCGACCGGGCGGTTCTCGTTCGGCGGGGTCGACGAGGGCAGTTACCGCGTGGAGGCCGAGCTGCCGGACGATGCGTACTTCACGGGGCCGTCGCACGTCGATGTCGAGGCAGGTGGCGCGGTCCGGTTCACCCTCGCGCGCGCACAGGCGCACGCCACCGGCGCCGTGCGCGACGATGCGGGCACGGGGCTCGCCGGTGTGACCGTCGTGGCACGCGGCGCTGTCGAGCATCGCGCGACCACCGACTCCTCGGGCCATTATCGGTTTGCGGTCGGCGCCGGCGCGTACGAGCTCGCGGCGCTGCCCGAGAGCCTGGGCGCCGGCTACGACGCGACGGCGCTCGCACCACGTACGCTTCGCCTCGACGCCGGCTCGCCCGCGCGCGCGGACTTCGTGGTGCGGGCGAACCGCAGCATCGCAGGCACGCTGCGCGGTGCCGCGGGTAGCGTCACGCTCGTCGAGCTCGGGCGCGCCGGCGTGCTCGATAGCGAAGGCCGCTACGTGTTTCGCGGCCTGCCAGCCGGCACCTATACCGTCGAGGCAGTGGTCGGCGACCGGAGAGCGCGCCGCGTGATCGTGCTGCCCGCGGCGCCGACCGCGATCCGCGGCGTCGACTTCGGGCACTAGGCGAACAGCGCCCCGAGCTCGGCGGGCGCGTGCACGAGGTGATCCGGCCCCGCGGCGACGAGGATCTGCTGCGGGCGCAGGCCCCAGCTGACCGCGATGCTCGGCACACCGGCGGCGCGTGCGGTCGCGACGTCGACCTCGGAGTCGCCGATCATCACGCAGGCGCTCGGCTCGATGGCGAGCTCGGCGGCGACGTCGAGCAGCGCGGCCGGATCGGGCTTGTGCGGGCGGCCGGCCCGCTGCCCGGCGACCACCGCGAACGGCCAGCGCGCGAGCAGCGCATCGACGACGGCGACGGTGAGGTCGTGGGGCTTGTTCGACAGCACGGCGAGCTTGCGGCCGGCGGCGATCGCATCGAGCACGGAGGCGAGCCCGGCGTAGACGCGCGTGTGCACGACCGGGCGTGCGCGGTAGTACGCGCGGAGCTCGGCGAGCGCCTCGGCGACCTGCTCGGGATGTGGCATCGCGCGCACGACGAGCTGCTCGGCGCCGTAGCCGACCCACTCGGCGATCTCGGTGCGCGAGCGCGGGGCGAGCCCGCGTGCGACGAGCATCGCGTTGAGGTGCAGCGCGATGTCCTCGAGGCTATCGACGAGCGTGCCGTCGAGATCGAAGATGAGGGCGCGCGCGTCGCGGAGGGCCATGTCCGAAGGCTACCCCGGCGCTTGCGTGAGGTTGAGGCGAGTGCCCTGGCCGGCGACCATCCGCCACGCGGCGCCGCGCCGCAGATAGACGCGCGTGAACCGTACGTCTTCGACCATACGCGCGTTGGGCACCTTCACCTTCGCGACCACGCGCCCGGTGACCACGCCGGTATCGCCGAGCACGCGGATCTTCACGTCGTCCATGTCGATCGACTCGACCGACACGCCCTGCGCCGGCAGCGCGCGGTAGCCGGCGAGGTAGGCGGTGCGATCCTCGACCTGGCCGTCGGGGCCGATGAACGAGAACTCGTCATCGATGAGGCCGGCGAGCAGCTCGGGGTCGGACGTGGTGAGGGCGCGGGACCAGGTGGCTTCGGCGTCCTGCAGCGACTTGGTGTCGAGATCCATGGGGCGGGGTCCTTTCGGGGTAGTGGCACATGCGGTGAGGGCGGCGAATGCGATCGCGAAGGTCTTGCTCATTGGTAGAAACCTAGGGCGCGCTCGCGCCGCGCCCCATGACCTCCAGCGACACAAACCAGACCTCCGGCGCCACCACCCTGCTCGCGCCGATGCTCGCCATGCACGTGGAGGCGGCGCGCGCCTACGGGCTGCCCGCCGACGAGCTCGCGCGGGCCGCCGGCATCGACGACGCTGCGCTCCGCGATCCCGACGGCCGCGTACCGCTCGAGCTGTTCATCCGGCTGTGGGAGCTGATCAGCGAGGACCCGCGCGCCGAGGGCTTCGGACTCTGGCTCGGCACGGCGTTCGACGTCCGCGGGCTCGGCGTGATCGGCTACGCGATGCAGCACGCCGCCGACGTGCGCGCCGCGTTCGGCTGCCTCGATCGGTTCGGCAAGCTCGTCAACGATATCGTGCGGCCGATCATCGAGGAGACCGCGGACCAGGTCGTGTTCCGTCGCGCCGAGCCGCCGCGCATCGCCCGGCTCGCGCCGCTCGTCGTGACCGCGCCGGTCGGCACGCTGACCCTCGTGCGCCAGCTCGCGACGGTGCCGCCGACCCAGCGGCTCGCCATCTCCGCCGCGTTCCAGCACGCGCCACCCCCGAACGCCGCCGACTACGAGCGCGTGCTCGGCTGCCCCGTCGAGTTCAACGCGCCCGAGCTGCGGCTGGTGTTGCCGCGCGCGGTGTTCGATCTGCCGCTCGCGCGCCCCGACGCCGGCCTGTTCGCGTACCTCGAGCAGCACGCCGCGAGGCTCCAGGAGCGCCTGCACGAACAGCAGACCACCGCGGCGCGCGTGCGCGAGCTCGTGCTCGGGGCGGTGCGTGCCGGTGAGCCCGAGCAGGCGCAGATCGCGCGCCAGCTCGCGATGAGCGAGCGCACGCTCCAGCGCCGGCTCAAGGACGAGGGCGTCACCTTCAACGCGCTCGTCGACGACGTGCGGCTCGAGCTCGCGAAGATGTACCTCGCGGACGACAGGCTCGCCGTCTACGAGGTGGCGTTCCTCCTCGGCTACTCGGAGCCGAGTGCGTTCAACCGCGCGTTCAAGCGCTGGCTCGGCACGAGCCCGAGCGAGTACCGCGCGCGATAGCTCCAATGCCGGCTAGGTAACGAGAGCGCGGCAAGCGAGCCCACCGTGCACGCGGTAATTCTGCGTGCCGCAGATCCTGAGTCGCCAAGATCGCCAAGATCGCCAAGACGAATCGGGAGAAGTGTGACGTTCCAGACGGTGGGCGGGTGGTGCAGACCGAAGGCCCGAGAACCTCCTTCTGCTTGGCGATCATGGCGATCTTGGCGGCTCCCTCTCTGAAAGAACGAGATTACCAACGAAGCTCAGTGCGCTCGTCTTACGCGATCCAGCTTAGCGGGCGCTACGTCGCGCTAGGTCTTGGCCGCACGGAACGAGCGCTCGAGGTCGCCCTGCAGATCGGAGACGTCCTCGATGCCGACCGACAGCCGGATGAAGCCGTCGACGATGCCGAGCTTCTGGCGGTTCTCCGCGGGCACGCTCGCGTGCGTCATGATCGCCGGGTGCTCGATCAGCGACTCGACGCCGCCGAGCGACTCGGCGAGCGTGAAGATCTGACAGGCCGAGAGGAACCGGCGCGCCTCGTCGAGCCCGCCCTTGAGCACGAAGCTGATCATGCCGCCGAAGCCGCTCGCCTGCGTGCGCGCGAGCGCGTGCTGCGGGTGCGACTCGAGGCCGGGATAGATCACCTTCTCGACCTGCGGATGCTTGGCGAGCCAGGTCGCGAGCGTGCGCGCGTTCGACTCGTGGCGATCCATGCGGACGTGCAGCGTCTTGGTGCCGCGCATGACGAGGAAGCTGTCCATCGGCGACGGCACCGCGCCCGCCGCGTTCTGGAGGAACGCGAGCTTCTGGCGCAGCCCCTCGTCCTTGACGATCAGCGCGCCACCGACGACGTCGGAGTGACCGTTGAGGTACTTCGTCATCGAGTGCGCGACGATGTCCGCGCCGAGCTCCAGCGGGCGCTGGAAGTACGGCGTGATGAACGTGTTGTCGACGGCGAGCAGCAGGCCCTTCGCCTTGCACACGCCGGCCACCGCCGCGATGTCGACGAGCTTGAGCATGGGGTTCGTCGGCGTCTCGATCCACACGAGCTTCGTGGTGGGACGGATCGCGGCCTCGACGGCCTTCGCGCCGCCGAGTGGATCGACGTACGTGAACTCGAACCCGAGCCGGCGATACACCTTGTCGAACAGCCGGAACGTGCCGCCGTACAGGTCATCGCACGCGATCACGTGCGTGCCGGCGTCGAACATCTGCAGCAGCGTCGACGTCGCCGCGAGCCCCGACGCGAAGCACAGGCCCGCCGTGCCTTTCTCGAGCGAGGCGAGGTTCGCTTCGAGCGAGAACCGCGTGAGGTTGTGCGTGCGCGAGTACTCGAAGCCCTTGTGCTCGCCGGGGGCCGACTGCGCGTAGGTCGACGTGTAATAGACGGGCGTCATCACCGCGCCGGTGACGGGGTCGGGGCGCTGGCCCGCGTGGATGGCGCGCGTGCCGAAGCCGAGCGAGGGGTCGTCGTGGGAAGCCATGGTGGCTACTCGTCGAAGGAGAAGGTTGCCGGGTCCTTGTCCATGATGCGCTCCATCGCCGCTTCCTCGAGGAGATCGATCATCCGCTGCCCACCGTACTTCTTCCTCAGCTTGTCATCGTACTCGTCGGCGATCAGCGCGACGTCGCGCAGCGTCGCCGTGAGCTCCTCCCCATCGAGCGTGGTGCCGCCGAGGATCGTGTGCGTGAACAGCACCGTGTGCTCGGTGGTGTCGATCGCGAACGCTCCGAACCGGAGGTGCCCGTTGAGCTCGAGCAGCTGCTTCGCGAGCGGGCCGTCGACGTCGACGCCCTTCACGAGCTGCGCCGTGCACCGCACCATGGCGCGGTTGTCACCCCACGGCACGACGTTGACCATCACGTACGCCGAGCCTTGCTTGATGACGTACAGCGAGTCATCGACCTTGCGGTAGGCAGGGCTGTTCTGCAGGGTGCGCTCGATCATGAGCGCCGTCGCGACCTCGGCGGGGTTCATGGTGCCGTTGTTAGCACGGCGGCCTCCGAGTGTGATCGACCACGCACCGCGAGCGGGCGCCGGTCCCGTCGTGCGATACTCGTCGCGTGCGTTGCGCCGTTGCCTGTGTGGTCCTCGCCGTGGCGACGGGGCTCGCGGCCGCGGAGCCGATCCGCGAGATCGTCGTCGAGGACAACACGAAGACGACGGCGGACACCGTCGAGCTGATCGCGAAGATCTCCGTCGGAGACGACTGGACGCCCGACATGGCCGAGCGGGTCAAAGCCGATCTGGTGTCCAGCGGCCTGTTCAAGGACGTCGAGGTGTTCTGGTCGAAGGTCGACGACGGTGTGCGGGTCCACATCCTTGTCAAGGACAAGCACTCGTGGGTGATCGCGCCCGCGTTCTACAACCAGCCCACCAACTTCGGCGGCGGCATCGGGTTTGGCGAGAACAACCTGTTCGGCCTCAACCAGAAGCTGCTGGTCTATGGCCAGATCGCGACCGGCGACTCGTTCTTCATCGGCGCCTGGGTGATCCCCGCGATCGCTGGGTCGCGGTTCTACGCGCAGTTCGACACCTATCTGAAGAGCGCGCGCAACATCGAGTACCGCACGCCGACGAAGTACATCGACAACCCGGAGCCGGTGCGCGAGTCGCGGATGCACTACCTCAACGGCGGCTTCAAGCTCGGCGTCGAGCTGTTCCGCGGCCTGCGCATCGACACCCGCCTCCGCGGGGCCAAGGTCAGCTATCCCGAGGCGTCGCTGAAGTACCTCGGCGCGGATCCGGCGAACCAGGCGGCGGACCTCGGGACCGCCGAGGGCGCCCCGATCCCCAAGCCCGGCAAGGAGGGTTGGGACATCTCGAACGAGACGTCGCTGACCATCGATCGGCGCGCGAACTGGTACGGCATCTCGACCGGCTACAAGCTGCAGTTCAGCTACGAGCAGGCGTTGCCGTCGCTCGGCTCCGACTTCCACTACTCGAGCTTCGGAGTGTCCTTCTACAAGGCGTGGAAGATCTTCGAGCAGCACAACTTCATCGTGCGCGCGGGCGGCAACTACGGCCGGCACCTCCCGTTCCAGCAGGAGTTCCTCGTCGGTGGCACGTCGATGCGTGGGTGGCTCAACAACCAGTTCCGCGGTGACGTGAAGGCGCTCGGCAACGTCGAGTACTCGGTGCCGATCTTCACGATCAAGGGCCTCAGCGTCCGAGGCCTGGCGTTCTTCGACTCCGGTTACACCGCGTTTCTCACCACGAGCAATCCCGAGCGCACGTACCTGCCGGCCTCGCGCCGCGACCAGCACGCCTTGCTCGCACCATTCAAGAACTCGGTCGGCGTGGGCACGCGGCTGTATCTGAGGCAGATCGTGCTGCCCCTGCTAGGCCTCGATTTTGGGTATGGTCTCGAAGCCCGTGACTTCCAGGTCTATCTCGCGATCGGCCTCACTGATTAGCGCACTGATCAGCGCGTCCGCGGGGGCGTGCGGGCCGTCGTCGTCGAGCATGTCCTCGGCCGTGCCCGTGCCGCGCCCCGCACACCGCACGGCAGATCTCGTGCTCGTCGGTGGCGAAGTGCGCACGATGGATCCCGCGCACCCGCACGCGACGGCGATCGCGGTCGACGACGGGAAGGTGGTCGCGGTCGGCAGCGACGCGGAGATCGCGCCGTGGATCGACACAGGGACGAAGCAGATCGCGCTCGCCGGCGCGACGGTGACGCCCGGCCTGATCGATGCGCACTGCCACCTGTACGGCCTCGGCGTCGACGGCGAGAGCATCTCGGTGCGCAACGCGGCGACCGCGGTCGCGGCCGCGGAGCTCGTCGCGGCGCAGGTCAGCACGCGTGCTCCGAACGAGTGGCTGATCGGTCGCGGCTGGGACCAGAACAGGTGGCCCGGGCAGACGTTCCCGACGCGGGCGACGCTCGATGCCGTGATCGCGGATCGCCCGGTCATGCTGCGCCGGATCGACGGGCACGCGATCTGGGTGAACAGCAAGGCGCTCGCCCTCGCGAACATCACCAAGGCGACGAAGGACCCTGCCGGCGGCAAGATCGTGCGCGACGCCAAGGGCGAGCCGACGGGCGTGCTGATCGACAACGCGATCGATCTCGTCGAGCGCGTGGTGCCGGCGCCCAGCCCGCAGGTGCGCGAACGCCGCATCCTCGCGGCGGCCGAGAAGGCGGTCGCGGCCGGCATCACGGGCGTCCACGAGATGGGCATCGAGCCCGAGACCGCGGCGGTGTACGAGAAGCTCGCGCGCGAGGGCAAGCTGCCGCTGCGCGTCTATGCCCTCCTCGCCGGCGATCCGAGCAAGCCCGAGCAGCTGAGCGAGGCGCCGCGTCCGGCGGTCGGACGCTTCGAGATGCGCGCGGTGAAGTTCTTCGCCGACGGTGCGCTCGGCTCGCGTGGTGCGCGGCTGGCGGCGCCGTACGACGACGATCCCAAGAACCTGGGACTCTGGGTCACCGAGCCCGCACAGCTCACCGCGGCCGTCACGAACGCGAGCGCGCACGGCTGGCAGGTCGGCGTACACGCGATCGGGGATGCCGGCGTCGGCGCCGTGCTCGACGCGTTCGCCGCCGCGAAGGCCGAAGCAGACGTCCGCGCCGAGGCCCCTCGCGAGCTACGGCCGCGCATCGAGCACGTGCAGGTCATCGCGCCTGCCGACGTGGAGCGCATGGCCGCCGTGAAGGCGATCGCGTCGATGCAGCCGACGCACGCCACGAGCGACATGCCGTGGGCGGAGCAACGTCTCGGCAAGCAGCGCATCCTCGGCGCCTATGCGTGGCGGACGATGCTCGACCACCACATCCCGCTCGCCGCCGGCTCGGACTTCCCGATCGAGGAGGTCGCGCCGCTGCTCGGGCTCTACGCCGCGGTCACGCGTCAGGATGCCGAGGGCACGCCGGCCGGCGGCTGGTATCCCGCGCAGAGGCTGACGCTCGACGAGGCGATCGCCGCGTTCACCTCGGGCGCGGCGTACGCGCAGTTCGCCGAGCACACGCTGGGCACGATCGCCGTCGGCCGCACCGCGGATCTCACCGTGTTCGATCGACCGCTCGCCGCCGATCGATCGCTGCTCGCGACCGGCGTCGCCTACACGATCGTCGACGGGGCGATCGTCTACGAGAGGCCGAAGCCGTAGATGCGGTTCTGTCCGTTCTGCAGCGCCGAGAACGCCGACGATCAGGCGGTCTGCGTGTCGTGCAGCCGCCGGCTGCCTCCGCTGCCGCCGCGCCGCACGCGCAACGCCCCGCCATCGGGTGTCCAGCTGCCGCCGCGCGCCTCGACCCCATCCTTACCATCCGTGCGGAAGTCGCCGACGCTGCCGCCCTCGCCGGCGCCCACCGGGCCGGCACCTGGTCAGCCGGGCGTGATGGTCTCGCCCGGCGCCCAGCAGGCGCGCCCCGGCAGCCACACCGAGCTGGATGGCCGGCCCGGGACCTTCGATGAATCGACGACGATCGATCCCCACGATCAGGACACGACGCTCGAGCCACAGGGGGAGCGCCAGTCGTTGATGGACGCGATCTCGCCGGGCCCCGCGGCGCTGCGTCGCGAAGCAGCGCGACCCGATGCGCACGATCCACAGGGCCCCGCGCGGCGCGCGAGCGACCAGGCGCGACCGAACACGCCGCCGACGCCACCGCTGCGATCGCAGACGCCGGCCGCGACGCCACCGCTGCGCGCGAACACGCCGTCCACGCCACCACCGTTGCGCGGGAGGACGCCCACCTCGCCGCCGCCGCGCCCGCGAACCCCGTCCTCGTCGACCGGCGCCGTGTCGTCGCCGATGAAGCCGGAGGAGTCGGTCAGCAGCGCATGGTCGGTGCCGGACGTCGCCGCGGCGATCCCACCTTCGAGTGGTGCGCCGTCGTCGCTCCCCGCCTGGGCGCGGTCGGGCGGCGTTGCGGCGCCGGTGGCCGGGACCGCGTCGGGCGGCACGGGTGCTGCGCCGCGGCCGAAGAAGGTGTCGACTCCGCCGCCCTTGCCGTCGAAGCCGGTGATCCCGCCGAGCGCTTTCGGTGATGACTTCAACACCGTCGCGGAGGCACAGCCGATCGACGTCGTCTCGCTGAAGCCGAGCACGCGCGCGGGCGACACGCCTCCGCCGACGAGGATCCAGGCCGTCGACCGGCCGTTCACGCCTCCCAAGGTGCATCCGGTGCCCGAGGTACCGGAGCCAGGCCTGGTGAACGCGGCGAAGTACGCGCTCCACTTCGGGCGCGCGCGGTTCCAGCGGCGCGGCGCGATCAAGCTGCTGCACACCGAGATCAAGCAGGACACCGAGGCCCTCGATCAGGTCCTCGGCGCGCTCGGGCGTGTGGCGCGGCAGCGGCGCGTCGACGGCCGCGTGTTCCTCGCCGAGAACCAGGCGATCAACGCCGCCGAGGAGCGCATCGCCGCGCTGACCAAGGAGCACGCCGACGTCGAGCTGCGCAAGGCCGAGGAGAACAGCAAGTTCGTCGACATCGAGCGCGAGCGCAACGCGAAGCTGTCCGAGGCGGAGAAGCTCGTCGAGGAAGGCACGAGCGAGCTCTCGCACCTGGAGGGACAGCGGCGCGCGCTGCGCGAGCAACGCAAGGACCTGGAGCGCCGGCAGAAGGCGTATCTCAAGTCCGCCGAGGACAACGAGCGCCAGGCGGGCAACGCGCAGATGGGGGAGACGCGCGCGGACTTGCGGCGCAGCGCCGAGCAGTTCCGCCGCGACGCCGCCGCCATGGAGCCCGAGCGCCAGGAGGTCGATCGCCGGCTCGCCGCGCTCGAGCGCCCGATCAGCGAGGCGACCGCGAAGCTCGACGCCGCGAAGGCCGAGCTCGACGCCGCCAAGCGCAGCCTCGGCGACGCGCGCGAGGGCCACAACCACCGCCTCGCCGAGCTCGACGCGGAGCAGAAGCGCAAGGCACGCGATATCGGCAACACCGAGGGCGAGATCGCGCGCCGCCTCGTGACGCTCGGCACGCTGGTCAACCTCAACCGGATCGAGGATCCGGCGTTCACCGAGCTCTACGAGCGCATCGATCGGCTGCGCGGCGCGATCACGGCGCGGACGACCGAGATCGAGAAGCTGACCGCCGAGCGCGAGGCCTATGACCGAGGCACGCTGGTGCGCGGCGTCGCGACCATCGGCGGCGCGATCGTCCTCTTCATCACGCTGATCGTGATCCTGCGCGCGGTCGTGTAAGACCGCGCGGCGGGTCCGGCTTCTTGGTATCGTGGTTCGATGCGGTATGTCCCCGTCGTCCTCGCGCTCCTCGTGCCCTCGCTCGCGACCGCCAGCCCGACGCCGACCCTGACGCTGACCAAGATCACCCACGGCGACGCCGACGTCCCGACCGGCTTCTTCACGCGCGATGGCAAGACGTTCTACGTCAAGCTCGGCGGTCAGCTGCTGCGTGGCGCCCCCGGCGGAGATGGGACGACCACGAACGTGAAGACCGACGCGAACCCGGACTGGGTGGTCCCGCTCGGCGTGAGCCCGGATGGCACCAAGGCGGCGTACGGCGAGCTGAACCACATCGTCATGCTGGATCTGACGACGGGCGCGACCACGCGGCAGCAAGCCTGGAACGCCGGCTCCACCCACAACATCGAGTGGCTGACGTCCACCAAGCTGCTCGCGACGACCTCCGGCGACTGGGACTCCGCGGTCGCCATCACCGATCTCGAGGCGAAGGCCTCGCAGATGATCTGCACCAAGCTGAAGGTGAAGAGCTCGATGGATGCGTGGGCCGCGCCCGATGGCAAGCACCTCGCGGTCGTCGCCGACGGAAACCTGGTGTGGACCGACGTCGCGTGCAAGTCCGTGAAGAAGCAGCCGGGCTGGAAGGGATGGGTCAAGCGCGTCGCGATCTCGCCCGGCGGCAAGTGGATCGCGGCGAATGTCGACGGCGGCGCAGGGATCGGCGGACGGGTCCAGGTCGGCAAGGTCGGGAGCGCGCCCAAGCTGGTGGTGACCGGCAAGGGCCGGATGAGCGGCGAGCCGTTCTGGCTGTCGAACGACCTGCTGCTGTTCACCGATGGCGGACCGTTCGAGCCGTCGGAGACCGATCAGGGGCAGGGCCTCATGCTCTATGCGGTCAAGACCGGCGCGATCCAGAAGGTGACGCTGCCCGAGAAGTGCGAGGCGTACGTGCTCGCGGTGCCGGCGGGTGGCGGCCACGCACTGCTCGAGGTCACGTGCGCCGGCAAGCGCACGATCGGCATCCTGTCGGCGCCGGCCGCGTCTCGGTGATGGCGATCGTGCCGATGGGCTGGAGCTGATCGACGGGGCTCGGTGTAAGATCGGGGCGTCCGTGCCCAAGGTCCTCGTCTCGAACAACCGCGAGCTGTTGCGTCACTTCCAGGCGCCGCCATTCCAGCGGCTCGACCTCCAGCTGCTGATCGCCTCCACCGCCGACGAGGCGCGCGCGCTGTTCGCGAAGGAGGAGCCGACGCTCGCCGTGCTGTCCGCGGACGGCGATGACGACTTCACGGTCGCCAAGGAGATCAAACAGAAGAGCCCGGCGACCCGCGTGATCCTGGTCGCCGGCAAGCGGCTCTCCGGCGATCAGATGCGGCAGGTGTCGGCGTCGGGCTGCGACGAGCTGCTGATCGCGCCGATGGCGATCGACGAGCTGCACGACGTGGTCGCGATCCAGCTCGGCGAGCCGCGTCCGGGAACCGAGGGGTTCGGCATCCACGTCGAGGTGTCGGGCAAGAAGGTCGATGCGACCGTGTCCAACCTCTCCGTCGACGGCGTGCGTCTCGTGGTCGCGGAGCCGGTCGCCGAAGGCCAGGCCGTCGCGCTCACCGTCACGCCCGAGGCCGAGGCGCCGATCTCGATCAAGGGCACCGCCGTGTGGGCGCAGCCGCGCGACGGCAAGACCGTCGTCGGCGTGGCGTTCGACAAGCTCGGCGATGCCGCGCGCAACGTGCTGTCGAAGCTCACGCAGTGGCAGGTGCGCAAGGATGGCGAGCGCACGCGCGTGGTCCTGCGCGGGGACTTCACCGAAGCGACGCGCTTCGACGAGCTGCTGCCCGCGATGGTCGGCCGCGTCGTGTTCGACATGGCGCAGGTCACGTACATGAACTCGCTCGGGGTACGGGCGTGGTGCGAGTTCCTGCGGGCGGCGCGGATCCAGGGCTACGAGTTCCACGCCTGCTCGGTGCCGTTCATCCTGCAGGCTTCGATGGTGCGCGACGTGATCGGCCGCGGCACGGTGACGTCGTTCTTCGCGCCGTTCCACTGCATCGGCTGCGATCATCAAGAGGAGCGGCTGCTGCAGTCGGCGGCGATCCTCGCGTCGGCGCTCGAACCACCGGTGTTCAAGTGCCCTAGCTGCGGCGGCGCGCTCGAGTTCGACGACCTGCCCGAGCGCTACTTCGCCTTCCTCCAGGACGACTCGGACGACTGATGCGCAGGCTCTTCGTGCGGTCACTCGTGATCGCATTCGTCGTGTTTGCGGTCGTGTTCGGGCTCGAGTTCTTCGTCGAGTGGCGCCGCGCCGGGTATCCGGGGTGGGGCACTTCGAGCTGGGCCGGCGTCAGGAACGACAAGCTCGTCGACGTGCTGTCGCCGATGGCGCGCGCCTACAACAACGTGCTCGCCATGCTGATCGCGTTCATCGGACTCGCGATCCCGCTCACGGCGAACATGCACACGCCGAAGTTGATCGACATGTTCTTGCGCGACCGGATCAACCGGTGGGTGCTCACGTTCATGGCGTTCGGCGCGGCGCACGTGCTGTGGGTCGACTACCTGATCGGCCCCGAGTTCGCGCCGACCTGGGCGATCTCGCTCGCCGTGTACCTCGCGCTGGTCGGCTGGGCGATCCTGATCCCGTACTTCTTCTACGTCGTGCGCTTCGTCGATCCATCGCGGTTCGTGACCCGGCTGCGCGAGGATGCCGTGCGCATCGTCGAACAGGTCGCGGAGCGCAAGCTCGATCCGCAGGACGCGCAGATGTTCCTCAGCGTGCGGGTCGGCCAGATCGGGACGATCATCATCAAGTCCCTCGACCGCAACGATCGCGACGTGGCCGCCGAGGGAGCGTGGGCGATCAAGATGCTGATCGACCACTACGAGAAGCACAAGGCGCGGATGCCGAGGGAGTGGTTCGTCGTCGATCGCGGGGACTTCGTGGGCCTGTCCGACGAGGCGCTGGAGATGCTGAACGAATCGAAGACCTGGTACGAGATGAAGTGCCTGCTCCAGCTCGAGCTCGGGTTCCTCCGCTCGCTGCACGGGGCGAGTGACACGGTGTCGACGTTCTCCGACGCGCTGCGCGTGATCGCGTGCCGCGCCGATGGTCACCAGGACGCGCAGACGGTCCGCCTCTCGATCCGCTTCTTCAACAACTACCTGCGCGAGGCGATCAAGGCCAAGAACCTGCGCGCCGTGTACGACGTGTTCCATCAGTATCGCCGGCTCGGTCGCGAGCTCGTCGAGCGCCCCGAGCTCCTCCGCGAGATCGGGAAGCACTTCAGCTACTACGCGACGATGGCGCGCACGTACGGGATGGTGTTCGCCCCGCAGCTCGCGATCTTCGACCTCGGCTACGTCACCCGGCGAGCCTACGAGCGGGCCTCGCCGGCGGCGGGCGAGCTCCTGCACGACGTGCTGTCGTTGCCGCACCGGACCGCCGATGACATCCACTCGATGGCGGTCAAGGCGAAGCTGATCCTCGGCGGCTTCTTCGTCGAGAACAACCTCGCCACCGAGACCGAGCTCGTGCGCAACAACCTGCGGGATGTCCACGCCGAGGAGATCCAGAAGGCCGAGACCCAGCTGCTCGCGGCAGAGCGGTCGTTCTTCGAGGTCACGGATCGCCAGCTCAACCTCGAGTACGTGCCGCCCGAGCGCCGCGAGCCACTGCGCGCGTTCTGCGCGTCGCTGCTCACCTGAAGCTACGGCTTGTCGACGACGTCCGAGCCGGTGCCCTGGGACTTGCCTCCCGGCTCGACCTTGAGGCTGCCGGTCGGCGACGACCACAGCACGTACGCGATGATGCCGAGGCCGACGAGTGCGATCGCGAGGAGCACGCCAAACGGCACGCGATCGCC
>DATLHR010000586.1:0-5987 GCA_035539815.1 Kofleriaceae bacterium
GGTGAACAATCCCATGTATGCTGGGCTGCGATGGGGGATTCAGCACTCGCGCGGCCGCGGTATGGCCACCACGGCAAGGTCCTGTTCGTCGACCTGACAGACGGCAAGCACTGGGTCGAGACGGTCGACGAGCACGTGTACCGCAGCTACCTCGGCGGGTACGGGCTCGGTGCGTGGCTGATGTGGAAGCACTTCCCCGCCGGCACCGACCCGCTCGCGCCCGACGCCTGCTTCGCGATCTCCTCGGGGCTCATGACCGGGCTCAAGACGCCGTTCTCCGGCCGCATCCAGATCGTCGGCAAGTCACCGCTCACGGGAACGTGGGCCGACTCGAACTCGGGCGGTAGCGTGTGCAGCCAGCTCCGCGCCGCGGGCTATGACGCCCTGGTCGTGCGCGGCAAGGCGCCGGCACCGACGCTGCTCGTGATCCGCGACGGAGAGGTCGCGTTCGAGTCCGCCGCGGAGGTGTGGGGCAAGGAGATCCCCGAGACGTTCGACGCCCTCAAGGCGAAGTTCGGCGGCAAGCGCGAGGTCGGCGTCTCCGCGATCGGCCCCGCGGGCGAGCAGCAGCAGCGCATCGCGTCGGTGATGAACGACCGCTACCACGCATTCGGCCGCCAGGGCTTCGGCGCGATCTACGGCAGCAAGAACCTGAAGGCGATCGTCGTCGCGGGCACCGGCGAGGTTCCGATCGCGAAGCCCGAGGTGTTCAAGGCGATCTGCAAGTCGATCACCGACGAGTACAAGCGCGACCTCGGAGTGGTGGCGCGATTCATGGCGTACATGGCCAAACCCAAGAGCTGGCTCGGGTGGATGTACCGGCTAATGACCAAGATGGGCATGAAGGTCACCGCACCGACCGCGTCGATGCGGCGGCTCTGGTCGCAGCGAGGCACGACGGGCGCCGTCGCGCTGTCGATCGAGAACGGCGACGCGCCGATCAAGAACTGGACGGGCGTCGGCTCGCGCGACTTCCCGCTCGCCAAGCGCGGCATGAAGATCGACGGCGCCTCCGTCGACAAGTACATCACCAAGAAGCTGTCGTGCGGCGACTGTCCGATGCCCTGCAAGGGCGTCGTCAAGGTCAAGTCGCGCAACCTCACCGACGTGCGCCGTCCCGACTACGAGACGATCGTCGGCTTCGGCGCGAACATCCTCAACGACGACCTCGAGCTGATCACGGCGTGTCACGACGCGTGCAACCGATTCGGCCTCGACGCCGTGAGCTCGTCGGCGACGATCGCGTGGGTGTGCGAGGCCGTCGAGCGCGGCACGCTCACCGCGGCCGACCTCGACGGCATCGACATGCGCTGGGGCAACGGCGAAGGCGCGCTCGCGCTCACGATCAAGATGGGCACCGGCGAAGGCTGCGGTGCGTGGCTCGGCCACGGCAGCAAGCGCGCCGCCGAGCACGTGGGCAAGGGCAGCGACGAGTTCGCCGTCCACGTCCATGGCGGCGAGCCCGCGTACCACGACTCGCGGTTCAGCTCGCTCATGGGCGTGACGTTCATCTCCGACCCGACGCCCGGCCGGCACACGGCGGGCTCGGCCTCGTGGAACGAGGTGTTCGGCGCCGGGTTCTCGCTGCCGAAGGCCGCCGAGAAGAAGGACTGGAACGTGAAGTGGAAGGGCACCGAGGGCAAGGGCAAGGCCCAGGCGCTCCACTCCAACGCGCACCAGGTGATGAACGGTCTCGGCCTGTGCATGTTCACGATGCTCACGGGCTCGCTGCCGTGGGCCGACCTCCTCGACGCGGTGACCGGCTGGGGCCTCACCGAGGCAGACCTGCTCGTGTGCGGCGAGCGGATCCAGAACCTGCGCGCGGCGTTCAACCGGCGGGAAGGCATCAAGCCCGCCGACTTCAAGCCGCACCGCCGCATGCTCGGCGAAGGCGACGCCGCGCTCGACGCCGGTCCACTGAAGGGCGTGCGCGTCGCGCTGCCGGTGCTCAAGGACGACTACTACGGCGCGATGCACTGGAACCCGACGACGGGCAACCTCACCAAGGCGCGCGCGACCGAGCTCGGCATGAGCGAGCTGCTCGCCGGGTACACCGAGTAACGCATGGGCATCTTCGATCGTCACCGCGGCGGCACGATCCGCGTGCACATCCTGATCAAGGGACGCATCGGCGAGGCGTGGCGCGACATCGACGAGCACCTGCGCCTCCCGGTGGGCACGACGCTCGCCCAGCTCGTCGATCGCGCGGGCGCCGAGGGCATCCCGCTCCGCGAGTCGCTCGCCGACAGCCCGCATCTCACCGACACCATGATGCTCAACGGCGAGCGCTGCCCGTTCGAGGACAACCGAGAGCGGCGCCTCTCGGACGGCGACGAGATCTATCTCCTCGCTCCGCTCGCGGGCGGGTAGTATCGCGGCGTGCGCTTCACGCTGCTCTTCATCGCGATCTCGGCGTGCGGGTTCAGCGTGCAGGGCCAGGGGCCCGTCGACGACGCGAAGCGCGACAGCGCCGGTGGTGATGGGCTGCCTCCGGCCGACGGCGCGAACGACGCCGCGATCGATGCGCCGATCGACGCGCGCACGTGTCCGCCTCCTCCGGCCGGCTGCACCTCGTTCGCGTGCGGCGGCACGTCGAGCTGTTACTACCTGTGCGGGCAGGGCAACGTGGATCGCTGGGCGGATGCACGCGACTTCTGCAGCGACCAGAACCTCGGTTGCCTCGTCACCATCAACGACATGGACGAGAACAACTGCATCCTCGGCAACACCGCGCCCGTGTTCCCGAGCCTCGTCTGGCTAGGCTGGGTCCAGGCGAGCGGCGGCAGCGAGCCGGGCGACGGCTGGGGCTGGCAGTGCGGATCGTCGTCGTACGTCGCCGGCAACTGGGGCGCCACGTTGGGCGAACCGAACAACGTGGGTGGCAACGAGGACTGCGGCGCGATGGGAAGCTTCGGGGCGTGGATCGACGGTGACTGCAACACGCCGCTGCGCTGGGTGTGCGAGCTGCCGTGACCAGCTACAGCGTGAGCGCGCCGGCGAGCACCGCCCCGTAGACGCGCAGCAGCGTCGCGAGGTCGGCGTCGTCGAAGTGCAGCGCGCCGCCGATGAAGTAGTCACGGCCGAACCGCACCTCGTCGAACTGCGTCGGCACGTCTTCGTTGCCCCGGTTGATCCGCAGATTGCCGGGCGTGTTGAGCGCGTCGTCGACGCCGGCGATCACGTAGATCGAGCGAAACACGGCGAACGCCGCGGCGACCTTGAGGCGTGGCTTCGGATCGAAGCTGCCGAACACGTCCGTCGAGAGCTTGAGCCGTCCGTTCATCGCGAGGACGTCGACGCCGAAGCCGAACGTCGAGTCCTTCACGCCGCCACGGAAGGCGAACGGGCCCATCTGCTTGCCGAACTGCGCGGTGAACCGAAGCTTGTCCGAGATCTCCTGCCGCCGCGTGTACACGCTCGTGCCGGCGGCGTCGGTGATGTTGTCGGCGGGCACCCCGCCGAGCGGGCCCTTCTCGAACTCGACGAGGTAGAACTTGTCGGTGCGCGCGCGGATCTCGGCGATCGCGTAGAACCGCGGGAGGCGCGCGAACACGTTCAGCTCGATGCGCATGCCGAGCCACGACTTGAAGCGGTAGAAGCTGCCGACCGCCTCGCGTCCTGCCGAGCTGGCGTCCTCGAGATCGTCGGCGAGCTCGGGGCTATTGATCAGCGTGCCGAGCGTTCCTTTCCAGTCGTCGCCGGAACCGTTGCTGATCGCCGCCATCACCTGCGAGGCCTGCTCGACCTGCGGATCGATCCGGTCGAGGCCGGCGCGGGTGTCCGCGAGTGCCTGCGCGAGCCCGCTGCGGGCGTCGCGGATCGCGGTGCGCGCGGTGTCCGAGCGCTCCTCGAGATCGCGCAGCGTGGTGACGAGGCGCGGCGTGGTGCCACCGAGCGCATCTGCGCCGCGGGTGGTGAGATCGTCGATGCGCCCGAGGGCTTGGTTCGCGCGCTCGATCGGCCCCTCGATCTTGCCGTCGGCGAGCCAGCTGTCGGCCACGCTCATGCCCTCGAGCACGGAGCCGTTGACCGCCTTGCGTCCGTCGACGACCCGGCGATGCAAGAGATCGATCGCGTTGTCGATCTTGGGCAGCCCCCGGTCCATCGCGCGCAGCACCGCGTCCGTCGAGCTGCCCTCGATCACGTGCACGAGCTGCTCTCCGCTCCTCAGCATCCGTTGCGGGGGCGCGCCTTCGATCTGCGTCGTCGGGATGATCTCGAGGTAGCTGTCGCCGAACAGCGAGTCGGCGCGGCGCGTGACGAACGAGTCGACCGGGATCGTGACGTCATCGCGCAGCCGCATGTCGACGCGCGCGAACCGGCCCTCGATCGCGATGTCGGTCATCTCGCCGATCTGCACGCCCGCGATCACCACGGGCGAGCCCTTGGCGAGGCGCGAACCGTCGCGGAACTTCGCCCAGGTGAGGAACGAGCCGCCGACCTCGTGCGACGGCACGCGCGACCGCATCCACAGCGCCACGCCGGCGAGCACGACGATGACGACCGCGACGGTCGTGGCTCGCGAGACCCAGCGCATGGCGAGGAGTCTACCGCCTACTTGCCGCCGCGACGCAGGTAGTAACGCACGCCACGCTGCGGGTGGGAGAGCTTGATCGCGAGGGCGCGCGCGTCGGTCGGCTTGGGGACCCGCACCTTGAACAGCCGCTTCGCGTCGATCGGGATGTTGGCGTCGTTGACCGAGGCGCTCCACCCCTCGAGCACGGCGCCGCGCACGAGGATCTCGTCCCCCCACGGGCGGCCGTTCACGGGGTCCTGGATGTAGACCTGCGGGGTGGTGTTGTCGAACTCGAACTTGAGCGACGACACCTTGGGATCCTTCACGCCGTCCTTCTCGAGCCAGAACGTGTACGTGTGGTCCTCGGACAGGTCCTTGGCGGGGATGACGATCTTGGGGCCGGGGCCCTGGTAGACCTTCTCGGCGCCGCCGGTCGCGACGTGCAGCTTGAACGTCCCCCCCGTGCCCTTGGTCGGTACGGCGATCGAGGGGAGCACGCTCTGGTAGCCCACGGTCCACGTGCGGCCGTCGGCGCGGATCTCGTTGGTCGCGGCCTTCTTGGGAATCGGCCGGTTGCCGCTGTCGCGCAGCACGACGATGCGGCCGCCGCCGACGGAGCCGCTGTCGCCCCCGCCCTTGGTGCAGCGGAGGCGATACGCCCACGTGCCCGCGGTCACCATCATGTTCGCCGCATCCTTGCCGCCCGAGACCTTGGAGGTCTGGAACCTCGAGTTCTTGTCCATCTCGACGAAGCCGCCCTCGGGGCACTTCCCTCCGAACTTGAACTGCACCGCCGTGGCGCCCTTCGGATCGTGGAGCTGCACCGACGCGCCGACGGAGACCGCGAAGTCATAGAAGCTCGGGATCGACTCGATGACGCGGATCGTGCCGACCTTCGCGATCGTCGCGGTCTCGCCGCGGTTCATCTCGAGCACGCCACCGCCGGTGCCGACGAGCCGGGCACCGCCACGCGCGACCGTGACCCGCGCCTCGCGCCCGTTGACGTCGATGCGCGCCTCCGCGCCTGCCTGCGCCGTGCCCTCGATCGCGACCTCACCGCCGGGGACGCCGACCTTGCCTTTCGTGGCCGCCGGCACCGACGCGCGGCCCACGCCGGTCTCGAGGAACAGCACGCCGTCACCGGTGAGCGCCATGCGGGCGCCGCCGGTGAGGTCGAGCGTGGTGCCGCCCGCGGTGATCTTCGCGCTGCTGCCCTTCCCGACGCGGAGCTTCGCCCCCTTCGCGAGCGCGCCCGGCCCCGCCGGCAGCGCCTGCCACTTGGTCTCACCGGGCGGCAGGAGCTCGACCTTCTTGCCGGTGACCTCGAGCACCGAGTCGGTCGCGACGGGCTCGGCCGCATCGATCGGCGCATCGTCAACGGCCGCATCTGCGACGGGTGCATCGACGACGGCGGCATCGGGCGGGTTGCGCACGACGACGACGTCGCCGACGTCGAGGCTGGCGCCGAGCT
>DATLHR010000587.1:0-8503 GCA_035539815.1 Kofleriaceae bacterium
ACCCGCGCGGCGCGCCGGCGCGGGTGGTGGCGGTGCCGGCGTCTGCGCCTGCGCCGACGAGAATGGTGCGAGGGCGACGGCGGTCGGCGGCGGCTCGGTCACCGCACGTGCGAACGCCTGGCGCGCGCGCACCGCTTCCTCGGTGGCCGCGCGCCGCGCCATCACGGTCTGGGCCCCGGACAGCGTCTGCTCGGGAACGCGTGGACGCCGCCAGGTGCAGAGCTCGCCGCCCTCTTGCTCGAGCTCGCGCAGCAGCTGGGCGAGCCGTCCGGCGCCGGTGCGCTCGGAGCTCGCGGTGTCGAGCCACTCGACGAGCGCGTTGCGGAACTCGTCGGCCGTCTGGAACCGACGCTCCACCTCGACGGCGAGCGCCTTGCGGATGATCGCGTCGAGGCCGGGCGGGATGTGCGCGCCGTAGTGATCGAGGCGGCGCAGATCGCCGCGGCGGACCATTAGCAACAGCTCCACGTCATCGGGCGCGTTGAACACGCGCTTGAGCGTCATCATCTCGGCGAGCACGACGCCCATCGAGAACACGTCGCTGCGGCCATCGAGCGCCTCGCCGCGCACTTGCTCGGGAGACATGTAGCCGAACTTGCCCTTGAGCGTGCCGGCCGCGACCTCGTCGGTGCGCCCGAACGACGACGCGCGCGCGATGCCGAAGTCGGCGAGCTTCACGTGCCCGCGTCGCGTCAGCATGATGTTGCTGGGCGAGACATCGCGATGGACGATGCGCAGGCGATCGCCGCTCGACGTGCACGCGGTGTGCGCGTAGTCGAGCGCCTCGAGGACATGGCACGCGATGTACGCCGCGAGCGCGGGAGGCATGGGGCGCCCGAGCGACGCGCAGCGAGTCAGGACCGCGAGCAGGTCCGGACCGTCGACGAGCTCCATGACCAGGAACAGCCCGCGATCCGTGGCCTCGAAGTCATGGACCTTGACGATGTTCGGGTGATCGAGGGTCGTCGAGATCCTCGCCTCCTCGATGAACATCGAGACGAAGTCCTGCTGCGCCGACAGCTGCGGCAGCATCTGCTTGATGACGATCGGATCGCCGCCGCCGACGCTGCGCCGGGCGTGGAAGATCTCCGCCATGCCGCCGCCGGCGATGCGGTCGCCCAAGATGTAGGTCGCGTTCCCCGGGCGCTGAGCGGCGGACACCCGGAGATGGGTAGCAGTGGGGATGCCGCGCGCGAATTCCGGAAGTCGCTTACAATTCCGCGTCTAACCGCCTGAAATTCGATGTCCGAGCCTTGCACAGTAGCATGGTGCGAACACCACGCAGGCGTGGTCAGTTTGCCACGTCGGGGAGCAGGCCGAAGAAGCGATCCATCTGCTCCCGCTGGCGCACCGGCATGTACTCGAAGTTGCGGCCGCGGTCGATGATCTCCCAGAACTCCTTCGACTCGACGCGCCCGAGCTGCTCGCGGATCGTATGGAGCCGCTCGCGATCTTCGCCGGCCATGTCGTCGGCGATCTTCTGCGCGCGCGCCTCGGCGCCCGCCGCGAGGTAGTAGCAGGCGAGCTTGATCTGCGCCTTGCGGATGCCCTGCAGGCCGGACTCCTGGCGCTTGAGGCGCAGCGGCTGATCGAGCTCGAGGAACATCGCGAGCATCTCGGCGTCGAGGTCGCCGCCGCGCTGCGCGTGCGCGAACTCGCACAGCGCGGACACGTCGTACGCGACGGTCTCCGTGACGAACCCGAGCTGCATGTCGTAGCTCGTGCGGCCGTAGTAGATCATGTGGCGCACGCCGGCGATCGCGAGGTCATCGGCGCCGCCGCGGAGCATGCTCTCGACGAGCAGGCGGTACTGATTGAGCACGTTGTACGCGGTACGCACCGCGCGTGCGTTGAGCGCCGCACGCAGGTAGCTGTTCATGAACCGGAACGCGAGCTCGACGACGCGGCGGTCGCCACGCGCGAGCGCGGCCTCGCCGATGTAGCGGGTATCGATCGCGATCAGGTAGTTGATGTCGGGCATCTCGCCCTGCGCCTCGGCGTAGATGCCCAGGTACTGGCGCAGCGCCTTCCACTCGAGCCACGTGCGATCGCCCTCGAGATCGCGCAGCGACTCGGGATCCATCGCGACGAAGTCCGGGTTGCTCTTGATGCCCGCGCCGATGCGGAACCACGCCGGCTCCGCCTTGTCCTTGATGACGAGGTAGCCGATCACGAAGTCCTTGATCGCGTCGACGGAGCGGCTCGCGATGATCTTGTCCTTGCCCGAGATCGAGTTCGAGGTGATGTCCGTCATCTCCTCGAGCGCGGCGAGCGCGGGGCCCTGCCCCTTCGCGATCGAGTCGTGGTCGTGCGTGGTCGCGGCGCCGTACAGATCGTCGGCGGCCTCGGTCTGGATGCGCGCGATCAGGTTCACCGGCTCGAGGAACCGGAACACGTACATGAAGTACGGCAGCATGATGACGATGCCGAAGCCGGTCGCCGCCATCATCGCGAACACGGTGGCGCGCGGGACGAACTCGGCGTGCAGCGACAGGCTGAGGAACACGCCGACGACGCACGTGATGACGTAGAACGCCATCACCGCCGCGTTGGTGCGGTCGCGCAAGAACATCCGGGCGACGCCGGTGTAGCGATCCGACGTGAGCTGCACGAGCAGCGAGACCACGGTGATCACGATGCCGAGCACCGCGGCGTTCATGCCGGCGAGCCCGGACAGCGCGTCGGAGATCAGCGACGGCTCGAAGTCGAGGAGACGGCGCGCGGAGGCGGTGTTGCCGTTGGGCGCGCCGCCGGTGACGTAGTGATCGACGAGATAGAAGACGCCGAACCCGGCGACCGCGATGCCGCCGAGGATCGCCATCGGCACGAGCCAGAGCCGCAACCCGACGCGGTGCTGGGCTCGACGACGACGGCGCGGGTTCACCGGTCGACGCTACAACACTTCCGGGCCGCCCTACTGCTGCAGCGCCGCCGGAACGACACCGGGCGTCGGCGCCGTGTACGACGTATCCCAGCTGACCACCGTGTTCTCCGTGGTCTCGTCGTCGCCGGTGAGGCCGTTGCCGATGCCGTTCTGCACCTCGCCGGCCTCGAGCCCGATCCGCTTCGTCGAGGATCCCGCCCCCGGGGCGCTCGGCTGCGCGGCGAGCGTGCGCGCGTCGGGCGCGTACGCCGTGGGCGTGTTGCCGGCGTCCGGTCCGTCGACGCTGTAGCCGCTCTTGTCGATGATCCCGTTGATCGAAGACGGCGTCCCAGCGAGCATGATGTCGACGTCGCTGACCAGGTCGGAGCTGCCGTCCCAGTAGAACAGGACGACGAGCTCGCCGCTGTTGGTCAGGCTCGGCGCACCGTTGCTCACGATCGTCATCATCGTCCCGCCGGCGATCGCGAACGTCGGCGCGGTGCCATAGGTCGTGGTGAACGCCGCGGCCGAGTCGATCGCCACGGTCACGACGCCGTGCGCCGGGATCGACGCGCCCTGCGGGAACTTCACGATGAAGTCCGACGAGTCGACGGTCGCGGTGCCGGCGGGGATCCTGAAGTAGTTGCCGTGATCGGCGAGGTAATAGCGCGACAGATCGACCGGCGCGGAGCCCGGGTTGATGAGCTCGATGTACTCGGCGCCCGCGGGCTGCAAGACGACCTCGGAGAGCAGCAAGGCCGAGGCGTCCGGCGGCGGCGCATCCGGGGTGACCTGTGCATCCTCGTCGGACGGCGCATCGGAAGGTGGCGCATCGGTGGCGGCCGCATCCTGCCCGCCCGTGCGGGCGTCCGTCCCATCGAACGGCTGGCCGCGCGCACAGCCGCTCAGCAAACCGAAGAAGCCGATCGACGCAGCGAGGAGCTTCACGGGCCGGGGTGGTAGCAAGGGCGCTCGGCCAGAGACAAGCGAAATTGGGGAGCGGGAGGGTCAATTGTCCGGGGCCCGCAACTTCGGTATGGTGCGCGCCAACCAAGGAGATCCACGTGTCTGAAGTGACCCTCGAGGAGCGCGGCAAAGCACTGGAAGATCAGTTCTACGAGAAGGAGAACCAGCAGAAGCTCGCGGCGCTGAAAGAGAAGCTCGACTCCCAGCGCACGAAGGACGACCTCCGCAAGGCCTCGGGCATGTCGGACGACGCCGTCCTCGACAAGCTCGTCGCGCTCGGCCTCAAGTCCAACACGATCGCGGCGCTCTCGCTGGTGCCGCTGATCCAGATCGCGTGGGCCGACGGCTCGATCCAGGACAACGAGCGCACCGCGATCCTGCAGGGTGCGCACGGCAAGGGCCTCGAGCAGGGCACCGACGGCTACGATCTGCTGCAGACGTGGCTCAAGACCAAGCCGAGCGAGGACCTCTTCGTCGCGTGGGAGGCGTACATCAAGACGCTGACCGCGCAGCTCAACGACGAGCAGAACCGTCTCCTCAAGAACCAGATCGTCGGGTTCGCCAAGATGGTGGCCGCGGCGGCCGGCGGCATCCTCGGCTTTGGCAAGGTCTCCTCCGACGAGGAGCGCGAGCTGAAGCGCATCGAAGGCGCGTTCCCGCGCGCGTAGCGCATGCGCTGGCTCGGCCGACGAGGCCATGGCCGGCGAGATCTGGCGCGCCGCGCGTGACGCCGGCGGCGAGCGCGATCAGCTCGTGCTCGCGACCCCCGGCGCGCGCTGACGACCTGGCTCACTCGCGCGGGCCGACCGAGTCGCCGTACGGGATGGGCTCGCCGGCCGGCCACAGCGCCGGGGTCATGCCGACGTCGACGGTCTGACCCTCGGCATCGACCTCTTTCTCCGTCTGGATGGTGACCGGCGTCTGGCCGTGCGGCTTCACGATCCAGAACAAGCGGATGATGTCGTCCTTCGCCATGCGCATGCAGCCGTGCGAGACGTAGCCGCGGCGCAGCTGGGCGGTGATCGGGCCGTGCAGCGCGTAGGTGTTCGAGCCCTCGCTGTTCTCCGCGTCGAGACGGAGGAACGGCAGCCCGGCGAAGTAGTCGGGCGACGTGCGGCGCGGGACGTACCACCAGCCATTGCTGGGGTCCGCGCCGGTGTTGAAGTGGCCCGTCGGCGTGACGCTGACACCGCGCGAGTTCTTGAAGCCAACGCCGGTCGGATACACCTCGGAGAACCCGGTCTCGCGATCGAACAGGTGCACGGTGAGCCCGTCGAGCGAGACGATGATCTCCGGCGCGCTCAGCGTGGGCAGGTCGGTGGGCACCGCGTAGCGCGGCGCGTCCGACTTGCCGTCGTCCATCACCGACGAGGGATCGTTGTCGTCGTCGACGCCCTCGCCGCTCCCCTGCTCGGGGTCGTCCAGCGGCTCGACGCAGGCGGCGGTGCTGACGGCAGTGGCGAGGAAGGCGAGGAGGATCCGCACGGGCTGCTCGTCGAGCACGCCGCGTGCCGAGCCGAACACGTGGCAGGTCGACGAGTTAGCCGCGGGCGGCTACCGCGGTTGCCGCGGCACCGCGACCCCACTCAGTACGGTTTCATGATCTTCAGCAGCAGCAGGAGCATGAGGATGCCCGCGCCACCGCAGATCACGCCGATGATCACCTGGTAGGGGGCGACCTTGCGCGAGAGCTCCTGCGCCTTCTGCTCGGCGGGCGAGTCGCCGGGGATCATCTTCGCGATCTGCGGCATGCCGAACAGGAACCCGAGCACGATGCCGCCGGCGCTGCCGGCGAGCCACGCCAGCCCCGGGACGGGTGCGTCCTTCATCGTGTCGAGGAACTTGAGCCCGCGCAGGAGCTGCACCACCGACACCGCGAGGAGACCGACGCCGATGAGCGCCTGGAACGGCACCAGCTTGTCGATCACCGCCCTGGCGTCAGGCGCCTTCGCCACGATCAACGCCGACACCGCCAGGATCGCACCCACGATCAAGAGGATTGCGTGTAGCCATTCCATGCCGTCATCGTAACTCAATACGCATCGACCATGAGCAGGTTGGTGTGCGGCGCTCCGCGGTGGCGGCGGCGCGCGCGCGCACGCAGCTCGTCGAGCCCGTCACCGTCGAGGCGCGCGAGCTCCGCGGTCCAGCGATCGGCCAGCTCCCCGTCGCTGCGTCGCGCGGCGCGTGCGCCCCACAGCAACAGCTGACCGCGCCGGTATGGATCGGTCTCGACCGCGAGCCCCGCCGCGACGTGCGACGTCGCGCGCTCGTCGGCTCCGTCCTCGAGCGCGAGCCACGCGGCGGTGAGCCGCAGCGACGGCTCGGCCGGGGCGAGCTCGACGGCGCGCTCGATCGCGGCGCGCGCCGTGGCGACGTCGTGATCGTGCTCGTACGCGCGGACCGCGTCGTGGACGAGGAGCGTGACCGGTGTCTGCGGCGCCGCCAGGTCATCGCGCAGCGTCGCCGTGAAGCCGGCGCCGTCGGTGGCACCGAGCTCCCAGCCGCCGGCAGGACCGTCCCACGACCACCCGAGCTCGGCCCACGTGCCCTCGCACACGGGGGCGCGATCGACGCCGACCCACGCGCGGCGCGTCGACGGAGCGACGACGACGGCGTGCACGTTGACCGCTTGCGCGACCTGGCTGCCGAACTGGCGCTCGCACGCGGCGTCGCAGCGGTCACCGAGGAAGCCGATCAGGTCGCGCGCGGTGAGCGGCGACCGGCGAGCTTCGACGAGGACGTTCAGGCGTTGCGCGCGGCGCACCGAGTGGAGGTCCCACGCCGTGGGTGCGACCTCGCCGTCCTTGATCGCCGAGCGGTAGTGGTTGGTGCACACGAGGTGATCGGCGCCGAGCGCGGGCCGCACGACCTCGACGCGGCGACCGGCGAGCTCGAGCACGAGCGCGGATCGCTCGCGCGCGCTGCCGATCGCGATGCCCCAGCTCGACGAGGCGGGGCGCTCGCGCGCGAGGCGGATCGCGTCGTCGAGCGTCTCGGCCTTGCGCGCGAGGTCGTGGACCACGTCGACCACCATGCCGCCGCCCCACGTGACGCCGGCGTGCCACCGCGTGTGCGACGCGAACACGAGGCCCGCCTCGTTGACGACGGTGACCGCGGGTGCATCGGCGCCGCGCGTGGCGAAGAAGCCGTAGCGCTGGCCGCGATCGGGCACGCACACGACGAATGCGGGCGCCGCGTCCCACACACCCAGACCCGGGAAGTCGAAGTTGCGCGCGAACAGCAGCTCGCCGTCCTCGGTCGCCCGGCCCCACGCGATCGCGGTCGAGCATGCGGGCACGGCCGCGATCGCGGCACGCTCGCGCACCGGCCGCGTGAACGGCCCGAGCCGTGCGCGCGCGAACAGCGACACGCAGTTCTGCAGCGCGTCCATCGCCGCGATCGCGCGGATCGTGCGGTCATCGAGACGCGCGCCGCTGCCCGCGGCGACGGCAGCCGCGAACGCACGCGACCGTGCGAGCAGCTCGGGCGGCCGCTCGCGCGCGAGCCGGGCCTGCCATGCGTTGGCGAGCGTGCGGACGGCGAGCTTGCTCGCGCCGTCGAGCCCACCCGCGAGCACGCGCTCGGGCATCGCGGCGTAGAACTCGAACAGGCGGCGTGCGTGGCTGGCCGTCAAGCCACCGTGCTGCGCCCCCATCGCCTCCTGGCTTCCGACGAGACGTGCGAGGTACAGCGGGTCCGGCATGCGCCCAGCATACCGCCCGGGAAGCGACGCGTGACGCCACCCGTATCAGGCCGCGGATGCTTGCGAATCGTCTCGGCCCCGCCCCCACGCGCGCGGCCCTCGTGTACGCTGGGCACGCTTCGTGGTGATGACCGTGAGCCGAGACGATGTGGTCAAGCAAGCGCCGGAGGACGTCCGGCTCGTCGTCCCGGTGTTTCACACGCCGACCGCGGGGCCGGGCGCCGTCACGGCGTATCTCCTACGCCGCATCGCCTATCGGGCCGGCGCCTACGCACCGGGCATCCAGGAGAACGTGTTTCACGAGCTGCACACCGCGCGCGACGGCGGTTCTCTCGAGCGCGTGCAGCAGTGGTTCCTCGGGCGCACGAGCTCGTTGCACGAGCTCGGCTACCGCCTGAACTGCCGGCGCATCGCGACGCCGACGCCGGGCATCGTCGAGTGGGTGAAGGGCGGGCGCGGCTATCGCGGTGCGATGCTGCCGACCAACTTCCAGCGGCTCCACCCGGAGCCAGGCGCGGCCGGCGAGGAGATGCCGGCCGCGGGCGTCGCGCACGCGATCGGGCTCACCGTCGATCGCCTCGACGCCAAGACCGACGAGGAGCTCGTCGCGATCGATCCGTGGCCGGGCGTGCTCGGCGGCGCGCGCGATCGCGATCGGCCGTCCGCGGCGCTCGAGGCCGCACACCGCGACCGCAACTTCCACGCGCTCGTCTTCTACTGGACCGGCTGGTCCTGATCCCGGGCGCGGGCTCGGCTACTTGTACGAGCCGAGGTCGACGTACGCGTGGTCGTTCATGATCACGTACGGACGATCCTGGAACGTCAGTCCGCCCTTGCCGTCGTGCTTCACGATCTGCAGGAGGCCCATGCCGTAACCCATGGGGCCCTGCGAGTAGTAGTTGATCGAGAGCCGGTACGGTCCCGCCTTCGGCGTGCCCTCGATCGTGAAGCACTCGGGCCCGTAGCCC
>DATLHR010000588.1:0-12801 GCA_035539815.1 Kofleriaceae bacterium
CGGCTGGCTGTGGCGCCGCCCGCGCCGACGCCACAGCCAGCCGTGGAGCCGCCGCCGCCGGCGACGGTCACGCTGCGGTTCAGCGTGAAGCCGGCGCGCGCGACGATCACCGTCGACGGCAAGCTCGTCGAGAACGGCGAGCTCGTCGTGCCTCGCGATGGCGCGAAGCACGCGCTCTCGATCGCGGCACCCGGGTTCAAGCCCGTGAGCGAGGAGCTCACGTTCGACGAGTCACAGCGGCTCGCGTACGACCTCGTGCGTGTCGACAAGCCGAACCGGCCCCGGCCGACGCGCCCGACACGCCCGAACAAGCCCGACCGCATCGACCCGGACAGCCCCTACAAATGAGCCTATCCACGCGCACGCTGCTCGCCATCACCTTGCTCTCGGGCGTGCTCGCCGGCACGGCCGCCGCCGACCGCAAACCGCAGAAGCCGGCCGCCGGCGAGGCCAAGGAAGCGGACCGCCACTTCAAGAGCGGCGTCGCGCTGTTCAAGGAAGGCAAGTACAGCGAGGCCCTCGCCGAGTTCGAGCGAGCGTACGAGATCTCGCCGCACCCGCTCGTGCTCTACAACATCGCGGGCTGTCACCGCGAGCTGTCGCACTACGGCGAGGCGGTGAAGTTCTACGAGCGCTTCCTCGACGAGGGCAAGGGCCAGGTCCCGCCCGCACGCCTCACCGCCGCGCGCGGCGAGCTCGACGGCATCCTCGCGCGCATCGCGCGTGTCACCGTCACCGCCTCCCCCGAGGACGCCACGATCTTCGTCGATGGCGAGCAGCTCGATGCGCTGACCAAGATGCCGCTGATCATGCCACCCGGCGAGCACGAGCTGTCCGCGAAGGCGCCCGGCCGCATGGACGTCGCGCGCAAGATCCGGGTCGCGTCGGGCGACGAGCTGACCGTCGAGCTGATGCTGCCGGTCGCGCCGGCGGAGGTGCACCCCTTCCCCCCATCGCCACCGCTCACGACGAAGCGCCCCAAGCGGTTCGCGGTCGGCGCGGGGTTCGGCACCAACCTGCGTGCGCTCGCCGACACCGGCGCGCCCTCGCTCGGGTTCGCGATGCGCGTGCACCCGCGCGTCGACGTCGGCCTCGATGCGATCGTCGTCGCCTACGCCGTGATGCCCTCGCTCCGCGTGCGGCTCGCGGGCGACCGTGCCTCCGTGCACCTCGTCGGCGCGGTGCCGATCGCGTTTCCCGGCGGAGAGATGAGCGAGTCGTTCGTCGCGGGGGCCGCCGGCCTCGGCGTGCGGCTACGCGCGACGCCGTCGTTCGCGCTCCGACTCGAGTCGCTCGCGAGCTTCGCCGGCAAGCCGCACGGCACGACGTTCCCCACGTTCCTGGGAGGTGAGCTGTGGTTCTGATCCGCGCGCTCGCGCCTGCGCTCCTCGTGCTCGCCGCGTGCAGCCAGTCGCTGTTCTCGAACGGCGACAACGGCGGCGGCGGTGACGGAGGTAACGGCGGCGACGGTGGCGGCGGTGGCGACAGCGTCGTACCGACGAGCTGCACCGCGCCGTGCATCGTCGACGCGGGCGGTGACTTCAACGGCTCGCCGGGTGGCGCCAACGACCGCTGGCGCTACCTCGAGGACAACCGCAACCGCACGTGGACGCCGATGACGCCGAGCGGCGGCGGGTTCGTCGGAGTCGACAGCGCGAACTCGATCACGAGCTGCAGCGAGCGGCCGAGCGCCTCGGGCTGCACCGAGCTCCCGGGGGCGCTGCTGCTGTCCTCGGCCGGTGGCACCGGCGCGGCGGATCCCGCGATCGAGCTCACCGTGCCCGGGCCCGACCAGGTCGTCCAGCTGTCGCTGCGCGTGCGCGCAACGTCGAATCAGGCCGTGCGTCTGTACCGCAACAGCCGCGAGGACGTGCTGTTCGCCGGCGTCGCGATGACCGGCACCACGCTCGAGCACACACTCACGTTCGATGCGCTCGCGGGCGATCGGATCCTGTTCGCGCTGACGCCGTCCGCCTCGGGCGCCGAGGACGTCGCGGTGCAGCTGTTCGTCAGCGAGAGCGGCGAGGCCTTCCCGAAGCACTGCCAGGTCGCACTGAGCTTCGAGCAGGCCCCGGGCGACACGGTGCCCGACGCATGTGGCAGCGCGTGGACGCACATCGACTTCACGACGGAGGAGCCGTCCATGCCGTCGCTCGTCGCCGGCCCGTTCCCGGAGCTCGGGCAGGCGCTCGACATCCCCACCAACCGCTACCTGCTCGGCCCCGGCGTGCTGCAGCGGCCGGGCGACTTCACCGTGCAGATGTGGGTGCAGTCCGACGCCGTCAACTCGATCCAGTCGTACGGCAACTGGGTGTTCTCCGACTACGACCTCGACTTCGGCGGCGGGCTCGGCTTCGTGATCTACGATCCCGGCACCATCAGCGCCGAGATCGGGACGTGCACGGATCCCAACACGCTCGAGTTCGTGACCGGGATGGCCGCCTATCCGAATGACCACGCCTGGCACTTCGTCCGCATCGCGCACACGGGCGGGACGGTGTCGATGTGTCTCGACGGGCGCAAGCTGACGAGCTTCGCGGCCGCCGCCGGCTCGCTGCAGTCGATGTACGCGCCGAAGATCGGCCGCAACGGGAAGTGGACGCCCGTCGTCGCCGAGATGGACGGCAAGGTCGACGACGTCCGCGTGTTCGACGTCGCGCTGCCCTGCGAGTGATCAGAGCGCGATCAGCTCGACATCGACAGCCGCGGCGGCCAGGTCGGTGTCGACCGAAACCGTCACGCTGTGCGGCTTGCCACGGCGCGCCAGGTGATCGGAGAGCAGCTGGCGCGCGTGCTCGATGCGGCTCGCGATCGCGTCATCGCCGGCGACCAGCGTCACCACACCCGCATCGCGATCGTTCGCCCCGGTCACACGCACCGAGCGAACCTTGAACACGACGCCCTGCTCGATCGGGAACGTCACGAACGCACTACCGGCGCCATACGAGACCTCCGCCGGCGCCACCTTCGCGGCCAGGTACCCACGTGCCTCGAGCGCGCGTTCGAGGGCACTGCGATCCTCGGCGAGGCGCTGTGGATCGATCGCATCGCCGGGCCGCGTCGACAGGAGGTCGCGCAGCGCCGCGAGCGGGAGGTTGTCACCGTCGATGGCGACGCTCTCGATCGTCTTGCGTGCGCGCGGGTTGGCCGCGACCGGGTCCGCGGCGACGTCGCCGCGCGTGGCGAGCGCGGCCTGGGCCTCGCACCCGGCAAGTCCGGCCACCGCCGCAAGCATCAGCAACGCCTTCATCGCGAGCGCGTGGCATTGCAAGCACGACGCCAGCGCTAACTTCCTGAGATCGTGGGCGCCGGCGCCCGCAGTGTGACCCGCCGGCCACGGCCCCTGTAACGCGAGCGCGATAGTCGCCGGTGTGGGTGCCGCTACTGGACCTCGACCGCGAACGTCGACTTCTCGTTGGGCCGCACCGTCACGGGGACCGTGTGCTCGTGCGAGTCCGTCCGCACGGTCAGCCGGCGCGGCTGGCCGGCGACGAACGTGATCGTGACGGGGGTGGTTCCGACCGCGACACCGTCGAGCTCGATGGTGGCGCTCTGCCCCGTCGTCGTGGTGACGACGATCGAGCCGGTCGCCGGCAGTGAGATCCCGTTGCGCAGGCAGATCTGCGAGAGGGAGGACGGGGTGTTCACCATCCCGGAGAACAGCTGCGTCGCCTTCGCGGCGTCCTTCGCGCGACACGCAGCCATGAACGCGAGCCGCCGTACGCCGCTGTCCTGCCTGCACGCGAGGGATTGCTCGAACATGGAGAGCGCGGGCACGTCCTTGCCCACCTGCAGCAGCGCTTCTCCCTTCGCCTTCAGGATGTCGGCATCGCACGCGCCGACGTTCGGCTCGATGCCGTTGCGCTTACAGAAGGGCAGCAGCTGGTTCTGCGCGTCGACAGGGAGCTTCGCGTAGTACGACTTCGCCTTCGCGGCGTCCTTGGCGTTGCACGCGGCGGCAAATGCCCGCTTCGCAGTCGCATCCGAGGGCTTGCAGCGGTACGCCGCGTCGAACTTCACGAGTTCCTTATCCCAGGATCCGGCATTCGCGAACGCGTTGCCGGTCTCGAGGAGGGCATCGACGTCACACGCGGAAGGAGTGCTCGGCATCGGCGCCGGTGCTGCGGTAGGCGTCCCGTCGTACACGAGCGGATACCCGAACGCCCCGCCTTCGCGCGTCTTGGGGAACACGAGGTTCAGGGCAGCACCGTGCAGGCACGCCGCGACCTCCGGCGGATCGTCGGCGCCGTTCGGGCCGATCACGGTCGTCCGGGTCACCTCGCCTGCGGGGCCGACCCAGACCTTGAGCTTGATCTTGCCCTTGAAGCTCGCACCGCACGCTTCGAGCTGCGGCTCGATCGCGGCCAGCGCGCTCGTGATCATCGATCGATCAAGCCCGAGTGGCAGGTTCGGGTCGGGTCGCTTGCCGTCGGCGGGCTTCTTCTTGAACTTGTCGCAGCACGCGCCGCCGTGCAGCACGCACGAGACCTCGTCGCAGGTCGACGCGGGCACCGGCTGCTTTGCCGGCGGAGCGAGCTCGACGGGCTCCTGCTTGAACTTCGCGCAGCAGGCGCCTTCGTAGTCGGTCAGCACGCACGAGACCTCGTCGCAGGTAGACGCCGGCTTCGGGGGCTCCGCGGCGTCATTCTCGAGCGCCTTCAGCTTCTCGTTGTTCTCGCGGATCCTCTGCTCGAACTCCTCGATCTCGCGCTTCTTGGCCGCGACGTCGACGGGCTTGCTGCCGACGGTGGCCTGGTCATCCAGGGTCACCTGCGGATTCACGGCGTAGCGTTCGCCCGCGACGACGTTCACCGTGTGGCCGTCGTGCACGACCTTCGCGGTGCCCTCGTAGACCAGCACGGTCACCAGCGCGACCGTCGCCGCGATCGCCGTCGTCGCGGTCGCGATCCTCACATCCGTTCGATCCAGCATCGTCACCTCCACGCGCAGGCTCGCGCCTGACGCCTCGACCGACGCCACCTCGGCGCCGGCATCGATCACGAGCGTGTCTCCACGATCCACCTGCCACGCGGCGCTGCCCGCGCGCTGCGCGACGACGAGCCGGGCTCCTTCGCGCCGCCACGCGATGCGCGCGCCGGGCTCCAGCCTCGCCGTCGACGCCCCGAGCACGAGCGCCTGCGCGTGCGTTGCCACGACCTCCCCACTCGTCGGGATAGCGGCGGCCGCGGGGACCTCCGGCGCGGGCTTCGCGCGCTCGAGGCCCCACAGCCCGAACGCGGCCACCGCGACCACCGACGCCGCGACACCGCCCGCGATCCACCACCGCTTGTGTGCACCGCGCGGCGCGGCGTTCGCGACCCGCGATGGGGTTGGCTCGACGAGCGCGGGCATCGCGGACTCCTTCGCACGCGCGATGACGCCGTCGACGAGCGATGCCGGAGGCGCGGGCGGCTCCCACGCGGTCAGATCGATTCCTGCGAGCGCGTCGTCTTCGTCACGCATAGCGTCCTCCCAGCTCCGGCAATGCGGCGACGAGGTAGTCGCGCAGCGCGGCGCGCGCCCGCGCGAGGCGCGACTTCACCGTGCCGAGATCGAGCTCGAGCGCGGCGGCGATGTCTTGGTACTCGAGCTCGTGATACTCGCGCAGCACGAACACGGCGCGCTGCGTATCGGGCAGCGCGGCCACGCCCGCCGCGATCGCGGCCCCGAGGCGCTGGCGCTCGGTCAGCGCATCCGTGCGTTCGTCGCCCATGGGCTCCGCCGCGAGCTCCTCGTGCTCGGGCCGGCGCAGCTCGTTGAGCGCGAGCCGGGTCGCGATGGTGAGCATCCACGTCGACAGCGACGCCGGCCCCGCGGGGTCGAACGTCGGCAGCGCGCGCAGCACGCGCACGAACGTCTCCTGCGTCAGGTCCTCGACCCGATGACGCGCGCGCCCGGCGAGCAGTCGCCAGATCAGCGCGTGGATCGCGTGCTGATGGTGCTCGACGAGATCACGCCACGCGCGCTCGTCCCCGCGCTGCGCGCGACGGAGCGTGAGCTCGTCGAGCGGCTCGGGGGAGCGAACGGCGGCGGCCGCAGGCATGGGTATCCGGTATCACCCGCGACCCGCGGAAAGGTTCCATCATTCGTTCGAGCGCAGCAGCATTTCGACCGCGGTGTTGGTCTCCGACGCCGGGAACCGGGTCGGCAGCACCACCGCCTTCACGCACGCGGTCATCGCCTCGGGCCGGGTGCCGAGCAGGCCCGACAGCTTCATGTCACGCACGACACCGTCGCGGTCGATGTAGATCGACAGCGAGCCGTCGACGGCCCCTTCGCCGCAGCGCGCGAGGTCTGCGCGCAGCGCCTGCACGACCTCGACCTGCGTGCGCTCCGACGGTGCGGTGACCGGCTGCGCCGCCGGCGCGACCCTCGGCGCCGCCTTCACGCAGCCGCGCATCGGGCGCACAGGCTGGCGCGCCGGCGCGACGGGCTCGGGCTGGGTGGCCCACGCGGCGAGCGCCGCGGCGAGGCCAAGCGAGCTGATGACGAGCACGGTCCGAGTAGCAACGATCTCGACGATCCTCATCGAGCTCCAGTCTCCCACGCGGCCCGGTCAGCCGTCGAGCCCGCGATGGAGCGCGTCGCGCACCGCCTCGTAGCGCTCCGGGAGCTCGATCGGCACGTTGCGATACGTAGGTGTGGGTACGTCGGCGAGCCGTCCCTCGTGGTAGCCCACCTTGAACTCCGCGAACTTGAGCCCGCTCGCCGTCGAGATCACGACCACCTCGTGGTCGCGCGTGACCAGGCCGCGCCCCGCGAGCTTGGTCAAGGCCGCGAGCGCCACGCCGGTGTGCGGGCACGTGAACAGCCCGTCGCGGTCGGCGTGCCCGGACGCGTCCGCGAGCTCGGCCTCGGTGACCGCCTCGACGACCCCCTCGAACGCGCGCAGCGCCCGCACCGCCTTCTTGAAGCTCACGGGATTTCCGATCTGGATCGCCGACGCGAGCGTGGTCTTCGCCTTCACGGCCTCGAGCTCGGCCCAGCCGCGCTGATAGCTCGCGTACAGGGGCGCCGCGTGCGCGGTCTGCGCGACGCAGATCCGCGGCCGCTTCGTGATGAGGCCGAGCGCGAGCATCATCTCGAACCCGGCGCCGAGCGCCGACACGTTGCCGAGGTTGCCGCCGGGAATCACGACCCAGTCGGGCACGCGCCACCCGAGCTGCTGCACGAGCTCGATCGCGACCGTCTTCTGGCCCTCGAGGCGCAACGAGTTCATCGAGTTCGCGAGGTACACGCCTTCGCGCTCCGCGAGCTCTTGCACGAGCTTCATGCAGCCGTCGAAGTCGGTGTCGACCGCGAGCACCAGCGCGCCCGCCGCGAGCGGCTGGACGAGCTGCGCCGTCGAGATCTTGCCGCGCGGCAGGATCACGACCGCGCGCACGCCTGCCGCCGCCGCATACGCTGCGAGCGCCGCCGACGTGTCCCCCGTCGACGCGCACGCGATCGCGCGCAGCTGCGTGCCGCGCGCGATCATCTGCTTCACCATCGACACGAGCACGGTCATCCCGAGGTCCTTGAACGACCCCGAGTGCGAGGTGCCGCACTGCTTGACCCGCACGCTGCCGAGCCCCAGATCCTTCGCGAACCGACGGACCGGCGTCAGGTGCGTCCCGCCCTCGAGCATCGAGACGATGTGCTCGGACGCGAGTTGCGGCGCCACCCACTCGTGCTTGCCCCACACGCCGGAGCCCCACGGCTCGTCCGCCGCCGGCGATCGCCAGCGCTGATCGAACAGCTGCTTCCACGCCTCCGCCGGCTTCGCTCTCAGCGCCTCGATGTCATGCACGACCTCGAGCAGGTCCCCGCACGTGGGGCAGCGGTAGATCACGCGATCGAGCGGATAGCTGCCGGAGCATCCTGCGATGCAGCGAAACGCCGCCGAGAAGGCCATGCCCGACTGTAGCCCGGCTTCACCCAGCTTGCTCGCCACCGCCCGAGCATCCCTCCGCCACCGCCGTCGGTCGCGGCGGTGGTGCGCCGGGTACAGGCGATTGCCGTAATGCCTCCGCGATCGCGTCTGGCCACTCCGCCCCACGCTCCAGCGCCGCAAGGCACTCGTGCATCCGAATTACCGTGGCGCGCTGACTGGCGTTTGCGTCCTCGAGCTGAAATTCGAGCCACCCATCGTAGGCGAGCGTGCGTTTGAACTCCGGGGCCAGCGCGCGAAAACAGTTCTCCCCCATGCCGTACACCTCCATGAGCCGCCTGAGCACACTTCGCGCTTCAAGCGCGATGGCATACGGCAGAACGTCACGTTCCTCGACTGGCTCGATCACCAGCCTTCGCCCATCCGTCTTCAGCTTCACCATTCGACTCGGACCGAGTCCCAACATCCGGCGCAGCGGCTTGTCGAAGATCAGCGCAAGACTATTCCCCACGGTCGTTAGCTTCTTCTGCATTGCCGTCCGGTACTCGATGCCCCTGACACGCCGCTGCACCCGTGCCGCGCAATGTCCGAAATCCGGACGCCCGACCCAGCGCACATGATCAGGACTCCCTTCTTCGCAAACCGGTTCGAACTTCGTTCTAACGGCTACCGCTTCTGCTCACACGATGGTTCCGCTCTTTCGATCCGGTTCGAGCATTGTTCTAACCACGCTCTGATCGTGTGCACCGTCCATCATCATCAACGTTGCTCCAACACGTCGCGGCTCGCGTGTCGTTCCATCGGCATGCCTGCTCGACAGCGCTCCTCGCGACCGTCCATCACTGCTCGTTCCGGCCGTGCTCGTTCGAGGCGCAGTGCTCGTTCGCCCAACGCGAGGTGCTCGCTCGGGCGCAGAGCTCGTTCGGGCCGTGCTCGCTCCGGCGCAGTGCTCGTTCAGCCTCTCCTGGATGCGCGCGGTTAGAACCGTGTTCGAACCGGTCTCGCATCGCAGGTGCCCTGCGCGCAGTCAGATCTTAGGCTTCGCTTTTATGACGACCTGATTGTCTTTGACGACGACCGAGAACTCGACGCCCTTCGCCTTGTACTGCTCCATGATCTTCGGCGCCTGCGCGTTGATCGTGTGCATCAGCTTGCTGTACGCGCCGGGGCCGGCGGCCTCGCCGACCATCTCCTTCGCCTTGACGTACTTCGCGTAGAGCGCGTTCACGTCGGCGTCGTTCATGCCAGGAGGCGGCCGCACCGGCGCGGCGGACTCGGGCCGCTTTGCGGCGGCCGACGGCTGGGGTCGTGGACCGGCGCCCGGCGGAGGCGTCGGCATCGTGGGGCGCGCGCCGGGCCGGGCGCCGGTCCCGGGAGGCGGCGTCGGCATGGCGGGGCGGCCGCCCGCGGCCGGCGGCGGCGTCGGCATGGCGGGCCGAGCGATCGGAACGGTAGGAGCCGTGTCCGGCGCCGGCGTCGGCATGGCGGGGCGACCGACGGTGGTCGTCGTCAGCGGCGGCGCGGCAGGCCGAGGCATCGGGACGGTGGGCTGCGAGGCGCTCGGCGCCGGGCGAGCCGCTGCGGGCGCGGGAGATGCCACCGCCGGCACGGCGGGGAACGAACCGCTGCCCGCGGGCGCAGGCTTCGCCGCGGCGGGCGCGGGCTTCGCGGCCGCGGGCGCGTCGGACGCCTCGATCTGCGCGAAGAACGAGTCGATGTCGAAGTCGTCGTCGGAGAGGAGGTGCGCGCCCCTGGCGGGCTCGCGCGTCTTGCTCTGCACGGGCGGTGTCGGGACGGTCGCCGGTGCTTCTTCGGCGAGGAAGTCGTCTTCGGTAGGGACGGTTTCGGCCGCGCCCTCGCGCCGGCGAGCGATGGCGAGCGCTTGCTCGCGGTCGCGCTTGACCTGCTCGCGCATGCGCTTGGGCATGGCTGCGAGGATCTCTTCGGGGACCTCCTCGCCGGTGAGCGCGGCCTGGCGGCTGATCTTGGAGAGCTGGCGGATGTACGTGCCGTTCTCCATCTGGCGGAGGGTGCGGCGCCAGTAGGTGTTGTACGAACCGAACTTCTGCTGGAGGGTGGCGAACCGGTAGCGCAGGCCCGTGTTGCGGATCTGGATCTGCATCAGGTCGCGCAGGCGACGCTCGACGTCGTTGTGGATGTGCGTCGGCGGCTGCTTCTGCATTCCGAGGAAGTACTGCTCGTAGAGCACCTTCACGCGATCGAGCGTCTTGTCGACATGATCGAGGAGCTCCTCGATGTCGACGGCCTGATCGGGTTGCCCGGACTTCAACGCCACGCACCGGGAGGATAGCAGTTTCTGCTATAGCGTCGGCGGGCCAATCGTGTCCGTCGTCTACTTCCTCCTGCTCGTCGGCTTGCTCGTGCTGATCCACGAGCTCGGTCACTTCGTGGCCGCGAAGCTGCTCGATGTGAAGGTGCTGCGGTTCTCGATCGGCTATGGACGTCCGCTCGTGCGCGGCAGGCTCGGCGAGACCGAGTATCAGATCGCGGCCTTTCCCGTCGGGGGCTACGTGCGGATCCTGGGCATCGAGGCGGCCGGCGATGGGGCGGCCGAGACGTCGCGCGCCGATGTGGGCCGCAGCTTCGCGAGCCGCCCGCTGTGGCAACGGCTCGTGATCGTGTTCGCCGGCCCGGCCGCGAACCTCGTGCTCCCGGTGATCATCTATTTCGCGCTGTTCGCAGGCCACACGGCGCTGCCGTCGGCCGTCATCGGTGACGTGTTCGATGGCGGTGCGGCCGCGCGCGCGGGCATCGAGCCCGGTGACCGCGTCCTCGAGATCAACGGCAGCGCCGTGCGCTACTGGGAGGAGCTCGAGAACGCGGTGCGCGCCGCGCCGGGCAAGGAGCTGCGCCTGCGCGTGCGGCGCACCGGCAAAGAGTTCGAGCGCTACATCACGCCGATCGAGGAGACCGTGCGGCAGCGCGATGGCCGCGTGTTGCGAATCGGCTGGGCCGGCATCCGACACGCGCCATTCGTGCCGCTCGTCGGTGTGATCGATGGCGAATCGCCGGCGGCGCACGCGGGGCTGCGCACGGGTGACCTGATGATCAGCATCGACGGTCAGGCGGTGCGCAACTGGCGCGACGTCCAGCGCGCGCTCGGGCGGTTCGCGCGACGCACGAGCATCGTCTACTTCCGCGGCACCGAGGTGCCGGGCGTCCCGCAGGTGGAGCTGCTCGCGGCGGGGTTCGCCGACCTCGTGCCCGAGACCAAGGTCGACGCGACGCTCAACCGCCAGACGTACACCGGCCTCGAGCACGCCGAGATGTTCATCGCGCAGGTCGATGCCGGCTCGCCGGCCGACAGCGCCGGCCTGCGCATCGGCGACCTCGTCGTCGCGCTGGACGACAAGCCCGTGCTGCACTGGCTCGATCTCGACCAGCGGATGCAGGCCGATCCGAACAAGACGTTCAAGCTGACCTGGAAGCGCTCGACCGGAACGTCGGGGCCCGCGGTCACGATGTCCGCCGAGGTCACGCAGGTGTGGCGCAAGCAGCGCGACGAGTACGGCCACACGGTGATGCGTCTCTCGTTCGGTGCGCGCAACGACATCGACCGCGGTCGCGGCGCGATGATCGCGATCGACGGGCGCATCGGCTACGCGATCACGAAGGCGTTCGAGCGCACCGGCGAGACCATCTCGACGATGGCGAGTGGGTTCTTCCAGATCATCTCGCTCGGCGGGCCGGTGACGCTGTACCAGGCCGCGTCCGGAGCCGGCAGTCAGGGCTGGGACAGCTTCCTGCTCATGCTCGCGCTCGTGAGCGTCAACCTCGGTCTGATCAACCTGCTGCCGATCCCGATGCTCGACGGCGGCCACCTGCTCGTGTTCGCGATCGAGGCCGCGCGCCGCCGCCCGATCTCCGAGAAGACGCGCAGCCGGATCCAGCTCGTCGGGTTGATCGTCGTCGGCTTGATCACGATCCTCGCGCTGCGCAACGACGTGATGCGGTTCTTCTTGCGATGAAGGTCCTCGGCCTCGATAGCTCGACGCTGACCGCCGGCGTGGCCGTCGTCGACGGCACGCGGGCGCTCGCCGAAGCGCGCGGCGCGGGGACCCGGACGTCGGACCTGCTCGTCACCATCGACGACGTCTGCAAGCGTGCGGGTGTCGCGCCGCTCGAGCTCGACGCGATCGCCTGCGGCGCCGGTCCGGGCTCGTTCACCAGCCTGCGCATCGGCATGGCGACCGCGAAGGGCATCGCGTTCGCCGCCGGCAAGCCGCTGTGGGCGGTCTCCTCGCTCGCCGCGCTCGCGCACGACGCCGCGCGCCGGCTCGGGTCCCCGGCGAACGCGCGCTTCGTCGCCGTGCTCGACGCACGGCGCGGCGAGGTGTTCGCCGGCTGCTACGACGCCACGGCGAAGCTCCTCGGCGAGGAGCGCGTGCTCGCACCGACGGCGGTCGGCGCGTGGCTCGCGCCGCTGCTCGCCGGTCATGACGTGCACTACGCAGGCGATGCGATCGATGCGTACCCCGAGGCGTTCGCCGCGCTCGCGAGCGCCTGGCTCCCGGATCGCACCCCGTCGGGCGTCGCCGTCGCGCTGCTCGCCGAGGCGGGGGCGCATGTCGACGTGCTCACCGATGGTGCGCCTACGTACATCCGTCCGTCGGAGGCGGAGGTCATGTATCCCGATGGCGTTCCCGGTGCTCTGACGCGCAAGCGTTGAGCGTTGCCGCACGCGCAGGCGGGGCGTATCGTTGACGGTACGTGAGCACATCAACCGAGGTCTCGAAGGAAACCCTCCTCGCGGAGCTGACCGCCGAACACCGACGTCTCGATGAGCAGGTCCAGCTCCTGGAACGGCGCCGCTCCCTGACCCCCGCCGAGCAGGCGGAGATCAGCCGCCTCAAGAAGCAGAAGCTCCTGACCAAGGACCGCATCGCCCGGTTGTCGTGACGATGTTGACC
>DATLHR010000589.1:0-2833 GCA_035539815.1 Kofleriaceae bacterium
CGTACGCCTGCGTGCCACGCAGCGTGGTGACCGGCTCGCCACCGGGCAGCTTCACGACGCGGATCTCCTCGTCGCAGGCGATCGCTAGGCGATCGCTGGTGGCGTTGATCGCGAGCGCGTCGGGGTTGCATGCGAAGCCGATGCTCGCCGTCCGCGTGCCGTCCTCGACGCGATAGACGTCGACGGCCCAGTGTGGCTGGCCGGGGAACGTGCCGACCGCGAGCAGCGCGTGGTCCGACGACAACGCGAACGCACTGGTGTTGCCGAGCCCGAAGATGCGATGGCGCTTGCCCGTCGCGAGGTCCCAGATCCCCACGGTCTTCTGGGGCCGCGCGGCGACCGCCCAGTCGCCGACGATCACCGGCTCCTCGAAGTGGCGCGTCTGTTCGAGCGCGATGCCTGGCGTCATGCGCTCGAGGTCGAACACGGTGAGCGGCGTCCCGGTCTTGCCGCCGATCAGCGCGCGGGTACCGGCGGTCGCGAGGCGCCGCACCTCGAGCTTGGCGTCGAACGGGCGCGAGGTGCCGGCGCGCAGATCCACGACCGTGGGCCGCTCACCGGCCAACAGCAGCGCGTGCTCGCCGAGCCGACCCGTGCCGCTCACCCACGGCAGCACATCCTCCGCGAGCACGCGGCGCGCCCCCGTGCGATCGAACGCGACGACCGAGCCGTCATCCGTGGTGACCACGATGCGGTCGCCCACGAAGTCGATGTGGTCGATCGATCCCGGCGTCCGCCAGGCCTCGTCGCCGAACACGGCCGCGGTCGTGTCGCGGGTGGGCGTGGTAGCGGGCGCACGGTGACACGCGGCGAGCGCGAGGAGCACGAAGACGACGGAGCGGCACATCGGCGGGCCGAGTATCCCTGAGGTCACGGTCAGAGGTCCGGACGATCCACCGCTGGCCGCAGTCGCAGCGCGCCCGCGCCGGGGTACAACTCGCGCGTGACCGGCTGGCAGTTCGCGACGACACCGACGCGCCCGCGCAGCCCCGAGGTCGTGCTCGTCGCGTTCGGGCGCGGCGCCCTGCCCGGCCCGATCGAGCTGCCGGCGGGCTGCACGTTGCGCACGATCGCGCGTGCGGTCTCGCCCGCGTGGTTCGACGCCTGGCGGCAGGGTTCGCTGCGGGCGATCGCCGAGCAAGACCTCGGCCCGCAGATCGCCGAGCTCGACGCGACCGATCACGCGCACGTGATCGCGAGCGCGCCGGTCGCCCCCGTCGATCTCGCATATCTCCACGCCGCATGGTCCGCCGCCCGCGCGCTCGTGGCGCGTGGAGCGTCGATCGTCCTCGACGCCCACGCGATGACCTACGTGCCCGCGGCGAAGCTGCCGGCGGTGGACGCACCGCTCGAGGTCGCGCGCGAGGTTCGGCTGGTCTACGAGACCACCGCCACGCGCGCCGAAGGCGCCCACGCGCTGCACACGCGCGGCCTGCGCAAGTTCGGCGCGCCCGATCTCGTCGCGCTATGCACGGACGCAGATGCGCGCATCGTCGGTCACGCGCTCGCCGAGCTCGCCGATGCGGTGGCGCGCGGCACCGAGCTGGCGACGCCGCGCCACGCGATCCACGTCGCCCCCGGCGTGACGTGGGTCGCCATCGAAGACGAGCACCGGCTCGGCGCGCTGCTCCAGCTCGATAACGAGGTGCGCGTGATCGTCGACGCGACCGGACATCACCTGACGGGCGTGCTCGCACGGCTCCCCGTGCTCAGCTGATGGCGTGTTCCGTCGCAAGGTTGGCGGCCGAGCCTGAGCGCGATGCGGTACACACCACGCGATGAAGACTGGCTGGCTCGCGATCACCACGTGCGCCCTCGTCGGCTGCGGCTCGTCGTCGCCCCAACCGGGCGTGCCCGACGCGCCGGGCCAGGCCGATGCACCTGCCTTCGATGCGCCCGACGTGCCGATCATCGACGTCGATGCGCAGCGCGTGTCCGCCGACCTCATGACGATCACCGGCGTGCGCGCGCCCGGCTCGCAGCACTGGCAAGAGGTCCAGGATCTCTGCGCCGCGCGGTTCGAGGAGCTGGGCTACACCGTCGAGCGGCATCAGTACACGACGGGCGTCAACGTGATCGGCGTGCGCACCGGGACGACCACGCCGGCCGAGCGCGTGTACATCTCGGCCCACTACGACAGCACGAATGGATGCCCGGGCGCCGACGATAACGGCTCGGGGGTCGCGGGCGTGCTCGAGGCCGCGCGCGTCCTCTCGCTCGATCCGCACGCGCGCACGCTCGTCGTCGCGTGCTGGGACCAGGAGGAAGGCGGCCTGATCGGGTCGAGCGCGTACGTCAGTCGCGCCACCACGGCGGGCGAGCAGATCGTCGCGAGCTTCGTGTTCGAGATGATCGGATATCGCAGCACGGAGCCGAACTCGCAGCAGACGGATCCGAGCCTCGAGCTCGTGTTCCCGGCGCAGACCGCAGCGATCGAGGCGAACCAGAACCGCGGTGACTTCATCCTCCTCATCCACGACGACGCCGCGGCGAGCGCGGCCGCCAACTTCGAGGCCGCGGCGGCGAGCATCGGGCTGCCCACGATCACGCTGCCCGTCTCCGACGGCCTCAAAGCGTCGCCGTTCGCGTCGGGGCTGCGCCGCTCCGATCACGCGCCGTTCTGGGACGCCGGCTTCCCGGCGATCCAGATCACCGACACCGCGAACTATCGCAACCCGCACTATCACTGCGGCGGCGGTAGCGACGCGTTCGTCGACATCGACCTCGCGTTCGCGGCGCTCAACATCCAGGCCACCGTCGCCGCGGCGGGCGCCGCGCTCGACTGAGCCCCCGTCACTAACCGCGACAATCGCGCTTGAAGCCGCGCTCGGCC
>DATLHR010000590.1:0-16495 GCA_035539815.1 Kofleriaceae bacterium
CTTGCTCGATGGTCTCGCAACCGACGAGCACGCGCCCGCGGGGCGACACGGTGGCTCCGGCGCGCCCGCTCGGATCGACGATCGAGACCACGCGCGCGGCGGGCACGCTCGCCAGCTCGCCCTCGCTCGCGACGTCGAAGCCGTCGAGGGTCGCCGCCGCCATCGCCCACACGTCGGGGTGCGGGAACGACTTCGCGGCGAACAGCGTCGTGATCCCGTGTGCACGCGCCGCCGCGGCGAACGCCGTCAGGTTCGCCGCGAGGCGCGCGCGGTCGAAGATCAACGCGGGTCGCGTACGGCGCTCGAGCTCGGCCTCGATCGCGGGGGGCAGATCAGCGCGCATGCCTTCGCACGGGCACGATACGCGCGTGGGGAGCGGAGCGATTGGTCAGCATCGCGCGAGCGTAAACCCGCGCATCGGGAGCGTAGGCCGCAAACGGCGGCGTTGGCTCACTCGGGCGGCGGCTGCTTCAGCACGGGCGGACGAGCGAGCTCATCGACGCTCTGTGACTCGGGTGGTGGCGCGGGTGCCTCGACCGGGGCGCTCTCCGTCGGCGCGCTCGCCGTCCGCGTACCGCTCGCCTTGTTCGGCCCGCCCGAGAGCGCGACGTAGGTGACCGGCACTGCGATGCCGAGGCCGACGAGGATGGTGCCGCGCCAGCGTAGCCCGAGCTTGCCCTTGATCATGAACAGGCCGCTGATCGCGAGGTACAGCAACATCACGGCGTAGACATCGGCGACGTAGGTCCACGCCTTCTTGCCGCGGTTGTAGTGGAGCCAGTTCGCGATGCGGAAGAAGAACCGATCCGAGCGCGCCTGCACGGTGACATCGCCGGTATCGCCGATGGCGGTGACCTGGGTGCCGCCGTTGTACGAGAGCCGGAGCTCGTCGCCCGCGCGGAACACGTCGTCGGGCTTGCCCGTGCCGGTCGCGTCGGTGACGCGCTTCACCGCTTCGTCGTCGGACAGCTCCGACGGGATCGGCGCGATGGAGAGCGTCTTCTCCGACGCGTGGAAGTTCGGATCCCAGTCCGTGATGTGATTGATCGCGATGCCCGACAGCGCGTAGATGAGCGTGAAGCCGACGGCGAGGTAGCCGAAGTCGCGGTGGATGGCGCGCAGCCAGCCGCGCCACCGCTTCTTCACGATGGCGCGAAGGCCGACCGGCTCAGCCATACCGCTCCTCCTTCCACGGGTCGGCGTGGTTGTGATAGCCGCGCGTCTCCCAGTAGCCGGGGCGGTCGTCCTTGACGAACCGGATGCCGGTGATCCACTTGGCGCTCTTCCAGAAGTAGAGGTCGGGCACGAGGCCTCGCACCGGTGCACCGTGCTGCAGCGCGAACGGCTTGCCGTTCAAGCGATACGTGACGAGCGCGTTATCGACGAGCGCCTCCTTCATCGGCACGTTCGCCGTGTAGCCGTGCGCCGCCTCGAAGATCACGTGGCGCGCGTCGCCGCTCACGCCGGCCTTCTCGGCGAGCAGCGAGACCTGCACGCCCTTCCACTGCCCCGCCAGCATCGACCACCCCGTGACGCAGTGGACGTCGGCCTCCTTGGTCACCTGCGGCAGCTTGAGCAGCGCCGCGTAGTCGAGCTCGAACGGCGTCTTCACGAGGCCGTGCACCTTGAGCCGGAAGGTACGGACATCGCCGCTTCCCTCGTCGCCGCCCATCGGCTTCAGGTACTCGATGACGCGCTGCCCGGGCGGGAGCCGCGGCCGCCCATCGGGGCGCTTCTGGGCGCGTGCCTCGCGCGTCAGGTCGTCCGCCGCGATGCGCACGAGCGCGCCGCCGACCGCCATGAACGTGGCCCCTACCGCCGCGGACTTGATGAAGCTGCGACGATCCCAGGCCGCCTTCAGCTCGGGGTGTTGCTCCAGATTGGGTCGCTTGCTCACGTGGTCTCCTCTACTCGCCAAGCCTAACGTGCCTACGGGCTCGGTCCCGAGAGGTTACGAGCGACGCGCGCGAGCGGATGAGGCCGCGTGATGTCAGCAGCTTAGGCGCGCCCGTAGACCGGGACCAGGGTGCCCGAGGTCAAGGTGTTCTCGGGGGAGGCCAGGAACGCGATCGCCTGCGCGATCTCCGCCGGCTTGGGCCAGGTGTCGAAGTCGGCGCCCGGCATCGAGCTCCGGTTCGCGGGCGTATCGATGATCGACGGCACGACGGCGTTCACGAGGATCCCGTCCTTGCGCACCTCGGCGGCGAGCGACTGGGTCAGCGCCGCGACGCCCGCCTTGGCGGTAACGTACGCGATCATCCCGCCCGCCGGTGATAGCACCGGCCGCGCTGCGACGTTGACGATGCGACCGCCGCCGCTCTTGCGCATCGCCTTCACGGCCTCGCGACACGCGAGGAAGCAGGTGAGCGTGTTGAGCCGCCACTGCGCCTCGAACGTCGCGACCGACGCTTGCTCGATGGGCTCCATCGCGAAGCCGCCGACCAGGTGGATCGACGCCCACAAGGGCGGCAGCGCTGCATAGAACGCCGTCGTCGAGGCTTCGTCGTCGAGCTGGACGGTGGGGCGATCCGCGATGTGAACGATCGCGCCCTTCGCCTCCAGCAGCTCGACGACACCTTTCCCTAACGCCCCGTGCCCGCCCGTGACCACGACATGCTTTCCCTGCATGTCGTGAACTCTAGCTAGATCAGAGGATGATGTTGCCGCAGGCCGACTGGAACTTGTTGAGCACGTCGTTGAGTGCGGTCGTCAGGTTGCCCGAGCAGATCGACGAGAACACTGCCTGCTGCGTGCCGTTGGCGTTCGTCATCTGCACGAACTCCTTGAGGCGCGTCGCCTCGGCCGCTTCGCCGAAGCTCGACGAGCAGCTCGTCTGGCCCGCGATCACGCCCGCCGCCCAGCGGGAGCGGTGACCCTTGAGGCCATCGAGGAACGTGATCGCGTCGGCCGGGTTGAACGTCGGGGTCGGGCCGGGGCTCGTGAGCGACAGCGTGAAGTTGTTCTCGGTGGTCGACGAGTCGTCCTCGTCCGTCAGCATCACGACGCCGAGGAGCGCATCGTCGCGGAGGAAGCCGGCGTTGGTGCCATCGGCGACGCGCTCCGCGAGCGCCCACTTCGTCATGAGCAGCGGCATCTCGTAGCCCGGGCCGCTCGTGCCCACGCCCGCGCGGCAGGACAGCGCGTTCGCGAGGCCCGGATCGTTCGGCTCGAGCCACGCGCGGCTGACGCCGCAGTCCTTGCGGAACGCGCCGTCGTCACCCTGCTCGTTGAACGACATCGGCGGCAACCCGCTGCCAATGTTGACCGTGTAGCTGATGTCGCGGCCCGTCGTCGTCACCGCGATGCGGAAGTCGATGTGCTGGCCCTTCTCGTTCGTGTAGTTCTGGAGGAGGGTGGCGAACATGGGGAAGTTCGCCCCGAGGTTGCTCTGCTCCTCGGCCATCGAACCCGAGTCATCCACCACGAAGACGAGATCCATCTTCGTGCACTTCTCCGCCACGCCGCTCGCGTCGGGCGTCGTGTTCGAATCGTCATCGCCGGGGCTGTCATCGCCGCGCGCGGGCGGGGCACAGGCGATCAGTGCGAACGCGGAACCAAGCAAGAATGAAGCGGTAATGGCCTTCATCGGATCCCCCTGGGAAAGGTGGCGGCACCATACACAGGGCATTTCCTGATCAAAAGACTTTTGTGAGGAGGGGTCGGTCAAAGCAGGCGGATTGCGCGAATCGTGCAGCCATGTGGCGCGAGCTGCGCTTGCTTGCCGCGGCGCGTCGAGGCTAGAAGCGGCGGATGGGCGCGCAGTGGAAGACCGCAGGCAAGGTGGCGACCTCGGCGGCGAAAGGGAAGATCTTCAGTAAGCTCGCCAAGGAGATCATCATCGCGGCGCGCGCAGGTGCGGAGCCCGCCGGCAATGCCCGCCTACGGGCGGCGGTCGAGGCCGCGAAGAAGGTCTCGATGCCGCGCGACACGATCGAGCGCTCGATCAAGCGCGGTGCGGGCCTCCTCGATGACGGCTCGGCCCTCGAGACCGTGACCTACGAGGGGTTCGCTCCGCACCGCGTGCCGGTGATCGTCGAGTGCCTCACCGACAACCGCAACCGCACGACGACGAGCATCCGGGTCCTGTTCCGCAAGGGCCAGCTCGGCACGACGGGCTCGGTGTCGTGGGACTTCGCCCACGTCGGGCTCGTCGAGGCCACGCCGCCGGAGCACGCGAATGCGGGCGCGAACGCCGAGGACGCCGCGATCGAAGCCGGCGCGCAGGACGTCGAGGCCGACGGCGACGGCGGCTTCCGGTTCTACACCGAGCCCACGGATCTCGACGCCGTGAGCAAGGCGCTGTCCGCGCTCGGGTGGACCGTCGCGACCATGCGCCTCGGCTGGCGGGCGAAGAATCCGACGAAGGTCGAGGACGCCGCCGCGCGCGCCGAGGTCGAGGAGTTCCTCGCCAACCTCGACGAGGACGACGACGTGCAGCACCTGTACGTCGGCTACGTCTGAGGGACGCCGCGACGCTTCAGCGTGACCGTGCACCGGTGAAGCTCGCGGTGACCGTGCCGCTCCACGTGCCCGAGCGCAGCTCGTCAAGCGAGCCGTTGCCATCGAGGTCGAAGCCGTCGGCCGTACCGCCGAGCTCGAGCACGAGAGGTTGCGCCGACAGCGCGTCGAGCCGCGTGTACAGCTCGCTCGCGAGCGCGGCCATCGCAGCGCTGCACGCGGTGCCGTAGAGCTCGGCCGAGCCGACGCCGAGCTGCGCGGAGATCAACTCGCCGAGGTGCGGACAGTCGACGAGCGCGGCGAGCGCACCGGCGAGGTCGCGCGCGCGTGGCTCGACGGCAGGAATCACCGCGCGATCCAGCCCGAGCCGCACGAGCGCGCCATACGGCAGCGTGATCACGTGGCGGTCGATCGTGGTGGTGCCGTGGCGATCGAGGGTGACGCGCGTGGCGCCGGTGACGTCGGCCATCCCGTGAGTCGCGAACGCGAGCACCGGGCTCGCCGGGGCGACATCGAACCGAGCGCCGCGGACCGAACGGGTGGCGCCGCCGGCGGAATCGACGATGAGGGTCTCCGCGAGCTCGACGTGCGTGGCGACGCGCGCGAGGCCTTCCGCGATCGCGCGAACGCCGGGGGCGAACCGCGGCGCGACCTCCGCGAGCCGCTCGTCGAGGTACGCCGCGACCGCGGGCGCGACGAAGCGCACGTAGGTCTTTGGCGTGCCCTCGGGGAGCGCCTCGACCAGGCGGTCCACGATGTAGCGCATCGGATCGTCGGCGCCGTCGGTCGCCTCGCGTGCGAAGTCGAGCACCGGACGGACGGCTGGAGACACGGGAACGTCGAGCGTCGTGGTCACCGCGAACGTTCCCGCCGGATCGCGTGGGATCGTCGAGACCGCGGCATCGACCGCGCGATCGGGTGGTGCGTCCGCGGCGGCGCAGCTGGCGAGCACGAGGCACATCGGAATGGTGAACAGGCTGGACGAGGTCATGCGGGTTCTCCTTGGTTCCGCCCGCGGCTGCAGCTCGTGTGCCGCCCCCCTCGCATGCGTCGATCGCGTGTGTTCTCGACGAGAAACGCGCCCGCGTCGCCCACGGCGGCGTCCGGCGAGCGTCCGGACTTCGGACGCGCGTCCGAGCTTCGGCCGGACAACGAGGAGGGGACCGTCCCCCTTTCCACGTCGGAGCTGGTACAAGGCCACGCTGTGACCGTCTCGTTCCGCATGCCCGCCGAGTGGACCCCGCACGCCGCCGTGTGGACCGCCTGGCCTCACGATCCCGAGCAATGGTTGGAGGGGCTAGAGGCGCCGCAGCGCGCGTTGATGGCGATGGTCGCGGCGATCGTCGATCTCGACGCCGGCACACCGCGGGGAGAGCGCGTCGAGCTGCTCGTCCGCAACGCGGACGACGAGGCGAAAGCGCGCGCGCTCCTCGGGCCGGCGGCCGCCGGCGTGCGCTTCCATCACACGACCTACGGCGACGTCTGGCTGCGCGACACCGGCCCGATCTTCGTGACTCGCGACGGCGAGGTCAGCGCGGCACGCTTTCGCTTCGACGGCTGGGGCGGCAAGTACGTGATGGAGGGGGATACCGACGTCAGCGCGCGCGTGATGGCGTGGGCCGGCGTGCGCGGCGCGGCCTTCGACTTCGTCCTCGAGGGCGGCGCGGTCGAGGTCGACGGTGCGGGGCTGCTCCTCACGACCAAGCAGTGCATGCTCGGCGGCGCTCGCAACCCGGGGCTCGATCAGCGCGCGCTCGACGCGCGCCTGTGCTGGGCGCTCGGCGTCGATCGCGTCATCTGGCTCGATCGCGGCCTGCGCAACGATCACACCGATGGCCACATCGACACGCTCGCGCGCTTCGTCGCGCCCGGCGTCGTCACCTGCATGGAGCCCGCTGCGAACGATCCCAACCGCGATGCGCTCGCCGGCATCCTCGCCGACCTGCGCGCTGCGAAGCTCGAGGTCGTGACGGTCCCCTCGCCCGGCGACGTGCGCGACGCGAGCGGCATGGTGATGCCCGCCAGCTACATGAACTTCTACCTCTCGAACACTGCCGTCGTGATCCCGACCTACGGTGTCGCCAGCGACGACGCCGCGGTCGCCGCGATCGGCGCGATGTTCCCTGCGCGCAAGGCGATCGGCCTCGACGGCAAGAGCGTCGTGGTCGGCGGCGGCGCGTTCCACTGCTCGACCCAGCAGCAGCCGCGCTGATCGGCGCACCGAGACGACAGCGGGCGCAGGAGTGCTAGGTTCCGACCATGTCGAAGGTCACCGTCGCGGCGCTGCAAACCGCGCTCACCGATGACGTCGCGCGCAACGTCGCGCGCGTGACGGAGCTCGTGCGCGAGGCGGCGAGCAAGGGCGCCGAGATCGTCCTGCCGAGCGAGCTGTTCGAGGGCCACTACTTCTGCCGTACGCAGAAGGAGGATGACTTCGCGCGCGCGCGGCCGCGCGAGGGGCACCCGACGCTGCGTCACTTCCAGGCGCTGGCGAAGGAGCTCGGGGTCGTGATCCCCGTGTCGTTCTTCGAGCAGGCAGGCCCCGAGCACTACAACTCGATCGTCGTGTTCGACGCCGACGGCACCGACCTCGGCCTCTATCGCAAGAGCCACATCCCCGACGGGCCGGGCTATCAGGAGAAGTTCTTCTTCAAGCCGGGCAACACGGGGTTCCAGACGTTCGCGACTCGGTTCGGCACGATCGGCGTGGCGATCTGCTGGGACCAGTGGTTCCCCGAGGCGGCGCGCGCGATGACCCTCGCCGGCGCCGACGTGCTGTTCTATCCGACCGCGATCGGCACCGAGCCCGAAGAGCCAGACCTCGACAGCAGCGACTCGTGGCAGCGCGCGATGATCGGCCATGCCGTGTCGAACGCGGTCGGCGTCGTCGCCGCGAACCGTATCGGCAAGGAGGGCGAGGGCGGCGAAGCGATCACGTTCTACGGGCGCTCGTTCATCAGCGACGCGCGCGGCGACAAGGTCGCGGAGCTCGGGCGCACCGAGCCCGGCATCGCGCTCGCGCAGCTCGACCTCGCGCACATCCGCCGCGTGCGGGCGAGCATGGGCTTCTTCCGCGACCGCCGCCCGTCGCTGTACGGCCCGCTGATCGACTGATCAGACGATGACGAGCTCGATGCGGCGAGCGGTGAGCCGCGCGACGAGCTCGTCCCAGTAGGCCTGGCCGTCGAAGACAGGCGTCACGGACGGGCGGGAGGTTCTTCCTTGAAACTGGGGCAGGGCTGCGGTTGTCTCCGGTCCGTGATTCGCCGCCACGTGCTCGCCGCACTCGCCGCCGGGGTCGCCGCCGGCGACGACGACGCCGCGCGCAAAGCGCTGCGCAAGACGGACTGGATCGTCCGCGGCATGGCTCGCCGGCGCCTGGAGCGCGCATTGATCGACGCCGCCCTCGCGACCAACGAGCTTAACAGCGCGGACCCGGAGGCCGCGCGGCACGTCCAGCGAGTCGCCTCGCTCCTCGTTGCGAAGGTGCCGATCGACGAAATCGCCGACCGCGCGCGGGTCGAGGCCGCCTATCGGGCGCTCCCGGTGGCCGGCGCTCCGAGGCTGCCGGTGCTCACGTTCGCCGCCGGTGCGCTCGCGGCCGCGCTGGTCGCGGGTGGTGCGTACTGGCTGGAGACGCGGCCCGGCCCGGCGCCGCGCACGTACCAGCGGCCGCTGCCGCCGCCGGTCGCCGGTGCGTTCAAGGACGGCGGCGTGCCGCTGGGCGATCCGGCGCTCGAGACGCTGTTCATCGAGAAGCTCACCGCGCTCGTGATCGAATCGGATCGCGATCGGCAGAGCGGCGGCATGGACCGGGATCGCAAGGCGCACTCGATCGCGTTGATCGGTGCCATGGAGATCCAGAAGCACGGTCCTGCGCTGACCAAGGCGTGGGCCGACATGCTCGACATGCTCGATCGCTGGGTGCACGTCCCGGTGTCGAGCCGCGAGTTCCGCGACATCGTGCGGCAGTTCCGCTACCGCGTGCGCGCGGTGTCCGAGCAGCTCGCGGCCGTGGGCATCGGGCTGTTCCTCGAGGGTGACGTGATGGTGCGCGGCAACGGCGTCGCGCACGCGTTGATCTACGCGTACAAGGTCGAGGAGGTCGTGATCCTCGACGCGGGCGGCCAGCCGCGGCGCGTGCTCTCGCTGCGCCGCCTCGATCGCCTCAACATGACGCATACCCTGCTCGGCATGCAGTCGACCGAGATCGGCGATCCGGTCCTGCTGCTCGATCAGATCGACGAGCACGTCGCGAGCCACGTGCTGCCGGTGCTCGCGCCGAGGGCGCCGTTCCGGCTCCATGATGGGGACGATGCTCGCGGCGAACCCGGCCACCTCGATCTCGCGGTGGGCGAGCTGGTGCGCACCGAGGTGCTCGCCGCGCTCGGCGCCGACGCCGCCGCGGCGCAGCAGATCGCGACGCTGCTGCGCGAGCGCGGCCAGATCATCGACGACTGGCGCGAGGTCATGGAGCGCCGTGGCTGGCGGCTCGCGCGCACCGACGAGCTGTTCTTGCCCGAGACGATGACCGAGGAGCTCAAGGGCGAGGTCCCGCGCCAGCAGCGCGATCGCGTCGATGCGATCGAGGACGAGCTCGCGCGTCTGGAAGCGCCGCGGATCGCCGCGCGCGTGCACCAGCTCGTCGCGGCCACGATCCGGCGTCACGAGGCGCAGCACGGCCTCGACGACGAACGCGCGACCCCGTTGCGGTACCCGACGGTCCTCGAGGAGATCCTGGGCGATCGGCTCGACGAAGACGGGGAGCCTCGCCGTGACGTCGAGAGTGCGCGCGCGGAGCTGGCGGCGTACCTCAGCCAGCTCGCGAACGATCCGGTCACGCCGCGACTCGCGTTGTGGAATGTCGGCCGGTTCGCCTTCAACAAGCACCAGTGGGGCACCTCGGAGTCGTACGCCGGCATCCTCATCATCGAGGGACTCGCGAAGCACCTGCAGGTTCGCTCCGAGGGTCCGGTGATCCACGACCGTCGCGTCGATGCGCGGCGCCTGTGGATACTCGGCGCCGCGCTCGCGCGGGTCGGCTCCGAGGAGCTGCGCGCGGCGGCACGCGCGCTGTGGCGCGAGCTGTACGGCGAGGACCTCGTGCCCATCGTCGACCGAACGAAGTGAGCGGTGCTGTCGAGGTCGATGTGCGCGTGCGCCGTCGCCGAGAACCGAGACGGCTGCGCTCTACCGTCGAGATGCTACGCTCGACGCCATGCAATTTTTCGCACGTGCGGTGGTCACCGGCTTCGCCCTCTCCCTCGGCGCCGCGTTGTTCAAGAAGGTCTCCAAGCAGCTCGGTCTCGCCGACGAGGACAAGGACAAGGAGGCCGAGCGCGTCCGGCAGCAGGATGGTGCGACCGATCCATCGCTCCAGGCGCAACCGACCACGAACTGAGCGTTTCGGGTGCGACACGTCCTCACAGGCCCGGCGTCGTGAGGCACTCCATGCGTTCGGGCAATCTCGGTCGAATTGTCGCGCCCTTCCCAGGAAACTGCGCAACACTGCGACGAGGTGTTGGAGAGCAGCAATCTGGCGCCGGGGCTGCTGTTGGCGATGCCGCAGCTCGCGGATCCGAACTTCTCGCGCGCCGTGGTGCTGATGATCGAGCACAGCGAGCTCGGCTCGTTCGGCCTCGTGATCAACCACCCCAGCCCGATCAAGGCGAGCGAGCTCCTCGATAGCCTCGAGATGAGCTGGCACGGCGAGGACTCCGCGGTCGTGTGGGCGGGAGGCCCCGTCAGCCCGAGTACCGGCTGGGTGCTGCACGAGCCGGTCGGGATCGCCGAGCCTGGTCAGGGCACGATCGCGATCACCTCGAGCATCTCGCTCTCGACGTCTCCCGATCGCCTGCGCGCGATCGCGACCCGCCCGCCGCGCAACATTCGCCTGCTCCTCGGCTACTCGGGCTGGGGCCCGGGCCAGCTCGCCGCCGAGATGGCGCGCGGCGCGTGGCTCCACACCGACGCCACCCCGCACCTCGTCTTCGAGACGCCGCCCGACGAGATCTGGGACACCGCGATGCGCTCGCTCGGCATCAACCCGCGCGACCTGTTCGTCGGCGGCGGCGTGAACTGAGCGCTGCAGCGTCTCGATCAACCACGCCGTGTTAGCCATAGGCCATGTCGCGCGCATGCCTGATCACTGGCGTCCTCCTCCTCTCCGTCACCGCGGGGTGCCGCACCTCGAAGCAACCGGAGCCGGCCGGCGTGCCGGATACCGCGAGCATGCTGGCCTGCTCCAAGGTGGCGGACCACGTGGCCACGACGGTGGTGGCGAGCCGGCCGCGCCCGGGCGCGACGCATGGCGCGGTCGCGAACCTCGTGACCACGCGCTGCGAGCAGGACGCGTGGGCTGATCAGGCCCGGCAATGCCTGTTCTCGATCACCACCATCCAGGAGGGCCGCGCGTGCGCGCAGCACCTGACCGACGAGCAGCGCACCGCGCTTCGCACGGCGGCGCGCGCGATGCGCAAGGATGCGGCGACCGAGCCCGCCGATGACGAGCTCGTCAACGACTGGCTCAAGCACGTCGTCGAAGAGCCGGCCGCCAAGCCGTGACCGCCGCCGCTCGCGTGGCGAGCGCGTTCACGGCGGCCATCGGTGAGGTTAGTCGTAGTACTCGGCGCCGAGGTGGGTGATCAGCTCGTCACCCTTGGTGTAGCGGAGCGTGTTCTTCAGCTTCATGAGCTGGATGAACAGGTCGTGCTCCGGGTACAGGCCCTCGGGCGTCATCGGGCTCTTCCAGTAGAACGACAGCCACTCCTGCACGCCGTTCATGCCTGCGCGCGCCGCGAAGTCCATGAACAGCGCGAGGTCGAGGACGATCGGCGCCGCGAGGATCGAGTCGCGGCACAGGAAGTCGACCTTGATCTGCATCGGGTAGCCGAGCCACCCGAAGATGTCGATGTTGTCCCAGCCTTCCTTGTTGTCGCCGCGCGGCGGGTAGTAGTTGATGCGGACGACGTGGCTCACGTTGCCGTAGAGCTCCGGGTAGAGGTCCGGCTGGAGGATGTGATCGATCACGCCGAGCTTGGAGACCTCCTTGCTCTTGAACGACTCGGGGTCGTCGAGCACCTCGCCATCGCGGTTGCCGAGGATGTTGGTCGAGTACCAGCCCTGGAGGCCGAGCATGCGCGCCTTGAAGCCGGGCGCGAGGATCGTCTTCATCAGCGTCTGGCCGGTCTTGAAGTCCTTGCCCGCGACCGGCAGGCCCTGCTTGCGCGCGAGCTCGAGGAGCGCGGGCGTATCGACCGACAGGTTCGGCGCGCCGTTCGCGTACGGCACGCCCATCTTGAGGCACGCATACGCGTAGATCTGCGAGGGCGCGATGTCATCGCTCGAGGCGCGCAGGCCGTCCTCGAACTTCGCGAGCGACGAGTGGACGTCGGTCGGCTTGCGATAGACCTCCGTCGAACCGCACCACACCGCGATCAGGCGATCGCAGCCGTGCTTCGCCTTGAACGCCGTGATGTCCTCCATCACCTGCTCGGCGAGGTGCATCTTCGACGTGCCCTTCTTCACGTTGGGGCCGTTGAGCTTCTTCACGTACGCCTGCTCGAACACCGCGGGCATCGGCTGCACCGCCTCGAGCTCGGCCTTGAGCGGCGCGAGGTGCTTGTGCTCGTCGAGCACGCCGGCGCGCATCGCCGCCTGGTACGCGTTGTCGGGGAAGATGTCCCAGCCACCGAACACGATGTCGTCGAGCTTCGCGAGCGAGACGTAGTCCTTGATCGCCGGCGAGTTGCCCTCGGTGCGCTTGCCCAGGCGGATGTGCCCGAGCTGCGTGAGCGAGCCGATCGGCTGACCGATGCCTTTGCGGATCGCCATCACGCCCGCGATGAACGTGGTCGCGACCGCGCCCATCCCCGGCAACAAGATTCCGAGCTTGCCCGCTGCGGGCTTGACGTCGACACCTTTCTTAAGGGGCATCCGCGCAAATTGCCCCACACCCTCGAACCTTTCAAGCGAACGCGACTGGCAAACCTACGGTGCTGCCGGGTCTGTCGAAAGTCCGACAGCTGTCGACGGGGCGAACAAGCTGCGTAGCGCACCTGGATCGTTGGTCATGATGCCGTCGGCGCCCAGCTCGAGGAGTCGCGCTGCTTCGCCTGGATCGTCGATGGTCCAGAAGTCAACGCGCAGCCCGAGGCTGTGACACTTCGCGATGAACGTCGGGCGATCGAAGTGAACGGGGCCCTGGCGCACGGGCACCTGCACGGCCGTCCCCGTGAGCGGCACCTGCCGCCATAGCAACGCGGGCAACGCGAGCAGCGACACCACTTCGCCCTGCGACAATGCGGTCTCGCCCGGATAGCCGCGGCGGCGCACGGTGGTGGCGATCGTGGTCTTGAAGCTCGCGAGCGTCACGCGATCGGCGGCGCGGTGCTGCTCGACGAGCGCGAGCACCTTCGCGATCGCGCGCTCGTCGCGCTTGATGTCGATGTTGAGTCGCACGCGCGGAAACGCGTCGAGCACCTCGCCGAGCAGCGGTACCGTGAGGCCCTGTCCGGCGTAGGGCCGCGTACCGTCGGGCGCGACGAAGCCCCAGCCGACGTCGAACCGGCGTGCCTCCGCGAGATCGACGTCGTTCCACGCGACGCGCGCCCCCGCCATCCGCAGCGCACCTTCGTCGTGCGAGACGATGAGCTGCTCGTCACGCGTCAGGTGCACGTCGAGCTCCAGCGCGTCGACCCCGAGCTCCACGGCGCGCGCGAACGCAGGCATCGTGTTCTCGGGGCGCTCGGCGGACGCGCCACGGTGCGCGTAGAGCCGGCGCTCGTGCATGGCTACTTGTCTTCTTCGAGCTCGAGCGCAGCGGCAGGCATCGGCGGCGGGCGTGGATCGGTGACCTGCACGACCTCGACGGCGTACTTGATGTCCTTCTCCGCGAGCGGGTGCACCAGGCGCACGTCGACCTCGTCACCGCCGACCTTCTCGATCTGCATGATGACGTTCATGTCGTTGACGCCCTTCGCGACGAGCTTCTCGCCGATCTTGAGCTCGAGATCCTTGGGGAACTCGCTCCGCTTCATCGTCTTGAGCGGGTGCATCGCGGGGTTGCCGAAGGCGTCCTTGGCCTTGAGCACGCCCTCGCGCTTGGCGCCCTTCTCGAGACCTGCGAGCACGGTCTCCAGGCCCGACAGCATGGCGCCCGAGCCGAAGATGAACTCGACCTGGTTCTTCTCGAGCTGCTGCCCGCCAGCGACGGAGAGGTCGACCTTGAGGATGACTCGGCGGCCTTTCTCGATCTTCACCTGACCAAAGCTACAGCTCGCTCTCCGCGACATCAACGCCCGGCGCTGTGAACCAACGATCTCGGATCTCGACCCTCACCGATGTGTTTCCACATTCTTGCCCGCTGGCACGAAAGCAGCACACGCTCGCGATCGCGTCATGCTTCGCGTCGTCGTCGTCGCCGCCGCTGTCGTGTTGGGCACCATCGGGTGCACCTCGACCAAAGCGCCCGAGCTCCGCGTGCTCGGTGTTCGCGAGTCGCTTCGTACCGAGACCGTCTTCGTCCAGGTGACCAACCCTGCGAAGCGCCCCATGCGGCTCACGAAGCTCGAGTACACGTTCGCATCGCAGGGCGCGACGCTGTCGGAAGGCGAGGTGCCACTCTGGCGCGAGGTGCCCGCGGGAGCGGCGGTCGTCGTCGAGGTTCCACTCGATCTCGACGCGGCCGAGGGCGCGGTGACGCTGCGCGGGAAGCTCACGACCGAGCTCGACGAGATCGTACGCATCTTCTCGGTGTCCGCGCAGGTCAAGCCCCAGTGAACCCCTAGCGCGCCCACGCACCCGCATGTGGGGTAGACCCGCGGCGAGGATGGGGACACGATAGCGAGATGCGATCCATCTACTTGGTCCCACTCGTTCTCGCCGCCGCGGTCGCTGGCACCGCCGTGGCGGGCAAGGGTAGCAAGCAGGTCCGCTACCACGGCATTCACCCCGTGCCGAAGTCCGAGGGCGGCGGCCTTTGCTACATCGAAGGCCCGCACGTCCACATCTTCGCGGCGAACAAGCTCGAGTATCGCGACCACCGCGGCGCGAACTACTTCGTCGGCGACCCGGTCGCGTATGGCTATGACGGGCCGAAGCACACGTACAAGGGCCACCACCCGATCCACGTCCACGCGGTGATCGGGGATCGCGATGAGGACATCGAGTACTGCTACCTCGACGGTCCGCACTACCACTCGTTCGCCCCGCCGTCGGGCCCCGACTTCGAGGTCCGCGGCGGTGTGAACTTCTACGTCGGGACGCCGGCGCCCGTGTACCTCGAGGCGCGGCCCGCGCTCGTGAAGGTCAACGCGGTCTACACGCCGCTGACCTACGAGCGCCCGGTCGTCACCGTCGAGCCGCCCTCTGCGTGGATCGGCGTGCGCGCGGGCTTCGCGCCGGCCGCGGTCGTGGTCGAGGGGCGCCCTGCGGCGGTCGTCGTGCCGGGCCGCGTGCGCGCGGGCGTCGACGTCGTCGTGCCGGCGCCGAGTCTCGAGGTCAACATCGGCGTCGGTGCCGGCGTGTTCATCGACGGACATCACCATCACGGCAAGCACAAGAAGTGGCGCAAGCGTGGCCGCGGCCGTGGGCGCTGGTAGCCATGCGCGCGCTCCCACTACTGCTCGTCGCGCTCGTCGCGTGCGGTGACAGCGCCGCCGGCGGCTCGCGCGAGGCGATCATCGCGCGCTGGAAGGAGAAGGGCCTGACGCCGTCGGCGATGACGGCGGCGAAGGTCGACGTCGGCAAGGACTGCCAGAGCGGCACCGTCGACAAGCTCGACGTGCTGCTGTGCGTCTATCCGACGGACGCCGAGGCCAAGGCCGCCGAGGACGCGGGGCTCGCGTGGGTCGGCGACACGACTGGCATGGCGCAGGCCAAGGGCAGCGTGCTGATCGTCGTCGCGGATCGGAAGAAGAGCGATCCGAGCGGCCGCACGATCAACCAGATGATGAAGTAGCGACGATGCAGGGGCGAGGTGATACGGTCCGCCGCGATGTCCGCTTGGTCCTCTCTCTCCGAACGCGTCCTCGCCGGTCAGCTCATCTCGCGTGACGAAGCGCGGACCGTGCTTCACGCACCGGCCGACGAGCTGCTCGCGCTGCTCGACGCCGCGTTCACGGTTCGCCGCGCGTACTGGGGCCGCCGCGTGTCGCTGCACGTGCTCGACAACGCGAAGCTCGGTGCGTGCCCCGAGGACTGCGGCTTCTGCTCGCAGTCGAGGGCACATCAATCTCCTGGTGCGTCGCCGAGCGGCGAGGCGCCGATGAAGTCCGTCGACGACCTCGTCGAAGGTGCCCGCCGCGCTCACGCCGCGCGTGCGAAGCGCTATTGCATGGTGACCGCGACGCGCGGCCCGTCGCAGCGCGACCTCGATACGATCTGCGCGGCTGCGGAGCGGATCAAGGCGGAGCTCGACATCGAGCTGTGCGCGTCGCTGGGCCTGCTCACCGAGGCCAAGGCCCAGCGGCTCGCCGCGTCGGGTGTCGATCGCTTCAACCACAACCTCGAGACCAGCGAGCGCCACTACGACAAGATCGTGTCGACGCACACGTGGCGCGATCGCGTCGAGACCGTGCAGCACGCGAAGAACGCGGGCATGGACACCTGCTGCGGCGGCATCGTCGGCCTCGGGGAGAGCGAGGACGACCTGCTCGATCTCGCGTTCGCGCTGCGCGAGCTCGACGTCGACTCGGTGCCGGTGAACTTCCTCGATGCGCGGCCGGGGACGCCGCTCGCCGGGAGCGCGCTCGTCGAGCCGGGCTACGCACTGCGCGCGCTGTGCATGTTCCGCTTCGTCCATCCGCGCACCGATCTGCGCGTCGCGGGCGGTCGCGAGATCACCCTGCGCGCGCTGCAGGCGATGGCGCTGTATCCCGCGAACTCGATCTTCACACAGGGCTACCTGACGACCGGGGGCGCGACGCCGAGCGCCGACCACCAGATGATCAAGGATGCGGGGTTCGAGCTCGAGCTCGCGTCCGGAGAAGCGGTGCCCGCGGATCCGCAGGCGGTGGCCGCGATCGCTGCGCCGGTG
>DATLHR010000591.1:0-2091 GCA_035539815.1 Kofleriaceae bacterium
GCCGACTGGCTCGAGGCAATGCCGGTCGCTGTCGTGCGCGAGTACGTGACCGAGCTGGCCGCGTCGATTGGCCTCGACGTCGTGCCGCAGGGCAACGCGACTGGCGCGCGCGATCTGCACACGCTCGTCCGCGAGTCGGCAGACGTGCTGCGCGCCGCGACTGTCAGCGAGGCAGACGGGCACGTCGACGTCAACGAGGCGACTGAGGAGCTCCGCGAGCTGCGTGAGCTGGAGCGCGCCATCGCCGACCGCAAGGCGTGGCTGCAGACGGTCGTTGCGCAGCGTGGCGCGGCGGTCCCTCGGTGACTGGCAGAGCCGACGTCAACCCGTGCGAGCGATGCGGCCTGCGTGGCTGTCCGAAGTGCGACCCGTGTCGCGACGAGTGGGTCGCGCTGTGGCGTGAGAGCGCGGAGCCAGGCGCGGTGTGCCGAGAGGCGTGGGGCTCTGTGGAGCTTGAGGTGCTGGACCTGAGTGAGCGCGAGTTGCGCGCGAGGAGGGAACGTGATCGCAAGACTCCTGGACCTGGTGTGGCCGGCGCCCGCGGTGGAGCGGGCCATTCTCGACGTGGCTAGCGAGATCCTCGTCGTGCCGCCGCGAGAGCCCTGTCCGTTCTGCAGCACGCCAGTCGTCGCCGGCCTCGTGCTGTGCACGCGCTGCCTCATCCGCTGCACCGAGCGCATCGAGGTGCAGGCGTGACGCTCTCGCCCGCGCTGATGTCGTCGGCTGACCAGACCTGGAACACGCCGCGCGTGATCCTCGATGCGCTCGCTCCACTCGGCGGCATCGCGCTCGATCCGTGCAGCAACCCGCGCAGCATCGTCGACGCGTGGTTCTCGCTGTCGCTCGAGGGCGGCGACAACGGCCTGACTGTTGACTGGCTTGAGCTCGCGACTCGCGCCTACATCGAGTCGTCGCGCAGCCTCGTCTACGTCAATTCCGAATACGGCAAGGCTCTGCCGGTGTGGCTCGACAAGTGCGCACGCGAGGCGGCTCGCGGCTGCGAGATCGTGGCGCTGCCGCCGGCCCGCACCGACACGCGCTGGTGGGACGGCATCGCGCGCACAGCTGACGCGGTCGGCCTCTGGCGCGGTCGGCTCAAGTTCGGCGACGCGAAGGACTCGGCGCCGTTCCCGAGTGCGCTCGTCTACTGGGGCCCGCGTGCGCCGCTCTTCGTCGAGGCGGTGCGTCCGCACTGCACGATGGTGTGGCGTCGCGATCCCACCTTCCACACGCCGGATCGGGAGGCTGCGTGATGGCGTGGGACGCTGACACTCGCGAGCACATCGAGGCGATGTTCGCGTCGCTGAGCGTGTTCGACGTGTGGACGGCGGCGGACCTCTACCGGATCCGTGACACGTCCACCGACGACGCCGAACGTCTCAAGACGCGCGAACGTGTGCGTCGACTTCGCGACGAGCAGAGCGGCGGCCTCGTTGCGGCGCGCCGAGAGCAGGCGCGCGTAATGGCTATGGAGATGCTCCGGCTCAAGCAGGAGGGGCACTCCTACAGGGCGATCGCGGCGGCTTTCAAGAAGCCCGTGCCGTGGGTGTTCAACACGATTCGGAACATGGCGGCTGGCGATGCGCCTCCCGGCCGTGGTCGCAGGAGGGCAGCATGAGAGCGAAGTGGTACTCAGTCTGCGGGATCCATCAGACGCGCGAGCCGCTCAGTGGCGCGTGCCCGGTCTGTGCCGGCAACCTCGAGAACGAGCGTGCGCTCGCGAACGCCGCTCTCTCGGTGGCAGAGCGCGCCCGTCGCCTCATGGGCGGCGGCATGACTCTCGAGGCTGCGGCAGTCGAGCTCGGTCTGACTCGCGCCGCCGTCAGGAAGTCGCTCGACAAGCGCAAGCACGCGACTCGCGCAGAGGCTAAGGCGGCTATCGCCGCGGGCCAGCCGAAGGGCCGTGCGACGCAGCGCGCCAAGCGCATCGGACTCGACGCGGCGAACTGTGCCGCCATCGCAGAGCGTCGCTCATGGGAGCGCGCCGACGAGGAGCTGCGTCGTGGCTGACCTTCGCGGCATGACGTCGAAGCAGCTCGACGAGGCTGCGACTGCGTGGCTCAAGCAGCACGACAAGCGGCCGAAGGAGCG
>DATLHR010000592.1:0-41327 GCA_035539815.1 Kofleriaceae bacterium
GCGTGGAGGTCCCGGTACATCCGCAACGCTTCGACCTTGGAGGCCGCCTCGAACAACACTCCGCGCAGCTTCCTTCGCTCACCGTCGGGGAGCGTACCGACGACGAAGATCAGCGACCTGTCGATGGATGCGCCCCGGGTCTGGACCTGGAGCCGCTTCTTGATGATGGCGGGCATGGGTACCTCCGATGTCGGTGGGGTCGCCGAGGAAGTCGGCGAGGAAGATCCGGCGCGTGTCGCCGATGCGGCGGACAGGCACGAGGCCGGGTGCGAGTTCTGGGCGCGTCCCAGGCGGGACCTCGACGAGGCTGCGCGCGATGCGACGCCGATCGACGCCAGCCGACTCCGCAAACTCGGCGAGCGTCATCCCGGTCTCGCTTGCCCGGTTGAGGTCGGCGGTGGTGTTGACGTTGCCAGCGAACAGGTCCGGGTGCTCGAGCAGCGTGGCCTCAACGGCACGCAGGTCGACAGCGACGCGGCTCTGCTGGCGCTCGGTCAAGAACTGCAGCCGGCCCTTGCGGGTCAACGTCGGGACCTCGCCACGTGCGACGTGTGTCGGGGCTACTCCGAGCCGAAGGTGGTAGTCGGACTGAACCATGATCGTCTCCGGTGAGTGCGATCGTTCGGCGATGCGACGGAGGACAGCGCGCTGGTACTGAAGCGGCGTGTTCACGCCGCGACGGCGCGTTCGCGATGGCGAACACGCTGCGCAAGTGGTGGATGTCGACGCCGCCTCTCAGGCGGTGACGTCGGGCGATGTACCGTCGCGAACCTTGACGTTGGCGTACCGGGCCAGCGCGTAGGTGCCGGGCGGGAAGATCGCCGGTAACCCCACGCGCCAGCGCATCCACGCCGCTCGATACTCACGCGCGAACTCTTGGTTGCGCTGCAGTGCCTCGATGCGCGCCCACTTGCTGCGGGCAGCGACGCGTGGGCGGAGGTTCCGGCGAGGCTCGTGACTGGTCGGTGATTCACGCCACGACTGGCGGGTGATGCGGCCGCGGCCGACAATGCAGCGACCACGCTGCTGGCGGTCTCGAGCGCAGGCGGCTTCGATGCCGGCGATGCGGTCTCGCAGCTGTTCGAGCAGGATGCTCGAATCGCCGAGCTCGGGGGGAAGCGTGAACGTGTACTCCACCTCCTCGGGCATCGGACCATCCTCGCGGAAGAAGAAGGCCGGCCGCTTCGCACGCATCGTACGCCCCTCGAGGAGAGCGCGGACCGTCTTCGGTCCCGGCCAGTGGTGCACCTGCTCGACGAGGTGGTCCTTGACCGGATTGGTCGCGGTGTACACGAGCTTGTCGAGCACGGCGTCGGCATCGGCGAGCTCGACGAGGCACGTAGGCTCGGCCGACAACGCGTTCTCCCAGCGTCCGCGCAGTACGTTGATGCACTTCGCAAGGTTGGTGTGGAACCGATGATAGAAGTCGACGACGTGGTCGCTCGGATCGTGGAACACGACGTGATGGTGGTTGGACATCATCTGCGCGAGGAGCAGGCGGATGTCGAACCGCAGCGCCGCCTCGAAGAGGCAGTAGAGGAAGACGTTGTTCATCGCCTCGTCGGGGCGCATCAGGAAGGTGCGTTGCACGCAGCGCCGCGTGAGAAGCCAGTACCTGTTCGGCAGAATGGGCCGGGCGCTTGTCATCGCGACCGGTCGACCTGCAAACGCATGACCGTGATGGCCTTGAGCCGTTTGGCACCTTTGCGGCCCCGTGGACGGCCGAAGTTCGGACATTGTCCGAATCTCGGCCGGACAGACTTCGGACGGCTCCGCGTTCGCAACAACATCGGGCCGACCACCCTCGGTCGGGGCCGCCCCACGTTGCTCGCGCGGTGAGCGCAACGCCGGTCATGCGACACCGCTAGCGACCTCGAGATTGCACCGGCGAGTCGGTGCTAGGCGCCTGACGCCCACGTGGATCACGCGGGTACTAGGGTGCTTGCATGCATGCAATCGCGATCGCGGCGCTCCTGGCAATCACAACCTCTGCAGCGATCGCGGACGGATTCGTCACCCGCTCCGGCCAACTGAGTGGCCGGGCGGTCGACGGCGAAGGTCGGGCGTTGCCCAACTTCAACGTGCACGTCATGGCGGCGAACGGCGTCGAGCGCGTGCTCGTTACTGGCCCGGATGGTCGGTTCGGTCCGGTCGCTAACGTCGGGACCGTGTTGGTGTACGTCCACGGCAACGCGACGATCACGGGTAGTACTGCCGTGTCGCGCAGCGGTCACAAACAAGAAGTGATCGAGCTGTCGGAGATCATGCCGCCCGCGATCCGAGCGAAGCCCGTCTCCGATCCGACGGTCGTCGGTGAGTACAGCCAAGACGCGATTTATCACGATGCATGGACTCGAGCGTGGCTATTGCTCGAGATCAGCGAGACCGGCCAGGTCACGCGCCTCAAGCTCCTCGATGCCCCAGGCTACGACCTCGACGCGATCGCCATCCGAGATGCTTTCAAGCTGCGCTTCGAGCCAGCGCGCAATGCTGCGAACCGATCCGTTCGGTCGCTGAAGTTATGGACATTTGAGTGGCCGGCGTTCTCCTTCATGAAGCGCCTCGGGGCCCGGCGTCGTCTGCCTCCGGAGGTGGCCACGATCTCTTGCCGCGGTACCGGACCAGCACACTGGTACCGCGACTGTCGCGAACCGAACCTCGCCAAGGTGCTTTCGGAGCACTGGATCGACCGCTCACCAACCTCGCGGTAGGTCGGCAACGAGAATGCGACGAGTCGATCAAAATGGCACGCGGATCCCGACGCTCGTCGGGTCGCTCCTGATCCATGCATCGGTCGTCGGGGCGCTCGTGATCGTGTCCCCCGAGCGCAGGGACCGCAGCGTCGCCCAAGCGCCTAGCGTCGAGGTCGTCACCGTCGAGCCTTCCCCGGTCGTGGTCACCGTCCCACCGGGATCCGGGGCACCAGCACTACCGCCGCGTCGGTCACTCGGCGCACAGGCCGGCCGGCGCGACCTTGCGAGGCCGCGAAAAGGTGTCGAGCCTGATGACGCGCAACCGCCTCGCATCGACGATGAGGTCGCGGGGGGACTCGGTACCGGTGAGGCAGGCAGCGGCGCGGGCGGTGGCAGCGGTGACGGTGACGGTGACGGTGACGGTGCGGGTGGCGACCATGATGGTCGCGGTCACGGCTCGACATCGAAGCCGACGACGATGCCCGTTCCGCTCGGGCCGCGTCGCGCGCGAATGCCCTACACGCGGGCCGCGCTCGAGGCGCGCGTCTCGGGCGATGTGCTCGTCGGGCTGACGGTGGATCCGGCTGGCGTGGTCAGCGCTGCGCACCTCGTGCGCGGACTGGGGCACGGCCTCGACGAGATCGCGCTGCGCCTCGCAGCTTCGCTGCGGTTCCTTCCCGCGCGCGACCACGAGCAGCGGGCGGTCGCAGCGCAGATCACGTGGCGGTTTCACTTTTCGCCCTCGGCGTTGGACATCCCACCTCAGGAGAGCATGTGACGACACTCCGCTTGTTCGCGATCGTGGCACTCGTTTCCTCATGCGGCGCATCGATCCGCTCGGCCGAACCCTTCGAGACCCGCGGGATCCGGATCGGACGTCACGACGTGCTACGGCGAGGTGCCTTGACGAAACGGGTGGCGCTGCCGTTCGGACAAGGGCAGAACGGCGACATGCTCGTGCGAGAACTCTTGCTCCGAGCTCAGGAGCTGGGGGCGATCTACGTGGCGGACTTGTCCTTTCGCATGGTGTTCAAGTGGCGAGGCGAGGTCGTCGAATGCGAGACGAAGGTGGGATTCCGGGACGAGCTACCACCCGCTGTGGCACGCACCGCGACGCACGAACGCCAGGCGTCGGACCCCTACTCGACGGAGGTGTCGAGCTTCGAACCCGGCATGGTCGCGTACGTCGCCGACGAGAAGGACCTCGTTTGCAAGGAAGTCTCCTTCGCGGTGCATAAGCTCGTCCCTCGCCACGCGAGCCTCTACGATGCCGACGTCGCGAGGGCGCTGGACGAGATGCCGCTCGAGTCGAAGATCGAGTTCAAGTCTCGCGACGAGTGCGAGCTCCAGCGGGTCAAGCGTGCGGTGACGCGCTATGACTTTTACGCCAAGCTCGCCTACGTGCCACCGAAGTGGGACGAGCTCGCGCAGCATTATGCCGACGAGCCACTCGTGGAGTTACCTCCCGTTTGTTATGCGATCGATCCGGCGAGCCTCGGCCCCCACCCGACGCATCGCTTCGCTGCAACCGTGGTGTTTCGGGGCGCGGTGGAGCAGCGCGAGCCGCTCCGACTTCCGAGCGCTGGTCCGGAACGATGACGAGGCCAGCAGGGTTCGCATCCGGCCGCCGAGCAGCGACAAGGTCGAGACGTGCACGGACGGGGTATCACGGCTACGCTTCCGCCTTCACGCGGAAGAACCGCACGGCGACCTGTCGGAGAGCACCGCGCCGTTCTTGTTCACGGAGCGTCAGCTCTCGACGCGATTCGGTGGCGGCTTGAGCCCGTACTTCTCCATCTTGTGATGAGGGCGCGGCGCGACAGGCCGAGGCGCTTGGCGGCGCGGGTCTAGTTGTTGTGCTCGGCGCCGAGGGCGGCGACGATCGCGGAGCGCTCGACGTCGGCGAGGTAGCCGCGGACGTCGGCGGTGACCGACATGGGGTGGGCGCGATGGGCCGCGTCGCGGAGCTTGTCGGGTACGGGTGGGACCGCCAGCTGCTGGTGTCAGGCGATGACGGCCGGACGTTCGTCGAGCTCAAGACCACGATGCGGCAAGTCAGTACCGCGATCGAGCGCGCCGTAGCGACAAGGTGCGGCGCTACTTCCGATCAAGGCCGTTTCGTGATCATCTGGAACGATGGCCGTCTCGCGCTGGACCCTCGCACGCATCTCGCTGCTCCTCTACTTCATTGCCCTCGTCACCCCCGCCTTCAGGACCCCCAGCGGGCTGTTCTTCGGGATCCAGTGTCTCGTCGCCGGCTGGGTCCTGTGGATGTTCTGGCTCGCCAACCCGTTGCTCCTCGCCGCGGCGATCCTCCGCCGCTTGAAGCGCTTCCGCGCCGCTACGGTGTGTGCCGCCCTCGCCGTGCTCGACGCGCTGGCGTTCGCGGTGTGGCTGTTCGTCGTCAACCACAACCGCGTGTCAGCGCAGCCCGCGGGTGACAGATCGATGATGATCCACATCGGCTATCTCGCGTGGCTCGGGAGCGCCATCGCACTGCTCGTAGCGATCGTCCGGCGGCCGCGCCCGGACGGCGCACGAATCTGACCAAAGCCGCGGTACCCGGCGCGCGTCGCGGATCGTGGCGCCGAGCTTCGGAGCCCTGTGATGTAAACAGCGACGTTGAGTGGCCGATTCGTCGGACATGCGCCTCTCGAGCGGTTCGCGTGGTCGCTCGACGGGCGCGGCTTGCCGGCGGCGCGCAGCCTCGATGTACGCGGCCTCGACGTCGAGACAAGCCGCTCGAGCGTGCACTCGAAGCTCGCGTGGTCGGCGATGGTGAAGCACGTTGATTTCCGCCCTCATACTGCGGGCGTGTTATCGACGGCAATGTTCGACTCGTTCGCGGGCAGGGAAACGTCGGGACGCTCCTGGTCACGCACGCTCAAAGGAGTCAGCGTGGCGCTCGCGCTGGCGGCGATCGCCACGGCCGCGATGTACGGGCGCTGGTGGACATCGAAGTCGGAGCCGAGCCGGCTCGTCTTCACGGCGACCAGGCTGCCCGGCATGGCGATCGACGCGCCGCCGATCGCGCTCAGAGAGGGTGGTTATGCGAAGGGTAAGATCGCCGGCGCGACGGGTGGAGACAACGCCCGACCGAATACCTTCGAGGTGGCGTGGCATCCCGGTGGCGCCGCCGATGACACGACGGTTCGCGAGATCGCCATCGCAATGGCGGCCAGGATCTGGGCCGGGACGACCCCGTCGATCGAGACGCGCGCGATCGAGCTCGGACGGCAACCGGGCGTTCGGCTGCTGGCGAAGGCCGGCGATCGCACCATGGTCATCGCGCTCGTCAGCTGCGGCGATCGTGGTGTCTCGATCTACGCCCAGGGTGACGCTACCGCCCCCGAGATCGCCGACCACATGATCGCGAGCTTCACGTGCACGCCCGATCCATCGAAGGATGTGTTTGCGAGCGAGGTCGTGTTCGCGTCGTCGCCGGGCTGGCACCGCAGGCCTCACGAACAGGTCATCGATGGCCCGGGCGATCTCGACGTCAGGTACATCGCGTTCACGTCGAATGGCGACGGCAGCATCGCCGACCGCGTAGAGCGCCAGGTCCCCGCGGGCTATCAGCTGACCAAGCCCTCGAGTCAGCGCGGCGACAAGGTGATGTGGACCGGGACTCGTCCTGTCGATGGCAAGACGATCGCCATCACCGTGCTGGGGTGGCGCTGCAATAGCGATCATCGTGTCGCGATGGCGGTCGTCGAGAGCGCAGGGAATCATCCGCTCGACGAGGGCGTCGCGTTTGCGGCGACCGGACGCTGCCTGCCGCCGGACCATTCCAACGAGTGATCGCCCATCGGCGAATCCCTCCACCCCGTCCCGGGTTAGTTTCTTGCACACTCCGGGGTCCGCATCACGTGCGCCAGTCGAGCGTTCTCCCGCAATACCGGCGGGTTTCAGCAAGCGGCTCGACGCGCGCGGCCCCTCGTACGCGGCACGCGAGCTGCTCTGGGAGAGTGCAGCTTGAAAGGAGGCCGTCATGACGAACCTACTGCGCACAGTCATCCTTGCCGTCCTGCTCGTCCCCGCCATCGCCGTCGCGACGCCCGTGAACGACCGCCGCGACGATACGCATGGCGACTTCCGGAAGTACGAGCTGGATCCGAATGGGTGCAACGCGGCCGGCGCCCCCGCGACGCTCGGTGTGACAGCGGTCCTGGTCGGGCTCGCTGTCCGCCGCCGCCGCCGCGTGTGAACCGGGCCACGTGCCCTTCCGGAATCGCGGGGTCCCGTACGGCGTTTCTGCGGCCGGACAGACTTCGGACCGGCCCAGCATTCACAACAACATCGGCCCGACCACGCTCGGTCGGGCCCCCAGTGATCATCGACGGAGTTTGCCTGGCGAGACTGACGCTGCATGCCCCCGTGCGCGCAGATCGCGCAGCAGTCTGCACAAGCGCGCTGCACGGGGTATCCGAGCAGCGTCGACGGTGTGAACGCCGAAGCGGCCCGTCAGCGCCAACTCGGGGAACTGCACACACTTGTGACTTGGCCCTCTGGTTGCTGAGGCGACGCGCATGCTCGAAGCGAGATCGTGGTCTTGGATGTTCGTCGTCGCTGCCGCGTGCGGTAACCCTGGAGAGACTGCGTCCCCGGATGGCGGAGGCGTTGATGGCGTGCCGGCGCTGCCGGAGATCACGATCCCGCTGGATGCGTCCCCCCAGGCGATGCACGCGGACGACGAGGCCGTCTATGTGTGGGTCGGCACCGAGCTTCGACGCTATCCCCTGAGCGGCGGCGCTCATCAGGTGCTCGTGACCGGCGAGTACGCCAACGAGCTCGCGCGCGTCGGCGATCAACTCTTCGCCGTCACGTCGAACAAGCTGGTGACCGTGAAGACCGACGGCTCCGGCCGCGCGACGCTGCACTCGGGGAGTCAGCTCGGCCGGGGGCTCGCGGCGTCGGCGACGCGCGTCTATGTCCCCGATGGGAGCAGCGTCGTCGGGATGTCGTGGGCCGGCGCGAACAAGACGACGCGTGCGCTCGAGATGCCGAGCGAGCTGCTGATGGCGGGCAGCCTGTTGTGGGTCGTGCAGGACTACGCGGACTATGGCTACTTCGACGTTCGCGTCTACAACGAGAGCCTCACGCAGCAGCTCGCGTTCACGACCGCAGCGGGCGGCGTCGACGGCTGGTTGCCCGAGTCGCTGGCCTCCGACGGCACCAAGGTGTACGCCGCAGACTCCTCCGGCCCGATCGATCTCGTCGTCAACGAGATGGCCGCACGGCCGCAGACCTCGGGCGATCAGCTGGTGAAGACGCGGCTCGGCGATCTGCCGCTGGGGGGGAACGGGCCGCGAATGGCCGCGGACGCGCGCGACCTCTACATGCTCACCGGCGGCGGCGTCTACCGCTACGACCGCGCATCGGCCGCGTTCGTCGCGCTCGTCGAGGGCAGCGTCGCCTCCTCCGAGCTCGCACTCAACGAGCAGTACGTGTTCTGGGTCGAGGAGGACGGTGTGCGAGGTGTGCCGCGTGCCGGAGGTGCGCGATGAAGGCGCTCGGGCTCGTCGTGGTCGCGGCGTTCGCCGTCATCGGGTGTGGTGATCCGGCGAGCAATCCCGACGCGAGTGGTCCCTCGGACGGCGTGGTTGCGTCGGGGCCGTTCGATCTCACGCTGAAGCTCACGGGCAGGCTCCCGACGAGTGGAGATCCGTGGCCGACGACGTGGTTCGTGGTCATTCGCGATCGCGCCACCGACGAGATCGTGTTCTGGGAGCGCACCGAGACCGAGAGCTCGACGTTCATGCGCACGGTCGCGGGGAAGCTCGTCGCCGGGCACGACTACGACGTCGGCATCGCCGGCTCGTACTACCTGCCGTGCGAGGACGGCAAGGACATCTGGTTCGCCGAGATCAACAGCGTGCAGGGACCGGTCACGATCGATCGCGTCATCGAGCGCGAGGCCGGGCGCGACCTCCGCGGCTGCGACGTGATCCACGTGCCCGTCGCGCTGCCGGCCGGCACCTACGTGAATGACGATCTCATCTTCGGCCTCGCCGGCAACACCGTCGAGCTCGTGGTCTCGTCGACGGGGCGGCTGTACGCCAAGCGTGCGTTCGTGTTGTGTCCGACATCGGGCTGCGAGGGATCGCTGACCACGTTCGGCCCGGTCTGCAACAACCAGATCGAGATCCTCCCCGAGCAGACCGAGTTCTCGTTTGGCAATGACATCCAGGGCTCGGCTTGGCTCCAGGGGACGGCCACGATCAACCAAGGCGCGATGCGCTTCGACTATCAAGGCACGATCACGGCGATGACCAGCTCGAGCGGAACCGTCTGTTGCGAGGAGGATTTCACGGCGACGCTCGTCCGCACCGGGCCGCCGGCCGCGTGTCCGTAGCAAGCTGTGCGCGCGCGCCCCCGCTCGGGCGCCCCGGCCCCCTTGGACGGAGCTCCCGCACCGATCCGCCGCAACGAAGTCCCTGACTCAGGTCCCTGGCCTGGCATCGACCAACCGTCTGGCGCGTTCGGGCGGCCCTAGCGTTTGCTCGAGGTACATACGCGCGCTGTCGGAGAGGCAGACAAGCGCGCCCGCGAGCATGATCAGATCCTTGACGACGAGCCGCCCGCGTCCGGACAGGTATGGGAACCCGTGGTGCGCGTCGCCGAGCGCGGGCACCCAGCTCTCGGGCGTCGTGATCAGGAACGACAGCGTGACGATCGACATGCCGATCGTCAGCACCGCACCCACGAGGCCCAGCCGCGGTGACACGATCCCCGCGAGCAACACGACGCCGATCCCGATGATCACGAGACCGAGGCCCTTCGCGAACGCGTACGTGTGGTTCGCCTCGTGCCACGCGCGGTTTGCCTCGACGAGCTTGCCCTCGGGATTCATGTGTGACGCGTACTCGGGCGGCTCGAACTCATAGAAGAACGACATCGTCGGGCTATTCGCGACGAACGGCACGATGCCGTCGGCCTCATACGGCACGAACTTGAGCGCACCGATCCAAGCCATGATCACGAAGATCGCGATCCGCACACCGTGGGCGAAGGTGCGTTGCCGGCGAGCGGCCGCGTGCAGCAGTGACAGCCACCAGGGGCGGTGCGAGGGGGCGTCGAGCATCGGATCTCCTGTGGGGAAGACCCTCGTTCTAGGCAGCCTCGGCGCGCCCGCCCATGGACAGATCGGGCCGTTGCGTGGACAGATCCGCCACGATCGAGATTCCCGTCTGGTCGCGGAACCGCTGTGGCGAAACACGGGTGAGCTTCTTGAAGAAGCGGCTGAAGTAGTGCTCGTCGGTGAACCCCACCGCCACCGCGATCTGTTTGATGGGTGCACGCGTGAGGTGGAGCAGCTTCTTCGCCTCGAGGATCGTCCGCTCCTGGATCAGCGCCGAGGGCGTCTTGCCGTAGACCCGCTTGCAGCGGCGCGCGAACGCTCCGCCGGTCAGGTGCAGACGCGATGCGTAGTCGCTCGGCTTGAGGTTGTCGCGGACATGGCGCTCGAGTAACGCCCGGAACTGGACCATCACGGGGTCGCGCGGTGGATGCATTGCGAGGGTCTGGCCCTTGATGTGACTCGCCCGTGCAAGGAACAGCTGTAGATACGCGGTGAGCACGGCGGGCGATGGCGCTGCCGCGTCGAGCTCGCGCTGGATGTCGGCGGTGATCCTCGTCAGCTCCGCCATCTCGTCGGGCGATGGCGCGATCCACGGCACGTCATAACCGTTGTTGAACAGCACGCCATTGCACGCGACCTCCTCCTTGTGGAGCTCGATGCAGTAGAAGTCGCCGTGAAACTGGAGCTCCGTCGCGCGTAGGCCCCTGACCGCGAGCCGCACGATCTGGAGCGGCGTCGCGAACAGGACGGTGGGTGCGGTCAGCTCGTAGCTGCCGGCATCGACGTGGCAGGTCCCGGCCCCGCTCTCGACGACAACGATCGTGTAGAGCGCTGACTGCCGGCCCGTCGCGAGCGACCGTCCCGCCACTGGCGCCACGCGCAACAGCGTCTCGCCGGACGGTGATCCGCGGAGCGTGCTCGTAGAGCGTCGAGCGCGGGGCACGCCGTAGGCTAGCGAGCCTCGTAGTCGCGGCAAGCGAGGCACGCGCACTGCGCTCGTCGCGCAAGGCCGACGCTTGGTGGTCGTGTTACGCGGAGCGATAGAACAGCGTCAGCGCGACGCAGTGGAAGGCTGCATCGCTCGACTGCGTGACCTGGATCTCGGTCAGCTCGTTCTGCGGATTCTCCGCGATCCAAGCAGTTACACGCTCGCCTAGCTGCTGGCGATCGTTGAACAAGGTCGCCGAGAACACCTTGATGCCGTTGAACGGCGTGTCGGGGCGAAGAACGACACGCGCCGCGCGACTGCTCGAGATCATGACCACCGATAGCAGGTAATGGGACGAAGCGCACGAAAGCGGCCCATGAAGGTTTTCATCGACATGCGGCGCAAGATCGGTCACATATCGTGCTCGCTCCGCTCGGGCTATCGGACCAGCGTGGTCCTTCGAGTGGAGTCACAGCTAGTGCTTACTGAGGAAATGACGATGTCAGAGGGTACGATCAAGCGTTTGACGGACAAGGGTTTCGGATTTATCGCGACGGCTTCGGGGCCGGACATGTTCTTCCACATGTCCGCTGTCGAGGGTGTCCGGTTCGAGGAGCTCCGCGAGGGGCAAAAGGTCTCGTACAACGAGGGCCGCGGACCGAAGGGACCGCGCGCAGAGAACGTTCGCGTCCTCTAAGAACCCCTCAATCTCCAACACGAAGAGCCCGCATCGCGGGCTCTTCGTCGTTGGGGGCTTGCGCTCGCTCGCTGCCCGCACGCGGGCGGCGGCTACTTCACGAGGACGCGCAGCCCGTTGACCTCGGCGCGGTATGAACCCGCGACGGTGACCACGCCTTTGAACGCCTCGCTGGTGTCCGTGACCTTCGCGATGAACCAGCTTCCGGTGATCGCCTCGGTGCGCGACGTGGGCGCGCGATAGACGTTGTCGGTGGTCGAATCGAACACGAGCACGTGTGCGCCGAGCTTCACGTCCGCGGGGGCCGCCGGCCGGCTGCGCCACGCGTGCTTGTGCCAGACGACCTCGCCGGTGCCCGTGATCAGGAACTCGCCCTCGTTGCGCGTCGCCGGGGACGGCGGCTGGATCGCAAGCGCGAGGCGAGCGCCGATGTAGCTCTGGCTCGGCAGCGGATCCGTGCTGACGATCCAGTGATCGGGCTTGATGAACGCGGCATCCTCGGCCCCGGGCGCGTTGATCCGCGGGCCCGTGTCACCGTCGATGATGCGCAGGGCATCGAGCGCGACGGTGTAGCCACCGGACACGATCACGTGGCCCTGTGGCACGGGATCGACGCTCACGATGCGCGCGACGAACCAGCTGTTGCTGGTCGCCTCCTGCCGGTTGGCAGGCGCGCGATAGACGTTGTTCTCCGTCGCGTCGTGGACGGCGACGAGCGCGCCGACCGCGATCTCGGCCGGGGCCGCGCGGTGACTGCGATACGCGACCCGGCTCGTCTTCGTCGAACCATCCGCGAGGATCATGTAGGTCGCCTCGCCGGCCGAGTTCGGTGGTGCGGTCTGCTTGCCGACATGCGCGGCGACGTAGTTGCTCGCGAACGGCTCGGAGACCAGCACATCATCCGGCCGCAAGCAGTGATCTGCCGGTGTATCGCAGCTGGCCGCGCCCGCACTCGCAGCCCCACCCGCGCCCGCGCCGCTCGCGGTTGCCCCGCCGCTGCCATCGGGAAACGTCGAACCCGAGGCTCCGGTGTTTAGTTTGCAGGCCGTCCCGGCCGCCAGCACGATCGCCACCCACCACGTGTACATGAACAACTTCTTCACGTCGCGAACTCCTGAGGTGTGAGGACCGCGCATCTTCGGTCTCCTCTCCACGAGAGTCAACGGCAGCGCCCCGCCACACGACGCTCGGCCCCTCCGGTGTGTGACGCGCGCTACCGTCAATCATCTCGGAGCGGCGGGCTCCTCTTCATCGCGAGCGCGGCCTCGGTCCGATCGCTGTCGCGACCGGCGTCCGCGAACGCCGCGCGCCGGCGTGGCAGTGCGCCGCCGCCTTCGATACATTGGCCCGATGCGTGGACCATGGCTGGTGGTGATAGCGGTCGCGTCGCTCCCCGGATGCAAGGACTCGAGCTCGGGGGCGCCGGATGCTCCGGCGATCGATGCGCGCGCGCAGTTCACCGTCGGTGGCCGCGTCGCGAACGTGCTTGGCTCCGGCCTCGTGATCAGCGACGGCACCGAGACGCTCGCGATCACCGCCGATCAGACGTTCGCGTTCACGGCGCCGCGCACGACCGGGACCGCATACGCCGTCACCGTCGTGACTCAGCCGTCGTCGCCGGAGCAGGTGTGCACCGTCACGAATGGTAGCGGCACGGTCAGCGACGACGACGTCACCGACGTGATCGTCGAGTGCTCGGTCGGCACGCTGCGGATCACCGAGATCAGCACCTGCTACTTCGCGAACGTGCCCTGCTGGTTCGAGGTCCACAACACGTCGCCGACGGAGGCCGAGCAGCTGTCGGCGTATCGCCTGCGCGCGAGCGCGGTCCCGCGCACGGGCGGCGCCAACACGACGCTCGAGGTCGCGCTGCCGAGCTACGAGGTACCGCCCGGCGGCTACGCGATCGTCCGCGGCCGCGCGACCGACGACTTCGCCGACGGCCGCAACGTCCTTCACGTCGTCGACGGCGGCGTCGTCCCGTTCTGGAAGGACAAGGGCTTCCTCGAGCTGACCAAGTCGACGAAGACGGTCGACTTCGTGCGCCTCGGCAACGACACGACCATGCCGGCGACGATCGGGTGGACCGGGACCGGCCCCGCCGTGCCGTCGACCTCGACCTACGGGTCGGTGATCGCCCGCGGCGTCGACGCGAGCGACTCCAACACCGCCGCCGACTTCCAGCTCCGCGCGTTCGCGACGCCCGGCGGCCCGAACGACATCACCGACGACACCGATGCCGACCTCGACGGCATCCCCGACCAGGCCGAGGTCGCGGGCGGCACGTTTGCGGGGCTCGATCTGTTCGCGATGGGTGTGCGCACGAACCAGCGCGACATCCTCGTCGAGATCGACTACATGACGTCGAGCGATCCGGGCGTGACGCCGCGGGCGGAGGCACTCGCGAAGGTCGTCGAGGTGTTCGCCGCGCACGGCATCACGCTGCACCTCGACGTCGGCGAGCTGTACGCCGCGGCGTTCGATCCGGTCGCGTTCAACCTCGGCGGCGGCAACAGCCTGCCGTTCACCGCGGGCATCGAGCTCGGCGACTTCGCCGATGCGCGCGCGAACCTCTACCAGCTGAAAGCGCAGCACATGGACGTGCGGCTGCACGCGGTCGCGCACTACGCGATCTTCGGGAACACGCTGACCGTCAACGGCGAGCCGGGCAACGGCGGCACCGGCGAGCTCGGCGGCAACGATGTCCTCGTCACCCTCGGCGCGACCGGCCTGACGACGGACACCGCCGCCCACACGAACCGCCTGATCAACTACCAAGCCGCGACGCTGATGCACGAGCTCGGGCACAACCTCGGCCTCGACCACGGCGGCGCCGACGCGCACAACTACAAGCCGAATTACGTCTCCGTGATGAACTACCTGTACGCGTTCAGCGGGCTGCCCACGATCGGCACCGCCGAGGGCGATCGCTACGCGTACGACGTGCTGCTCCGCGGCGGCGGCAGCTGCGGCATCGCGAACGAGACGCAGCTGACGAACAGCTCGTACACCACGACCTACGTCCTCGACTTCTCGAGCGGCACCGGCATGGCCCTGAACGAGAGCGCGCTCGTCGAGGGCGCCGGCCTGCGCCGCCCGGGGAGCACGAGCGTCGACTTCAACTGCGATGGCTCGATCGCCAGCTCGGCGTTCGACGTCAACCACAACGGCGCGGTCGACGCCAACCTCACCGACCACGACGATTGGGCGAACCTGCGGCTGCCGTTCCAGCGCGGCGTCGTGGGCGTCTCCGTCGCGAAGACGTCCGCGTTCGACCCGTTCACCGACGAGCGCCGACCCGCCGTCGTCGAGCACGGCTTCCGCCCGCCGGTGCGGTGATCACGCGCGGGGGCGCGTCGCCACTCCTCGGGGCCTCAGATCAAGGCAGACGTGCGACGACCCTGCGCGCGAGTGCGCCGAGTTGGTCGTCCGTGCACGGTGGTCGCCGAGGCCCGTGGGTGCGTGATTGGAGCTCCGCTGCCGCACACACCGTCGTCGTGGGTCGCTTAGACTTACCCGATGACGTTCGTTCGTAGTCGCACGCTGGCGCTCCTGCTCGTCGTCGCCGCGTGCTCTACACCCGCCGGAGAGCCCCGTTCGCCCGCGACCAGCGCAGCTCCTCCGGCGGAACGGCGGATGCTCGAGCCACCGCTCCCTCCTCGCGACTTCTGGCAGCAGGGCGATGCGGCCTGTCCCGAGGGCGCGACCCTGGTCGGTACGCCGGGTCGGGTCGAAGTGAGCTGCGAGAAGGACGGTCGCACGCACGGTCCGTGGGCGCGGTTCGATGCGCAGGGGAAGCTCGAGCGCATCGGCACCGCCGTGAACGGCGAAGACCAGGGCACCGAGCAGACGTTCTATCCAAGTGGCGCGCGCCACGAGGTACGGAGGCTCGTCGATGGCCGGAGGACGGGGCCGTTCACGCGCTGGCACGAGAACGGAACCAAGAGCCTCGAGGGGGCGTACATCAACGGCGTCCCCGAAGGGCTGATCCGCGCATGGGACGATCGCGGGCGAGAGATCGGGACGTACACGATCACGCAGGGCAGCGGGCGCGTCCTCAAATGGCACCCCAACGGACGGAAGGCCTCCGAGGTCGAGTACGTGAAGGGCCAGGCACAGGGCTCGTACACGATGTGGAACGAGCAAGGGATCCGAACCCTGACGGGGGCCTACCTCGACGACGAGCGAACCGGCGACTGGTTCACGTACGGCAGCGACGGTCGCATCACCTGGCGCGATGCGTACGCGGACGGTCTCCTCGTCGCGTCGGTGCCGTACCAGGCCGGCGTGCCGCTCGCGCCCCCCGCGGCGCTCGGCACGTGTGCGACCGAGGCAGGACTCGCGGCCGCGTACGCACAACAGACGCAGCGTCCGCTTCCCACGACCTGCGTCCACAGGACTCCGTTCTTTCCGTCGGCGGTGCTCGTCGGCACGCAGGCTCCGCATGGATGTGTCAGCTGGGAGCTCGTCCTCGATTGTCAGGTGCGCGGTCCTCTCGACGCCGCCGTGCTCTTGGAGCGCGCCGGCTGGAAGCAGGCGGACGCGGCGAATCGCGCCGCGCTCGCGCGCAACTACGTTGCCGAGATCGAGAACCGGCGGAGCTCGACGCGCGCCGAGTCGACCGCCGACGGCGGCGTCGTCGTGAGGCTCGTCGCGAGCTCGTTGCTGTCCGCCGCCGACGTTCTCCCCGTCACCTCGCCGTTCCCACATGGCATCGAGAGCTACCGCTTTTCGGTCGCGGGGAAGCTCGTGCGCGTCGAGCTTGGTCCCGTTCCCGGGAGCCTGCCGGCGCTCCCCGAGATCGCCTTCTGGACGGCTGGTAACGCGGCCTGTCCCGCCGGCGCGGTCCTCGAGCGCACGGGCACGAGCGTGCAATGCAAGCTCGGCGCGAAGGCACATGGTCCGTGGGCCGAGCTCGACAAGCATGGTCAGGTCGTCCAGCTCGGCACGTACGTCAACGGCGACCTGCGCGGCGCGCACGCACACTTCTACCCGAACGGGCAGAAGCGGATGGAGTGCATCAAGACCGCCGCGCTCGAATCACGCTGCGTGCGGTGGCACGAGAACGGGCAACGCGCGCGCGAAGGCACGTTCGGCAGCGGCGGCGTTCCCGCAGGCGACGTCGAGGCATGGGACGAGCTCGGCGCGCCGCTCGGCCGCGTGTCGGTCGTGAACGGCACGGGGCACGTGATCGATTGGCACCCGAACGGCCACAAGGCACGAGAGTACGACCTGGTGAAGGGGCGGCCCGAAGGCAAGCACACCGAGTGGCACGCGAACGGACACAAGCGAACCGAGGGCGCATTCTCCACAGGCAACCCCCAGGGGACCTGGCACCACTTCGACGAAGGCGGCCAACTCTCGCGTGCCGACACCTACGTCGATGGCATGGTGTCGACGTCGCTCTACCATCACGCGGGAAAGCAACTCGCACCGGCGCCCCGCGTCACCGCGTGCACCACGCACGCCGGGCTCGTCGCGGCCTACGAGAAGCAGCGCAAGAAGAGCTTCGCCGAGGCGTCAGCGTGCACGTCGCGCGCGCTCCACTTCCCGGGCGTCGTGGCCATCGGTGAGCGTGGCGTGAGCGGCTGCCAGCCGGTGGGGGCGATGATCGACTGTCGGTTTCAACCCACCATCGATCCGCGCGCAGTCCTCGCACGCGCCGGGTGGAGCAACGCGCCGGCGGAGATTCGCCTCGCGCTCGCGAGGCACTACGTCGATGAAGTCGGCGCGCCTCGCCTGGGCATCGCCGAGCCGCTGGTCACGACGGACAAGGACGGCACGATCGTGGTGGTCACGACGGGTTGGCGCATCGCCAAGTCCGTCGGTGCTCCCGACGAGAAGATCGAACGTACGTTCCGGTTCAATAAGTCTGGCGCCGTCACCGTTCGCGAGCGGCCGGCGCCGTAGCTGCGCCGCCGCCGTGATCGGTGCGGCGCGCGGTGCCCGCGATCGCGACGCCGACCACGACGCTCTCACCGACACGCGGAAGGGACGCTGGTGTCGGGCGCGAAGTCGTTGCAGATGCAGTAGCGCTCGCAGGCGAAGGGGCCGACGGTGACGGGGACGACGCACGAGAAGCCGGCGAATCATACTCCGTGCGAGGGGCTGGCCATGCGCGGAGTCGTCGCCCGAGCTACGCTGCGCCGCACATGTCCCGCTGTACCTCCGTCGTCTCGGCTATCGCCAGCCTCGTCGTCCTCTCGCTCGGCTGCGGCGGGAGCACCGCGACGCACTCGCCGGAGCAACCCACGCCGCGCAGCGCGCAGGTCGACGAGACGGCGCTGAGCGTCCAGCTCTCGCGCACGGGCTCGACCCTTCGCATCTCTGTGCGCGACAACGGCGCGCCGGTGCGCACCGACCTCTGGCTGTACACGCTCGCGAACGGAAAGCTCGAAGCGTTCTCCGCGTTCAAGGATCCCGACTCCAAGCGCAAGAGCCGTCGCCGGATGTTGCCCGCGGCGATCGCCGGGCAACCGTCCCACCTGGCGCCTGCGGACACCGGCGAGGAGAACGGCTTCATGTCGGACGGCGTGCGCGACCGCCGCCAAGACGGCAAGCCGGTCTCCGCCATCGATGGCGACGTCACGGTCGAGCTCGACCAGGTCCCGACCGCTCCGCTCGTGGTCGTCGCGGGCGTCGAGGATCAGCGCTACGCCGGCGCCGCGGGCATCGACGCGAGCGGAGCGCCGGTGACGCTGCCCGCGGGGCTCGGCGCGCCCGAGAAGCACGTCGCGCGCGGCTTCGACCGTGACATCAAGCCCCTGCTCGAAGGCTGCCTCGACTGCCACGCGGAGAACGGCGAGGCCGCGTCGATCAAGCTCGTCACGTACGACGACCTCGTGAACTACGACCTCACCCTGGCCGAAGCTGGCGCCGCGAGCACCGAGTCCGAGTACCTGGTCGAGCCCGGCGCCCCCGCGCTGTCGCCGATCGCGCGCCGCACGCGCCCCGACGAAGAGCGCGGCGCGTCGGCCGAGGGGCTCAAGTGGTTCGGCAAGGGAGGCAAGCGCTTCGGCGGGCACGGCGATCGCCGCATGCCCCCACAGAACACGACGCCAGACACGGCGGACGATCAGAACCAGCCGACCCACTTCGATCTCCACCCGCAGGACTTCCAGATCCTGTTCGACTGGATCGCCCAGGGCGCGAACCGCTAACCGGTTCGCACCGTCAGTGCGAGGAGTGGGCCGGCGCGGAGTCGTCGCCCGCGTCCGACGGGATGCCCGCCGGGTAGAGCCGTCGGATCAGCCGGCCGACGGTCAGCCCCTGCACGATGATCGAGAACACGACGATGATGTAGGTGATCGTCAAGATCACGCTGCGCCCCTCGAACGCGGGCAGCTTCATCGCCAGCGCGACCGACACGCCGCCCTTGAGTCCGCCCCACGTGAGCATGCGGATGGTGCCGGCATCGAGCCGGTGCCTGAGCTTTCGCAGGACGGCGATGGGGATCGCGACGCCGATGAAGCGCGCGGCCAGCACGGGCACGATCATGACCACGCCCGCGAGCAGGTATTGCTGCGAGCCATCGATGGCGAACACCTCGAGTCCGATGAGGAGGAACAGCAAGGCGTTGAGCATCTCGTCGACGAAGTGCCAGACGACGTCGAGCGCGTTCGCCACCGCCTCGCTCATCGCGTTCATCCGCCCGCGGTTGCCGATGAACAGGCCTGCGGACACCGCTGCGAGGGGGCCCGAGAGGTGGAGCTCGAGGGAGACCGCGCCGATCACGAAGACCGTCGCGACCGACATCATCACCTCGAGGTTCGGCTCGTCGATGGGCTTCATCCCGAGGACGCAGATGTAGCCGGCGACCAGCCCGAGCCCGATGCCGCCCACGATCTCTTGCGCGAGGAGCCGGGCCACCGCCGCGACGCTGACGGCCTGGTCCGCCGCCGCCTCGCCACCGTGCATGAGCGCCGTGCCGACCCCGACGAAGATCGTGAACAGGATGACGCCGGTACCGTCGTTGAACAGGCTCTCGCCGATCACCTTGGTCTCGAGCGCCTTGGGTGCCTTCGCTGCTTTCATCACGCCGAGCACCGCGATCGGATCGGTCGGAGAGATCAACGCACCGAACGCCAGGCACCAGATCAACGGGACGTCGATGCCGAGCAGCTGCAGGACCGCATAGGTGAGGAAGCCCGCCGCGATCGCGCTGATCAGCACGCCGACGGACGCGAGCGAGACGATCGTGACGAGCCGTTCCCGGAGCTTGCTGAGGTCGGTCTGCAGCGCGCCCGCGAACAACAACAACGCGAGCATCCCGTTGAGCACGGTGTTCGGAAAGTCGAGATCCTCGACGAGCTTGCTGGCTTGCACGCCGATGTTGATGCTGGGAACGAGGTAGTCGATGCTCGCGACGATCAGCGACGCCATCAGCCCACTCACCAGCAGCCCGATCGCGAACGGCAGCTTCAACACCGCATGATTGAACAGACCGAGGCACGCCGCGAGCGTCAGCATCAGGGCGGCAGCATCCAGAAGACTCACCAGGGTACCTCCAGTTCGCGTGGTGAATGGGCCCGCAGTGTACGCGCGCCCGGAGGCTCGCGCCTACGCTTCTCGCCTCGTGATCGTCGCGGCGCCTCCTCGGGGCGAAGTACGATTCCGACGTGCTCCGCGCGGTCGCGTTCGTCACATGCCTCTCCGCGTGCGGCCGGCTCGACTTCGATCCGCGCGACGCCGATCGAGGCGATCTTCACGAGGGCGGCACACAGGTCGTGCACGCCACCGGCCCGGGAATCGAGCGGCTCCAAGATCTCGCGATCGACGACAGTGGTAGCCTGGCGTTGACCGGTACGTTCGAATCGATGGTCCAGATCGGTGGTCGCACCGCGACGTCCATCGCATCGAACGGCGAGGACATGCTCGTCACGGTCATCGATCTGGATGGCTCGGCGCGCTGGCTGTATGCGAGCGGCGCGTCGACGATCGGCATCGGCCATGACGTCACCTGGCTGCCGGATGGTTCACTCCTCGCCGGTGGCTACTTCTCCGGCACGTTGCTCGACCCGAGCGGCGTCTCCTCGGGCAGTGGGCAGGACGCCTTGCGTCTCCGTTTCGCGGCTGATGGTCAGAGGCTCGCCGCACGCGTGTTCGGCGGTACCCAGAACGTCCAGCTCCGCGGGCTCGCCGCGACAGCGACGCGATCGATCATGGGAGGCGTGTATGGGGGATCGGTCGATTTCGGGGATGGTGTCCTGCCGAGCTCCGCGTCCGACAGCGGGTTCCTGGTCGTCAGCGACGCCGCCGGCGAGGGCGTATCGAGTCGCGGGCTGGCGGGCGCCAGCGACGTCTACGTCAATGACGTCGCGATCGCCGCCGATGGCTCGTTCTGCGCCGGCGGAAGATTCGCGGGGACGACCGACTTCGGTGGCGGGCCCATCGCCCCAGTAGGACCGGCCGCCAGCGCGTGGGTCGCGAAGTATGAAGCCGATGGCTCGTTACGGTGGATCGCGACGCTCGGCGCCCCGGCGGGGACCGGTGGGATCGCGGTCGCGAGCAACGGTGATTGCATCGCGAGCGGCGAGTTCCTCGGCACGATCGCGATCGATGGTCACACGGCGACCGCGGTCGGCGCGGAGGACGGCTGGTTCGCGCGCTTCGACGTCACGACCGGCGCCGCGGCGTGGCTGACCTCGTTCGGCGGCGCGGGCAGCGATCTCGCCTACGGCGTCGCGACCTACCCGCCCGATGGCGTGGTGCTCGCCGGGAGGTTCTCGGGAAGCGCGGATCTCGGGGGACTCGCGGTGACGAGTGAGGGCAGCTCCGACGCGTTCATCGCGGGGTACGACGGCGCAAGTAGGCGCCAGTGGCTCCAGTTGCTCCAGGGCGAGGGCACCGTCGACGGGCGCACGCTCGGACGCGTGGCCACCGATCCGTCCGGCACCCGCGCAGGGGTGGCATTTGATTTCACAGGCACGCTGCGCGTCGGCGAGGATTCGTGGACCGCCGATAGCACCGACGGCGCGACGGTCGTCGTGTCGATTCCGCGCTGATGCCCGCCGGCACCGTCCTGCTCGCTACCCGAGCTTCGTCAACGTCTCCAGCTGCGCCGGCGCCCCCGCGACCAGCAGCGTGTCGGAGGGCGTCAGCTTACGGCCTGGCTGCGGCACCGCGATGGTGTCGAGGAGCAGGTCATGGATCGCGACGATCTGCACCTGGTACTGCTGAGGCAGCTCGAGCTCCTTGAGGGTCTTGCCGGCCCACGACGTCGGTACGGCCATCTCCTGGATGCCGAACTGCTCGCCGTAGGCGGTGTAGTGGAGCAGCTTGCTCGAGGTGATGCGCGACGCGAGGTTGGTCGCGGCCTGTTGCTCGGGGAACACGGTGTCGGTGACTCCGAGCGCCTCGCAGATCCGGGCGTGGTCCTCGGAGAGCACCTTGACGTAGGTCGCCTTGGCCCGGAGGTCGCGGATCGCGAGCAGCGCGAGGATCGAGGCGCCGAGGTTCTCGCCGATCGAGATGATGGCGGCGTCGGCGCCCTCCGCGCCTGCTTCCTCGAGGACCTCGCGCTTGGTGGCGTCACCGACGATCGCTCGCGTGGTGTAAGGGCCGTGCGCGTCGACCACGCCTGGGTTGGTGTCGAGCGCGATGACCTCGTGCCCGAGCTCGTAGAGCCGGCGAGAGATCACGGTGCCGAAGTTGCCGAGGCCGATCACGACGTACCGACTCATGAGGTGCTCCTCGTCATCCGACGATCACGTCTTCCTGTGCGGGACGCTGGAAGGCCGGGGGTTGTGCGCGCCGCAACATCACGGCGGTGAAGAACGAGAACAGGCCGACGCGCCCGATGAACATGGTCAGCGCCACGAGCAGCTTGGAGGGGAGCTCGAGCTCCGCGGTGTAGTTCATCGAGAGTCCTGCGGTCGCGAACGCGCTGACCGACTCGAACATGATGGGCAGGAAGTGCCCGCGCGCCTCAGTGGAGTCCATGCCGACGGCCTCGATCGCGTTGATCGTGAAGAACGAGATGGCGAGCACGAAGAGTGCGAGCAGCACGATGCCGACGGCGCGCTCGACGGTGCCCTGAGGAATCGCGCGGTCCTGGATCGCGACGTAGCGCCGGCCGCGGAACCGCGACAGGCCGAGGGCGACGAGGACGGCGATCGTCGTGGTCTTGAGGCCGCCGGCGGTGGACCCAGGCGAGCCGCCGATCAGCATGAGCATCATGGTGAGCGCGGCGGTGTCATTGCCGACGTGTGTGTAGTCGACGGTGTTGAACCCGGCGCTCCGCGGTGTGACGGACATGAACCACGCGTTCGAGAGCTTGTCGACGACGCCCAGCTGCGAGAGCGTGTCGGACCACTCGAACAGCGCGAACAGGATCCAGCCGGCGAGCAGCAGCACGGCGGAGGTGACGACCACCGCCCAGGTGTGGCTCGACAGGCGCTGCGGCGCGCCGGCGAGCCGGATCCGCAGCCCATCCCGCCGCGCGCGCGAGGCGCGGAACCAGCGCGTGAGCTCCTCGAACGTCAGGTAGCCGATGCCCCCGGCGATGACGAGGAACGAGATGATCCACAGCGTGAACGAGCTGTCCTGGAGCCCGATCAGCGACGTCGAGAATGTCGACATGCCCGCGTTGCAGTACGCGCTCACCGAGTGGAACACCGCATGCCAGGCGGCCTCGTCGACCGGCATGCGAAACGACCACACGGCCCACAGCAGCACCGCCCCGATCGCCTCGACGACGAGCGAGAACCGCGTCACCGCGAGCGTCAGCTCCCAGACCTCGGGCCGGTCGTGCCGTCGCGTCGGCGCCACCGCGAGCATCTCGGAGCGCAGCGAGAGCCGCTGCCCCATCGCACCGATGAGCAGCGTGGTGAGCGAGATCAACCCGATGCCGCCGAGCTGGACGAACAGGAGGATCCATGCCTGCCCGGTCGTCGTGAAGTGCGTGCTCAGGTCCACGACGGCGAGCCCGGTGACGCACACCGCGCTGGTGATGGTGAACAGCGCATCGACCACGCCGAGCGGCGGCCCTGCCTGCAGGTCCTCGATCAGCAGGAGACCAGCCGTGCCGAGCGCGATGAGCAGCACGAAGCTCCACACGAACAGCGCAGGACCGGTCAGCCGGCGCCAGCGCAGGATCCACCGGAACAGCGGTTTCACCTTCGCCGGGACATAGGCCCCCAACCAGCGCGTGCGCGACACCCATCGTTCGTATGATGGGCACGCAGCCTCGGTCCATCGGCGCGCGAGGATTTCGTGGACGCGAGGATCGCGCGTGCTCCCCCGTGTACTGCGGGGTAGGCCTGGTCAGCATGCCCGGGAAGCCTCCAGGAAGTCTTCGCAAGCTGCTCACGGTCACCACGATCGTCCTCGCGTCGCTGACCATCGCGTCGGCGGGCGCGCTGATCGCGACGACGCGCGTGCTCGAGCGCGAGACCGCCGAGCTCGCGACGACCGTCGAGAGCGTCCGCCTGCTCGAGGAGGCGGAGATCAACCTCTTCATGCACCGGCTCGCCACCGACGAGGTGGTGCGCAGCGGCATCGAGGCCGATCTGCGCGCCTCGCTCGAGCTCGCACGCACGTTCGTCACGAGCCCCCAGGAAGCGCGCGCACTGGTGACCGCGAACGAGCGCGTCGAAGCGCTGCTGGGCATGCCGGCGAGCGCGCCCGCTGGGGATGTCCAGGTCGCGATGGGCCGAGCCTTCGGCGCCCTCGAGCATCTCGTGACGATCAATGTCGCGCAGACCAAGGCCGTCCAGGCACGCACGCTCGCGTGGACCCGCACCACGAACCTGGTCGGCATCATCCTCGGCGCGGCGATCATCGCGACCACCACCGGCCTCGTGCTGTGGTTGCGGCGGCGCGTGCTCCATCCTCTGTTCTCGCTGGCGGACACCGTCGGGCGGTTCGGCCGTGGCGAGCGCCGGGTCCGCGCCGATGTCGACGGGCCGCTCGAGCTACAGGACATGAGTCTGCGGTTCAACGAGATGGCCGATGCGATCGCGACGCAACGCGAGGCGCAGAACGCGTTCCTCGGCGGCATCGCGCACGACCTGCGCACGCCGCTCTCCGCGCTCCGCCTGGCCGTCGACATGGTCGACCCTGCGGATCCGCTGCCGCCCGAGCCGCAGCTCCGGCGCACCTTCGCGATCATCTCGCGCCAGATCAATCACCTCGAGCGGATGACCGGCGACTTCCTCGACATGTCCAAGATCGAGTCCGGCACGCTCGACCTGTCGTTCGCGGCACACGATGCGCGCGCCATCGCGCGGGGTGTGGTCGATCTGTTCGAGCCCGGAGCGCGCGATCGGGTGAGCGTCGTCGCGCCGCCCGCGCCGGTGGTCGTGCGCTGTGACGAGGTCCGGCTCGGCCAGGCGATCACGAACCTCGTCAGCAACGCCATCAAGTACTCGCCGTCGGACGCCGGCATCGAGCTCGTCGTCTCGGCGAGCAACAGCGACGCCGTGATCGAAGTAGTCGACCACGGCAACGGCATCCCGAAAGAGGATCAGGGACGCATCTTCGAGCCGTTCCGTCGTCGCGACACCAAGGACTCCATCCCGGGCACGGGGCTCGGCTTGTTCAACGTGAAGCGGCTCGTCGAGGCGCATCGTGGCCGCATCGAGGTCGACAGCACTCCGCTCCAGGGCAGCACGTTCCGCATCTTGCTGCCGCTCGCGTCCGCCTGAAGAGGCGCGTCCTACAGCCAGCCGACCTTCGCGCCGAAGATGAGATAGGGCGTGCTGCCGCGCAGGGTTCCCTCGGGACCCTGCAGCCTCATGACGTCGATCCCGAGGTCGACGAAGTAGCCCATGACCCACAGATCGCCCTCCACGGACGCGGCGCCTCCGATCCCCGGGCCGGAGAAGCCGTCGAGCGCGTCGTAGCCGAAGAACCATCGTGGCCCGCCGCGAAGGCCGACGAACACACCGGGCCGTTCGTAGACACCGGGGCGTCCCCAGCGCTGGAGGCTGAGCAGCCGCCAGCGCTTGCGAACGTCGATCCCACCCGTCGCGAGCCCAGGCGATGGAGCTTCGAAGGCCGCGCACTCCGCCGGGCCGTAGCAGTCGATCGCATAGAAGTCGGGCACCAGGGCGCCGCCGAAGCCGGTGACGGTCCACGCACCACGCCGCACGCCGACGCCGAACTGAAACTTTGGAGCGCCGCCGCCGTAGCGAGCGAGCTCGCCGCGGTAGGCCGCGCCTCCGATGCTCTCCTCGAAGAAGTACCCGTCGTCCGCGCTCGCGGTCCCCACGAGCAGAAGCAAGAGCACGGCGGCTGCCCAGCGCATCCTCCTGTTCTCGCCTGGATGCGCCGTTCAGTAAGCCGTGCCGTCGTGGCGGCTGCTCACAGGATGCTGCTGAGCGGAGACCGCACCGGCTTCGACTGCGACACCTGCGAGGTGGCGGCCTCGCACGTCGCAGAGGTGCGCGCTCGGCACGTTCGCTACTCGCGGTGAGCGTCGCGGCCTCGCGTCGCAGGCGTGCGTCGCTGTACTCGTGATCCATGACGAAGCTGTCGATGCTGGTGACCGCCGTGCTCGCCGCCTGTGGCGGTGGCGGCAACGGCGATGACGAGGTGGGCACCGACGCCGGCACCACCGACGCCCCGACCGTGACGAACCCCGGCGTGACCGTGGTGGACCTCGGGCCGGTGCAGTCCGGCGTCGCGGTGCCGCTCGAGATCCCGGCGCATGCCCTCGGCTTTCACGTGATCCTCGACGTGGACAACGCGGTGGGGAACGAGAGCGTCGGAGTGCAGACGGTGACCTCGCCCTCGGGCGCGGTGATCGTCCAGGACTTCGCGTTCGTCGGCGGGTTCGAGCTCGGTCCGCTGCCGACCGGCGCGACCGCGATCTCCATCCCGCAGTCGAGCGCTCCGGCCGGCATGCCGGTCGAGCCCGGCACCTGGCAGCTGACGTTCTGGTTCGAGGCCGGTCACACCGCGCGTGCCCGGGCGATGATCCGGACAACCGAGGACGGAGAGTTTCACGGCGGCGTGCTCGACGTCCGGATCTACATCCCCGATGGGCTCGTGATCGACGAGCCGATGCCCGCTCACGCGATCACCGCCGCGACCGCGGGCGATGACCCATGTGTGACCACGCGCGTCGACAGCTTCTTCACGACGCTGGAACAGACGTTGGGGCTCGGTCGTGGGCGGGTGGAGTACGTCGCGCTCCCCGCGGAGTTCGCCGAGATCACCAGCGATAGCGAGCGGGTCGCCGCTCTCCGCTCGACCTCTGCGCCGGACGGCCAACCCGCCCTCCACATGGTCTGGACGGATGCCGTGCAGATCTTCGGCCAGACGGTGTGGGGCGTCAGTGCGGGCGCACCAGGCGCGGCGCTGTCACCGGGTCACGACCTCGCCGGTGTCGTCGTCGACATCTCGCTGGGCTTCCCCGCCGTGGCCGATGGCATGACGATGGTCCACGAGGCCGGGCACTTCATGGGGCTGTTTCACACCTCGAGCCCGGGGAACTACTTCGATCCGCTGACCGACACGCCGGAGTGCCCCGAGGGAACCTCCCCATGTCCGGACGCGCGCAACATCATGCAGGCCGCGTTCTACGGCACCAGCGGGGGCATTGGCCTCATGGCGTCCGAGCAGCAGCAGCGCGTGGTGTGGGGCTCGCCGATCTACCGCGCGACTCCGTGACGGTCGTGCGAACACCTCTGACGTGAGCTACCGCCGCGCACCTGGCGAGACATCTGCAGGACCTCCGAGCAGGAGAAGTCATGCGTAACGTCGCCCTGGTCGTCGGCAGTCTTCGCAAACAGTCGTTCACGCGAAAGATCGCGAACGCGATCGTCGAGCTCGCCCCGAGCTCGCTGCGCTTCGAGCCCGTCGAGATCGGGAATCTCCCGCTCTACAATCAGGATCTCGATCACGAGGCGCCACCGCAGCCGTGGGTAGACCTTCGCAACCGCGTACGCGGTCTCGACGGGGTGCTGTTCGCGACGCCCGAGTACAACCGCTCGGTGCCGGGCGTGCTCAAGAACGCGATCGATGTGGGCTCGCGTCCCTACGGCAAGAGTGTCTGGGCCGGCAAGCCGTGCGCGGTGATCAGCGTGTCCGGAAGCAGCATCGGCGCATTCGGCGCAAACCATCACCTGCGCCAGAGCCTCGTGTTCCTCGACATGCCCTGCATGCAGCAGCCCGAGGCCTACATCTCGAAGGTCACGGAGCTGCTCGACGACGAGGGCAAGATCAAGGTCGACAGCACGCGCCACTTCTTACACAGCTTCGCGATCGCGTTCGCGGAGTGGGTCGAACATCTTGCGCCCGCGCACGCGTCGGCGGCCTGAGCTACTCGCAGACGCAGCGCGCGGAGTCGACCACGCCTTCATTACAGGGGACGTCGGCGACCACCTCGCACCTACCCGTCGCGGATGCCACGCCGCGTTGCACACCGTTCGGCAGCGTCAGCGTATCCGTGCACCACGCGCTGCAGTCCACTACGTAGGGGTGACCGATGTCGTCCTCGTGCGTGTGACACTGGTCCGCGCCCGGGTTGGACTCGACGAGGGTCCCGTCCTCCTGGCAGAACTCGCCGAAGTTGCGGGCCGATACGGCGACGAAGTCGCAGTTGCTCTCGCTGAACTCGATGTGGCAGCCGGCGAGCTCGGGCTCGACGCCATCCGTGTCGATCCAGAACGAATCCTCACCGGTGCCCAGATCGAGTGGGATCGTGCCGGGGAGGTCCTCGTCGACGGGGCTGTCATCCGAGCAACCGGGCACCAGCGCGAGCCACGCGATCAAGATCGATTGCTTTTGCATGGCGAGAGTCTTGAGGCCGGCACGACGCCCGACAATCCGCCTCACCCTGGGCGCATGAACCACGCGCGTGGAAGCACGTCGAGCCCGGCTGCGCGCTGCGCACCGATGATTCCGTGCACCGGGCCGGGGCGCCTCGGGTACACCGCCTGCATCGTCGCGCGACGATGAACGCGGCGGAGGTGATCGAGCCCCAGGTCGTGCACCGCATCGAGGCGCCGCTCATGGAGCGCGCGGATCGATCGACGCACGTAGCAGCGATCGTCGACGGCGACCGCACGTGTTCGTACGGAGAGCTGGCGACGCGGGCGCGGGGGCTCGCCGTGGAGCTCCTACGGCGCGGCCTCGAGCCCGGCGATCGCGTCGCGATCTACCTCGACAAGACGACGGCATCGGTCGTCGCGCTCTACGCGACGTGGCTCGCGGGTGGTGTGGCGGTCCCCGTGAACGAAGGGCTGCGATCGCGGCAGGTCGAGCACATCGTGCGCCACAGCGGTAGTCGGCTGGTCGTCTCCGCAGCGCGCAAGCTCGCGCGACTCGATCCGGCCGCGCTCGCGGAGGCCGACGTGGTGGATGCCGAGCAGCCGGTCGATGACCACGGGTGGCGTCCGCCGATCGTGCGGGGAGGCGTCGAGCCCGCGGCGATCCTGTACACCTCTGGGTCCACGGGCCGCCCGAAGGGGATCCTGATCTCGCACGCCAACCTGCTGGCAGGCGCGCGCATCGTGACGCGGTACCTCGGGATCCGCGGGGACGAGCGGATCATCAGCATCCTGCCGTTCAGCTTCGATTACGGCCTGAACCAGCTGCTGACCTCGGTCGGAGCCGGCGCCACGCTGTACCTGCAGCGATCGCACGCACCGGTCGATATCCTCGACTCGCTCGAGCGCTACGCGATCACCGGCATGGCGGGTGTGCCGCCACTGTGGATGCAGCTGCTCGGTCACACCTCACCGCTGCTGTCGCGGCCGTGGCCTCATCTGCGCTACGTCACGAACAGCGGCGGCGCGCTTCCGATGGAGCTCGTGGCGCGATGGCGGCGCGCGATGCCGTCGACGCAGATCTACTTGATGTACGGGCTCTCGGAGGCGTTCCGCTCGACCTACCTGCCGCCCGAGGAGGTCGAGCGACGGCCCGGCTCGATCGGTCGCGCGATCCCCGAGACGGAGATCTACGTCGTCGATGACTGCGGGCGCGCGTGCCAGCGGGGCGAGGTCGGCGAGCTCGTCCACGTCGGCCCCACGGTGGCGCTCGGCTACTGGCGCGATCCAGAGGCGACCACCGCGGTGTTTCGCGCGCATCCGTTCGCGCCGGATGGCTCGAGCGATCGGGTCGTCTACTCCGGCGACCTCGTGCGCGCCGACGAGGACGGTTATCTGTACTTCGCGGGGAGGCGAGATGCGCTCCTCAAGTGTCAGGGCTACCGCGTGAGCGCCGAGGAGGTGGAGGAGCTGCTGCACGCCTCCGGGGTGATCGCCGAGGTGGCGGTCCGGGGCGTGCCGGATCCGGTCGCCGGTCAGGTCATCGTCGCGCACGTCGTGCCGCGCGATGCATCGGTGTTCTCGGAGCACGAGCTCCTCGCGTTCTGCCGGCGGGAGATGCCGAGCTACATGGTGCCGCGCGCGGTGCACGTGCACGCGTCTCTGCCGCGCACGGCGTCGGGCAAGCTCGATCGGAAGAGCCTCGCGTGATGAGCACGTTCGCTCCACTCTCCGAGGAGCTGGCGCAGCTGCTCTCGTTGCAAGAGCACTTCGATCGCCTGCAGCACGACGCGTTGCTGCGGTTCGGCCACGGTCCCTGCGATCTCGCGTACGCCAACCCGTACGACGGCCCGGATCCGGTCGTGCTGGCGGCGCTTCGCGAGGCGCTCGAGTCCGATCGCATGCTCGGTCTCCAGTACACGCCGTACGGTGGCGCCACGATCACGCGCCGCCTGATCGCGCACAAGCTGTCGGCGCGGTACGGCCGGCGCTTTAACTATCGCGACGTGATCCTGACGCCTGGTGCGATGGCGGCGCTCAACGTGGTGTTCCGCGCCGTGCGCGAGAGCACCGGCGGCGACGTCATCGTCATCACGCCGTGCTGGATGGACACCCCGCTCTATCTCGTCCAGCTCGGGCTGCGCCCGGTGTTCGTGCCGGTGGATCCGCGCACGCTGCGGCTCGATCTGGAGCGGCTGCGCGCGGCGCTGCGCCCGACGACCCGCGCCGTGGTGTTCTCGCAGCCGGCGAACCCGACGGGGGTGATCTACACGCGCGACGAGCTCGCCGCCCTGGCGGCGATGCTGCGTTCGCTCGACTCCCCTCCCCTGCTCGTCAGCGACGAGTGTCACCGCGAGGTCTGCGCCGACGGCGTCGAGGTGCCGTCGCCGATGGAGCTGTACGACGACACGTGCGTCATCTATTCCTTCGGCAAGAGCCTGCTGATCCAGGGCCAGCGCATCGGCTACGTCGCCGTGTCGCCGCGGATCTCCGGCGGTCGCGCGGTGTCCGAGCTACTCGAGCGCACGTGCCGGATGATGGGGTTCTGCACGCCGACCGCCCTGATGCAGCGTGCGGTGCGCCGCCTGCTCGACGTGAAGCCGTCGTGGCTCGCCGCGATCGAGCCGCGACGCCGGCGCGTCGTCGACGCCCTCGTGGGCAGCGGCTACGAGCTCGTGCCGCCGGCAGCGACGTTCTTCGTCTATCCGCGCTCCCCGGATCCCGATGACCTCGCGTTCGCGGCGCGGCTGGCGGAGCGCGGCACCCTCGTGTTGCCGTCGACGCTGTTCCACCAACCCGGTCACTTCCGGATCTCGCTCACCGCGACCGACGCGATGATCGCTCGAGCACTCGAGACGCTGCACCATGCAGCAGCGAAGGGGCATGCATGACACAGGTGCGGCACGCGGTGACCGACTTCGTGTGGATGGGTGATCACTTCATCCCGCCGGACGATCTCGCGCGCGAGGTCGATCTGCTCGGGGCCGGCGATCCCGTCGCACTCGCGGCGAGGCTGTGGGGTCAGTTCGCGTTGCATCAGACCGCCGCGGACGAACACGTGCTGCTGCGTGACCCGCTGGGCGTGAACAAGCTGTTCTTCGCGATCGATGCGCATGGCGGCGTGGTGTCGTCGAGCTTCTGGATCGATCTGGTGCGCCGGGGATGCCCGGCCTCGGCGATCTGGTCGGTGCCATCGCGACACCTGCTTCGCGTCGCTCCGTCGCAGCGTCGCCTCCAGCTGATCAAGTACGGCTCGCTGCCGTTCTCCGACGATGACCAGCAAGCGCCCACTGCCGAGGACGTCGGGGGCATCCAGCGCGCGCTCGAGGCCACGTTCGCGCGCATCCGCACGGCGGTCGCGGGCCGTCCGCTCTACGTGACGCTCTCGGGCGGCCTCGACAGCACGACGATCGCGGCGCTGGCGCGGCGCCACCTCGGCGAGCTCACCGCGGTGACGTTCGCGCTCGCGGACGGCGGCGACGAACCCGAGGACCTGCGCTACGCGCGGCGAGTCGCCGCCGATCTTCGCGTCCCGCTGCGCGTGGTGCGGGCGACGGCGGACGAGCTGATCGCGCACCTCGACGTCGCGCTGTGCTGTGGCCAGGACTGGCGCGACTTCAACGTCCATTGCGCGCTCGTGAACGCAGCGATCGGCAGCGCGATCGGCGCGACCGAGCCGCGCCCGGTGCTCCTCACCGGCGATGTGATGAACGAGCTGATGGCCGACTACGCCCCGGTCACGTATCGCGGGCACGAGTACTACGCCTTGCCGCGGATCGAGCCGGGGCGCCTGCGCCGGTTCCTCGTCCAGGGGCTCGACGCGGGCGACCGCGAGGTCGGCGTGTTCGCGCACTTCGGGCTCGACGTGCTCCAGCCCTACGCCCTCTGTGCCGACGCGTATGCCCGGATTCCGCGGGCGTGCCTGGACCGCCCCGAGGCCAAGCAGCACCTCGTTCGCGCGGTGATGGGCGACGCGATCCCCTCCTACGTCTACGATCGTCGCAAGGTCCGTGCGCAGGTCGGCGGCGCCGACGAGGTGCGCGGGACGCTCGCGGCGCTCGTGGATCGCGGGATCGACGGCGCGTGGCTCGAGCGACGGTTCTGCGCGCTCTTCGATGTCGACCCAGCACAGCTGCGCAGCGCGATCCGCGCGGGGCTGTACCGGTTCCCCACCTCCTACCCTAGCTCGGTGCACTCGACATGAGGAACTTCGAAGCTGACTCCGAGGACCAAGCCGCGCGGGACATCGAGGTCTTCCTCCGCGAGCGCTTTCAGATCGCGGACGACGACACCGTGTTCAGCCGGCGCGTCAATCTATTCAACGAAGGCTACGTCGACTCCGTCGGCGTGATCGAGATGATCGCCTTCCTCGAGGACCGATTCCGCGTGAAGTTGCCCGAGGACGTCGTGTTCTCCGCCGACTTCACGAACATCGCCGGTATCGCGCGTTACGTGGTCAGGCTGCGGGCTGGTTGAACTGCGCGCACCACTCGCCGTCGAGCCGCGAGAACATCGCCTCCCCACGATGGAAGGCGTGCACGAGCTCCGGATCGCGCGCATGAGCGAGCAGCCACGGCCCGCGCCGGGAGAACAAGCAGTAGCGATCGGAGTACGGCTGTGACAAGGCTGGATCGATCCGGCCGCACAGCGCCGTCATGCCGGCTCGCCAGGCCTCGTGCATGAGGTGATCGAGCACCTGCCCCGCAGCAGGCGGCGATGCGACGAACTGGAGCAGCTCGGCCGTGCGGTCCCGCGTCCGGCAGTAGATGTACCAGCCGAGGACCTTGCCCTTCGCGTCGCGAACGAGCGCGGACTCGAGAGGCCCGAGCCGGGGGGCGCGCTCGAGATACCAGGCGAGCGTCGCTGGTTCGTAGATCGGCACGAGCCGCCGCTCGCGGGCGAGCTCGGGAAACGTCGTCGCCATCGTCGAGGTGTCGAGCGGCTCTCCGTGCGTCGACGGTGGCGGCTGGTGGAAGTGACTCTGCGGGACGCGCGTCAGCAGCCAGTCCACGGGCCGGCCGAACGAGGAGAGACGCTGCGCCACGCGTTCGGGCGCCGCTCTCCGGGCCGCCAGCGACAGCACCCACTCGGCCGGGCGGAGCGGCCGCATGAAGTACAGGCTGCAACTCGTGACCGCCTCGCCTCCGGCATGACTCCAGACCCGCCGTGCCGCCTCGTTCGCGGAGTCGGTGATCGAGAGCTCCTGAGGTCCCGCGAAGTGGTGCCGCAGCAGCTGCAGGCCGGTGGGGCCGCGCTTCTTGGGAGCTACGCAGAAGTGCGTACACACGGCCGCCCACAACGAGCGTGCTCCGAACGCCATGCGCACCGGGACCACACCGAGGAAGCCGACCAGTGTTCCGTCGGGCTCCTCGCTCACGAGCGAGCTCATCTGACTGTCCGGGCGCGGGCCGGTAAGGAACTTGTCATGGAGGTGCGCCTTGTAGGCCGGCACCAGCGCGGCCCCACGATCAGACCTGAACACCTCGAGGTGAAGCCGTGCGACCTGATCGAGATCGTCGGTGCGAAATGGTCTGACGAGCGGCATCCGCCAGGCTAGCCGAGCAGTCGCGCGCCGGCGACCGCTCGCGGTCGGGAGCACGAGTGCACGCGTGCTTTGTGCGAAGAACCTGCCACGCTCGTCGGTGGAGCTGTGGCGGAGGGAGGCGATCGATGAAGTTCTCGGTAGAGGTGACCGATCGAGCGGGGTTGTCCGCGTATGTCTCCAGGTGGAAGGAGCTCGCGGCAAACGCCATCGAGCGCAACGCGTTCTACGAGCCGGCGATGCTGCTGCCGGGTCTCGAATCGATGCCGCAGGCCGCGCCGCTGTTCGTGTTCGTGTTCAGCCTCGATCCCCGCTCCGGTGCGAAGGGCGAGCTACGTGGCTTCTTCCCGCTCGAGCGGTTGCGCATTCACCGCCTGCTGCCGGTTCCGGTGCTCGGCCTGTGGGAGTACGGCAACTGCTTCCTGTGCACGCCGCTCGTCCATCGCACGTGTCCCGCGCAAACGCTCGCCACGTTCTTCGACTGGCTCGACGAGGACCCGCGTAGCGCGCCGTTGTTTCGACTCGGGTTGGTGACCGCGGAAGGCGCGTTTCATCATCACCTGCTCGACTTCCTGCGAGCGCGCGGCTCTCTCGCGGTGTCCGACGTGGCCTATACGCGCGCGTACTTGCGCCAGCGACAGACCACGCAGGACTACCTGCAAGCCGCGCTCACGCCGGACAAGCGGCGCGATCTGGACCGCAAGAAGCGGCGGCTCCTGAGCATGGGGAAGCTCGAGTTCCGCATGCTCGACGACCCCGAGGACGTCGAGACCTGGATCGAAGACTTCCTCCGCCTCGAAGCGAGTGGGTGGAAGGGCCGCGCCGGGACCTCGCTCGCGCAGAAGGGAGAAGGGCGGACGTTCTTCGCGCCGGCGGTTCGCCAGGCGCTGCGCGAGCGCATGCTGCTGCTTCAGGGCCTGTTCCTCGACGACAAGCCGATCGCGATGCGGTGCAGCTTCGTCGCCGGCGAAGGTTCGTTCTTCTTCAAGCCGGCGTACGACGAGGCCTACGCACGTTTCTCGCCCGGCGTCCTGCTCGAGCTCGAGACGATCCGAGCCGTCCACGACCACCCTACGGTCCGGTGGATGGACTCCTGCACGTCGCCGGACAACGAGCTCCTCAACAAGCTGTGGATGGACCGACGCGCCATTCACTCCGTCACGATCGCGACGAAGCGTGGCACGGGTCAGGTGGTCATCGCCGCGCTGCCGATGCTGCGGCTACTCAAGCGCAGCGTGTTTCGTTACACCGACCGGCTCGGGCTCGCTTCCAAGGTGTACGCCGGTGACGCTGTCGCTCGGCGCCCGGGCGTCACCGACGCGGACAAGCCAGACGCGCGGGAGCACGAGGCCTACGACGCTCCCCGCACGAGGCACGCTGATTGAACGACGTGTGAGCAACCAGGAGGTTTGCTCATGGCGGATTCACGTCGACATCGTGCGTCGCTCGCGGGCCTGGCGTTCGCGGGGCTCGGCCTCGCAGGCCTCGCGATCAACGGCTGCGACGACTCGGATGACACGGTCCCGATCGGCGGCGAGGTGCCGGATGCGAACGTCTGCCCGGAACCGCCGGCGCTCGACCCGCTGTTCGAGCAGACGAACCGGCTACTCGACGAAGGCCGGCGGACCTTCCGCTTCGACACGTTCGGCGACGAGGCGTTCTGGGGCGATCAACTCGGGCTCCATCGCGCGGTCGCGGGCGCCGCGAATGGCGGCGTAGGCCCCGGTCTGAGCCCGAGTGCGGCGCTCGGCCTCGGGCTCAAGGTCGACATGGACGCACTGCCGCCGAGCGTCGTCGAGCAGGCCGAGGCGGGCACCCTCGATCTCGAGGCGCCGGCGACGACGATCGCCCTGCTTCGACTCGATGCCGTCGTCGGCGTCAAGGGCATCTTCTCCGGCGATCAGCTGACGGCGATCGGCATCCAGTGCGCGCTGTGTCACTCGACCGTCGACGACGCGTTCGCGCCGGGCATCGGCCATCGCCTCGATGGCTGGGCCGCCCGTGACCTCGACGTCGGCGCGATCATCGCGCTGTCTCCCGATCTCAGCCCGTTCGCGACCCTGCTCGGCGTCTCGCAGGACGAGGTGCGCCGCGTGCTGCGCAGCTGGGGGCCAGGCAAGTTCGACGCCGAGCTCCCTCTCGACGGCAAGGCGTTCCGCCCCGACGGCAAGACCGCGGCGACGTTGATCCCACCCGCATTCGGGCAAGCCGGCGTCGCGCTGCACACGTGGACCGGCTGGGGCTCGACGACGCATTGGAACGCGTTCGTCGCGAACCTCGAGATGCACGGCAAGGGAAACTTCTTCGACCCGCGCCTCGACGACGCCGCGAAGTTCCCGATCGCCGCGCGCAACCGGCTCGGTCACATCCACAACGACGTCGATCTGATCACCCCCAAGCTGCCTGCGCTGCATCTCTATCAGCTCGCGCTGCTGCCGCCGAAGCCGCCGGCGAACAGCTTCGACGCGGCCGCCGCCGAGCGTGGGGCCACCGTGTTCCGCGGCAAGGCGCGCTGCACGTCGTGCCACTTCGAGCCGATCTTCACCGAGGCGGGCTGGCCGATGCACACCGGCGCGGAGATCGGGATCGACGAGTTCCAGGCCATGCGCTCGCCCGACGAGCGCTACCGCACCTCGCCGTTGCGCGGCCTGTTCACCCACACCAAGGGCGGCTTCTATCACGATGGCCGGTTCGCCACGCTGCTCGACGTCGTGAACCACTACGACGCGTTCTTCGACCTCGGGCTGAGCGCGCAGGAGAAGACCGACCTCGTCGAGTACCTGAAGTCGTTGTGACGCAGGCGGTTGTCGGGTGCACCCGACAAGCTCGGTGTAGGGGCTCCCCGACAACCGCGGCGCGTGCGGCGAAGCTCGTCGCGATTTCGCGAGGTTGTGGCATCCGGGCGCTGGCGCGCGGGTTGCGATGTGCGCTGCCCATGAAGCAACCACTCCGCTCCTGCGCGATCGTTCTCGGCGCCGCTACCACGCTGTTCGCATGCGTCACGTCGGAGCTCGACGAAGACGGCATCGACGAAGCGGGCGAGCCCGAGCCGGACCCCGAGTCAGACACCGGCCCCGAGCCAGGAGGCGTGGAGGGAGACGACACCGACCCCGCCGCGGCCCTCGTGGCCCCGAGCCTGCCGGCCGGGTGTGTCAGCGTCAACCTCAAGACCGATGCCGGCGCCAAGGGCGACGGTGTCACCAACGACACCTCGGCGTTCCAGCGCGCGGCCGCGCGCATCAAGGCGGCGGGTTGCGGCCAGCTGATCATTCCGCCGGCGACGTACATCGTCGGCCGCCAGATCACGAAGACGAGCTCGACCCAGACCGGGCCCTACTACAAGGCCGAGCCGATCTTCACCATCTCCGGCGTCTCGTTCCTCAAGATCTCCGCGTACGGCGCGAAGATCCGCGTCGCCTCCGGGTTGCGGTACGGCGGCTTCGACCCCACGACCGGCGCACCGATGGATGCGACGAGCGGCGTGAACAACAAGGCCGAGGTCGGGCGCATCATCTTCGTCTCGAGCTCGAACAAGGTGTGGATCGAGGGTGGCGAGTACGACGGCAACAACACCCGGCTCAGGCTCGGCGGCCAGTGGGGCAACGAGTCGCGCCAGGCGATGGCGACCGGCATCGGCCTCGACAAGAACCTCGACTCGACGGTGGTCGACGTCTACACGCATCACCACGGGCTCGACGGCATCACCGTCGCGCACTACGGCTCGGCGCCGACGGTGAAGAAGCCGCAGCGGCTCGTGCGCGTGATCTCGGAGTACAACGGCCGCCAGGCGCTGTCGTGGATCGGCGGCTGGGGCCTGTACGCGACCGACTGCAAGTTCAATCACACCGGGCGCGCGATCAACCAGGGCGGTGGTGTCGACAGCGGCCTGCCACTCGCGTCGAAGCCGGGCGCCGGCCTCGACATCGAGCCCAACGAAGGCAGCACGGAGATCTCGCGCGACGGCGTGTTCACGCGCTGCGAGTTCGTGAACAACACCGGTGCGGGGTTGATCGCCGCGATGGGCGACGGTGGGTACTCGAAGTTTATCGACTCCACGTTCTGGGGCACGACGTCGTACAGCATCTGGGCCGACAAGCCGGGCCTCCGCTTCATCAACTCGCGGTTCTACGGCACGGCGATGAAGGCGCACGACGGACGCGCGCATGGCACCACCACGCCCGTGCCGGCGATGGCCACGTACTTCGAGAACTGCACGTTCGAGGACAAGCCGTGGACCGACGGCAAGGTCACCCGCAAGAACAACCTCTACACGGTCGCCGACACCGACGACTCGACCGGCGCCACGTGGAAGAACTGCACCTTCATCAACCACGCCGTGCGCGGCGTCTACATGGGCGGCATCAACACGCGGGAGATCTTCTCGGGGAGCACGTTCGTCCACAGCTACTCGAACCTGTCGTCGGGCACGTACCAGTCGCAGTTCGTGGGCAGTCAGCTCGTCAGCGTGCTCTTCGATGAGAGTGCGGCGGTGTCGAACGGCTCGCGCACGTACTACATCGCGACGACCAGCACGACCGTGGGCACGCCTCCGTCGGGCGGCGACTCGACCTACGTCGAGGGCCCGCGCGTTCACTGGGACACGACGAGCGGCCCGCTCGGCACCATCAAGCCGGGCGTCTACTGACGAAACCAGCGCGTCGTGAGAGCATGCGAGCCGTGAGGTGGATCGCGATCCTCGCCGCGATCGCAGCGGCCGCCTGCGTCGAAGACCGCTATCGCTGTGCATCGCACGAGCAGTGCGATGTCGGCGAGGCCGGTCGATGCGAGGCCGACCAGCGGTGCTCGTACTGGGACGAGACGTGCCCTGCCGGACGCCGCTACGCAGCGCACGCGGGTGACGTCTCGGAGGTGTGCGTCGATGATCGCGTGGCGCCTGCGAACCCATGCGCCGACGGACAGCCGCCCGCCTTCCCCGAGGGCTGCTTCGCCGACGTGTGCGCCGCCCTGCCCGCATGCTGCGATACCGGGTGGTCCGCCGCCTGCGTGCAGCAGGCGCAGCTTCGGTGTCCTGAGCTGCGCTGCGACACGCGCATCGCCGTGACCGCGAAGAAGGGCACGGCCACCGAGCTCTGGGATCTCCGCTGGGACGGCACCGCCTGGAGCGCGACCGCCGCCCCGGCCGGCGAGCTCGTCGCGTGGCTCGCGCCGGCGCGCGGGACCGCCGAGCCGCGCACCGCGCACTTCGCATCGGGGATGATGACGGTCGGCGATCGCGCGGTGCCCTTCGGCGACCGATCTGCCGAGAGCGCGGCCAGCGTCGATCTCGACCGCACGGCCGGTGACCTCGTCGCGATCGGTGCGCTCGCGGGGAGCACGCAACAGTACGTGGAGATCGCGGATCTCGAGACCGGCGAGGTGCGCGAGACCCGGGTCGGCACCGCCTCCGCCTCCGCGTGGGGCGACTTCGATCACGACGGATTTCCCGACGCCGTGTACGGCAGTCCGACCACGAACCGCTCCACGTTCATCATCGGCGCCCACAGTCCGAGCACCCCGCGCGCGATCGTCGAGGGGCCGGTCACGGATCTGTATTACGCGGACGGTCCGACGGCCGGACAGACATCGCAGGTGCGCACGTACGACTGGAACGACGTGACCGGCGACGGGCTGATGGACGTCGTGATCAGCGGCATCGTCGTGCGCGTTCATGAAGGCGGGCCGATCGGCGTGCGCGACGTGTCGTCGGTGACGTGCGACTGCACGCCGGTGAAGGCGACGGGGATCGACAGCTGCACGGTGTCGACCTCCTTCGCCTCTGCCGTCGTGCCGGACCCGGGCGCGGCGACCGTGTGGATGGCGTCGTTCCCGTCGCGCGGCCTCACCACATTGACCATGAATCCGACCACGCTCACCCCCGTGCCGCTGCCCGTATGCGCGGGCTGCCCTCCGTTCGTCGCGCTCGTGGCACGCGATCTCGACGGTGACCACCGCATCGACGTCGTCGCGATCGATCACGACCTCGGCGTGTGGCACCTGCTCGCCGACGGCACGCCGCTCCAGGGGCCGTTCGCGATTCCAACCACGCTCGCCGACTTCACGAGCGTCCGGACGTCCGTGGCCGGTGCGCCGCTGCCGTGATCGCTCACCGCCAGGCGAGCTCGACCACCTCCCACTTGGCCATGAGCCCGATGCTCAGCAGCGCGACGGTGTTCACCACCTTGACGAGCGGATTGATCGCGGGCCCGGCGGTGTCCTTCGTCGTGTCGCCGACCAGGTCTCCCACGACCGCGGCGCCGTGCGCGGGGGACGACGTGCCACCGGCGTGACCGCTCTCGATGTACTTCTTCGCGTTGTCCCACGCGGCGCCGCTCGTCGTCATCACGAGCGCGAGCGGTAGGCCGGAGATCACCACGCCGAGCAGCATGCCGGCCAGCGCGAAGGGGCCGAGGACGACGCCGACGGCGAGCGGAGCGACGACCGCGATCAGCGCGGGCGCGATCAGCTGGCGCAGCGACGCCGCCGTGATGATCGCGACGCACGCGGCGTACTGCGGCTGCGCCTCGCCGCGCACGAGCCCGGGGATCTCGGCGAACTGTCGGCGGACCTCGCGCACGACCGCCTGCGCGGTGACGCTGACCGCGTTCATCAGCACCGACGTGAAGAAGAACGGCAACGACGCCCCTAGCACGAGCCCGGCGAGCACCCAGGGATCGTCGATCGTGAGCCGCGCCGTGAGCTCGGTCCAGGTCACGCCCAGGTCCTCGGCGGCGGCCAGCGTGTACGCGGCGAACAGCGAGAGCGCGGCGAGCGCGGCGGAGCCGATCGCATAGCCCTTGGTGAGCGCCTTCGTGGTGTTCCCGACGGCGTCGAGCTCGTCCGTGGTGCGGCGCACGTTCGACGGCAACGCCGCCATCTCGGCGATGCCGCCCGCGTTGTCGGCGATCGGGCCGAACACGTCGATCGACAAGATCATGCCGAGCACCGACAGCATGCTCGTCGCGGCGAGCGCGATCCCGTACGTCCCGAGCGCGGGATCGATCTGCCCCCCGCTGATCCAGCCGGTCGCGAAGAACGCGGTGAGGGTCCCGAGCGCGATCACGACCGCCGGCACCGCGGCCGACCGGAGTCCGATCGCGAGTCCCGTGACGATCACCGGTCCCGCGCCGGCCTCGGCAGCACGCACGATGCTCGCCACCGAGCGCCCTCGTGGGGACGTGTAATGCATGGTCAACGCGACGAACACCGCGACCACGACCAGCCCCGTCAACGAGGCGACGAGCACGCCGCCGTCGGAGTGCATGAACCAGCGATCGAGCAGGTAGATGCCGAGCGCGGCGAGCGCGACCGTCGCGGCGAGCCCGCGGAACAGCGCGCTCGCGATCGTGCCGCCCGGGCGCACCCGGACGAACGCCGTGCCCAGCCAGGACGCGACGATTCCGCAGCCGCTCACCGCGACGGGAAACAGCACCGCGTTGGGGAACACCGCTCGCACGCCGTCGAGCCGCTCGCCGAGCAACATCGCGGCGACGACCGTGACCAGGTAGGTCTCGAACAGATCGGCCGCCGTCCCCGCGCAATCACCGACGTTGTCGCCGACGTTGTCCGCGATGTTGCTCGGCGAGCGGCTCGACGGCGTGCGAGCGGTGTTCCCCAACGCGGTGCTGTTTCCCGTCGCGGTGAGCGGCTGCGGAATCGTCGCGTCCTGGCTGG
>DATLHR010000593.1:0-61260 GCA_035539815.1 Kofleriaceae bacterium
CACGAAAAGCGACCCGCGCAGCGCGACGCCGGGAGATCTGCCGGTCGTCGGCACCGGGCCTTGCCGGCTCGACGTCACCTCGACGCCCGCCGGCACCAAGGTCGTCGTCGATGACAAGGAGATGGGGCCGTCCCCGATCTCGATCGCGGGACCGTGCGAGAAGCACAAGGTCGAGCTGATCCACCCCCGCTACAAGCAGGAGACGCGGTTCGTGTCGCTCGCGGAGGGCACCCCGAAGAAGCTGGACGTCACGCTGATCCGGCCGACCCACCAGCTCGTGATCAAGACCAACCCGCCGGGCGCGACGATCTCGATCCAGGGCCGGCGCGCAGGGACGAGCCCGACCACGGTCGCGCTCATGGGCTTCTCGGGCATCGACGTAACGATCTCCCGCCCCGGCTACGAGACCGTGACCAAGCGCGTGTACAGCAAGACCGCGGTCGAGACGCTCTCGATCTCGCTCAAGCGCTACAAGTGGTAGGCGCCTACTTATAACCCCAGGGTTTTGATCCGAGCCCGAGCCAAGCGCGCGTAGCGCGTGGAGCCCGAGCCCGAGCCCGAAAAAGCGCGCTCCGAGGGCTCGGGTCGACACAGCCGATCGGTAAGCCTCACTCGGAGGCGTCGGGCACATCGGCTGCACCACCGGGGGCATGCCCGCACTTCGAGGTGGTCTCGCCGTCGTAACAGGTGCGTCGAGTGGCCTTGGCCGTGCGGTCGCGGTGGAGCTCGCCAGGCGTGGAGCATCGGTGGTCCTCGCCGCTCGCCGCACCGATGCGCTCGAGGAAACCGCACGGCTTTGTCGTAGCGCCGGCGGTGACGCCCTCGTCGTCGATACCGACGTCAATCTCTCATCAGAGGTCGACGCGCTCGCGCAAGCCGCGCTCACCTATGGCCGGATCGGAACCGCTCGGTTCGCGCTGTGGGCCACCGGCCGCTTCGTCCGCAACGAGCTCGGGTCGGCCGCGCGTCGCATGCGCCGCTGGTGGACGCCGCGGCGCCGGCTGGAGGCGGCGTGACGTCAGGCCGCTACGATGTCGTGGTCATCGGTTCCGGTCCCAACGGGCTCGCCGCGGCGACGGCGACCGCGCGGGCGGGCCTCGCCACCCTCGTCGTCGAGGCGAAGGACACGCCCGGCGGCGGCATGCGGACGCGCGCGCTGACCGCGCCCGGCTTCTTGCACGACGTCTGCTCCTCGGTCCACCCGCTCGCGCTCGCGTCGCCGTGGTTCCGTCAGCTCGCGCTCGACGAGCTCGGGCTCGAGTGGATCCAGCCGCCTGCCGCGCTCGCGCACGTGCTCGCCGGCGGGCGCGTCGTCACGCTCGAGCGCTCCCTCGACGACACCGCCGCGCAGCTCGGCGAGGATGGCCCCGCGTACCGCGAGCTCCTCGCGCCGTACGTCGATCGCTTCGACGTGTTGCTCGAGATGATCCTCGGTCCGCTGCGGCTGCCGGCGCATCCGCGGTTGTTCGCTCGGTTCGGACTCGACGCGCTGCGCTCGATGCGCGGCCTCGCGCGCGCGCGGTTTCGCGGCGAGGCTGCGGGTGGCCTGCTCGCGGGGATCGCCGCGCACGCGATGATCCCGCTCGATGCGATCGCCAGCGCTTCGTTCAGCCTCGTGCTCGGAGCGGCGGGCCACGCGGTGGGCTGGCCGATCGCTCGCGGCGGCTCGCGCGCGATCACGAATGCGCTCGTGGCGCGGCTGCGCCAGCACGGCGGCGAGATCATCGTCGACCGGCCCGTCGTCACGCTCGCCGACCTGCCGCCCGCTCGTGCGTACCTGTTCGATGTCACGCCGCGCCAGCTCCTCCAGATCGCCGGTGACCGCTTGCCGGCCGGCTATCGCGCCCGGCTCGCGCGCTTTCGCTATGGCCCCGGCGTGTTCAAGATCGACTGGGCGCTGAGCGCACCGGTGCCGTGGCGCGATCCTCGCTGCGCGCGTGCAGCGACCGTGCACCTGTCGGGGAGCGTCGACGACATCGCGCGCGCCGAGCGCGCCGTCCACCACGGCGAGCTTGCAGTGCGCCCGTTCGTGCTGTTCGTGCAACCGACGCTGTTCGATCCATCGCGCGCACCACCGGGGATGCACGTCGCGTGGGCGTACTGCCACGTGCCACACGGCACCCCGCTCGATGCCACCGCTGCGATCGAGTCACACGTCGAGGCCTTCGCGCCCGGGTTTCGCGACGTCGTCCTCCAGCGCGCGACCAAGAATGCGTCCGAGATGGAGCAGGACAACCCGAACTATGTCGGCGGCGACATCAACGGGGGGATCTCGGACGTACGCCAGCTGTTCTTCCGTCCGATGCCGCGCCTCGATCCGTACGCGACCCCGACGCCCGACCTCTTCCTCTGCTCGGCGTCGACGCCGCCCGGTGGCGGCGTCCATGGCATGTGCGGGTACTGGGCGGCGCACAGTGCGCTGCGCCGCGTGTTCGGTCATCGAGGATAGACGTGGATCCTGACGATCGCCGCGCGCCGCGCGATTCGCGGCGACGCCTGGGGCGCGCGTAGCGACTGGTCCGGCTGCCCGCAGTAGGCCCCGCGGGAGACGACGGCAGTCGCCGTTCAGCTCAGCGGCGCGGGACGGATGCTCGTGATGTGCAGGCTCGACTCGGGGCTCGTCACGATCTGCACGCGATCACCCTGGTGAAAGCGGGGAACGAGCTCCGCCGGGCCCTGGAACATGAGATCCGCGAGGTTCACGACGTCGAGGTCTTCTCCCTCTTCGTCGGTCGCGCGCTCGATGTCGAGCTGGATCTTGGCGACCTGACGCGACTGCACGTTCTGGAACTTCGTCGACGTCGTATGCAGCTCGATGCTGCGGATGGTCCCGACCACCCGCAGTCCTTCGTCACTGCTCATAGGACCATCCTACACCGCCGCGACGCACGAATCTGGCGAGCGGGCTACGACTTGCTGGGGGGACGCGCGGGTGCTCCCGCGATCGAGATCCCGTTCATCGCGCGCGCGGCGTAGATGCAGTCTTCCTCGCCCACGCACTTGACGTCGTGCTCGGAGCCCTCGGCGGACACCACTTCATCTCCGGGGCCATACGTGCGGCCGGTGTGATCCTGGAGCGTACCCGCCAGGACGAGCGACACCTCCTCGCCGAGGTGCGCGTGGTGCGGGAACGCGGTGCCGGGGGTGAGCTTCACGAAGCCACAGTCCGCGGCGGCATAGGCCGGACCACCCTCGAAGTGCACCAGCCCCAGGCCGGGCATCGGCACCTCCCACGACGCCGTCCGCTCGATCAGGCCGAGCAGCTCGCGCGCGCGGTCGACGGTGACGTCGAACAGCGAGGCCATGCGCGCGGACAGCTTCTCGAACCGGCCGCCGCCGACCGAGGCCAGGAGGCGCGCGTGGATCTCCGGCGGTGGCTCGACCGGTGAGACGAGCACATCGCCGGCAGCTTGCAGCTCGGCCAGCTCGGCGGCGAGCGCCGGGTCGGTGGCGAGCGCGCGCTCGACGATCGCGGCCTCGTCGGGCTCGAGCACCCCCAGCGCGTAGAGCGGGAGCAGCTCGCGGACGTCGGACATCATGACGGCTCCCCTCTTCCTCGATCGAGCCGTGTGCGCAATCGGTCGAGACCGGCCGCGAGACGGGACTTCACCGTGCCGACCGGGATCACGACGCGCGCCGCGATCTCGGTGCACGACAGGCCTTCGAAGTACGCCAGCTCCAGCACCTTGCGCTGTTCGGGCGACAGCTCGGCGAGCGCCGCGCGGACACGTGCGTGGTCCGGGCTCGCGTGCTCGCCGTCATCCGCGACGAGCTCGAGCCCGGCATCACCCGCATTGCGGGAGACACGCGCCGACTTCTGCAGATCGAGGGCTCGCGAGCGCATACGAATCGTCAACCACGTACGAACGCGTCCGCGCTTCGGATCGAAGTCTTTCGCAGCGCGCCATGCCTCGAGAAAGACGTCGTGTAGGAGATCCTCCGCTTCGCGGCGCTCGCGGACGATCCGCAGCGCCAGGCCGAGCAGCAGCGAGCTGTGCCGGGCGTAGAGCTGCGAAAGGGCGTCGCGATCGCCCCGGGCCATCCGAGCCACGAGCGCGGCGTCCTGCGCATCATCGTCGCCAACCGGAGAGGCCACGGAGCGCAACGTATCATGCTAAACCGCGCGGATCTCCGTGCTGCCCGAGCTCCGCGACGCGATTCGCTCCGAGGCGACCGAACGCACCTGGTCGCAAGGGGTGACGCTCGCCCGCGACGGACGGGTCAACGGCCTGGCCCAGCGCGGGGGCGAGCTCGAGCTCGAGGTCCGCGTCCCGGGCCGCCCCACCCCGTTCGAAGTCATCCTCGAGACCGAGCACCTGGAGTGGGAGTGCACGTGCGGGAGCAAGGAAGCCGTGTGCTCGCACGTCGTCGCCGCCGTGCTCGCGGCCGAGCGCACCGGTGGCGAGCTGCCCAAGCCGACGGTCGCCGCGGCGCCGATCCGCTACGTGCTGAGCCCCGAGGCCGGCGGCGTCGTCGTCGAGCGCCTGCTGGTCCGCGGCGATCGCACCGAGAAGCTCACCGACTCGCTCCTGTCGCTGGTCGGCAAGGGCAAGGCCGCGCACATCGCGACGATCGAGGCCGACCTGACCGCCGATCAGCTGCTCGGGCGCGCCGGACCGCTCACCGGCGACAAGCTCGATCGCCTGCTCGCCGTGCTCGCCGACGCGCGTGACGTGCGGTGGCGCAAGCCCGGCGACGGTCGGGTGCGCATCAGCGCCGAAGGCGGTGCGAAGGTCGACGACGAGCAGATCACGACCAGCGGAGATCCGGTGATGCCGCGCGCGATCGTCGAGGACACGCACGGCGGTGTGCGCGTGCGCATCGAGGCGGACCGCGGCGTGCGCGAGGTGGTCGCGCTCGGCGTGGTCCGCACCACCGACGACGTGCTGCGCCCCGTCGGCGCCGTCGACCTCACCGGCGCGCGGCTCGAGAAGCTGCCGCAGACGTTCACCGTCCCGCGCGCCGCGTTTCCGGAGCTGATCGGCAAGACGCTGCCGGCGCTCGCCGCGCGCATCGACGTCGACGTGCGCTCGAAGGCGCTGCCGCAGATCGGCACGCGCGAGCAGCCGCGGATGGCGTTCGACGTCGAGCAAGACGGCGATCGCCTGCTCGTGTTCCCGACGCTGGTGTACGGCGATCCTCCGCGTGCGCGCGTCGACGGCACCACCCTCGTGCACCTTCAAGGTCCGCTGCCCGTCCGCGATCAGGACGCGGAGCGCCGGCTCACGCACCGCCTGCGCGACGAGCTCAACCTCGTGCCCGGCCGCCGCGTCGAGCTCACGGGGCGGGAGGCGTTCGCGATGCACAACGCACTCGCCGCGTGGTTCCGCACCGACGCGCGCGCCGCGAACGCGACCAGAGCGGTGCCGCTCGAGGCGTCGATCTCGATCGACGGTTCGAAGTTCGACGTCGAGCTCGGCGGTGGCGGGCGCACGGCATCGATCGCGGCGGCGCTGCGCGCGTGGCAGGCCGGCGTCGATCTCGTGCCGCTGGCGGGCGGCGGCTGGGGCCGCGTGCCGATGAGCTGGTTCGACAAGCACGGCGATCGCGTCGCCGATCTGCTGGCCGCGCGCGGCGACGATCGCGCGGTCCCGATGTACGCGCTCCCCGATCTCGCGCGTCTCGCCGAGGAGCTCGACGCTCCTCCTCCGCCGGAGCTCGATCGCTTGAAGCCCCTGCTCGACGGGTTCCGAGGGATCCCGATCGCCGCCGCGCCCGGCGGGTTCACGGGCGAGCTGCGCCCCTATCAGCAGCGCGGCGTCGACTGGCTCGTGTTCTGCCGACTGGCCGGGCTCGGCTGCGTGCTCGCCGACGACATGGGTCTCGGCAAGACGATCCAGGCGCTCGCGGCGATCCCCGCGCGTGGTACCGGCAAGACCCTGGTCGTGTCGCCGACGAGCGTGCTGTTCAACTGGCTCGCCGAGACGCGCAAGTTCCGCCCCGATCTCACCGTCGCCACCTATCACGGCGCGCGGCGCGCGATCGATCCATCGGCCGACGTGGTGCTCACCAGCTATCCGATCCTGCGCAACGACATCGACGTGCTCGCCGGGGGCGCGTGGGACACGGTGATCCTCGACGAGTCGCAGACGATCAAGAATCCCGATAGCCAGGTCGCGCGCGCCGCCTACAAGCTCAAGGCGAGCTGGCGGCTCACGCTGTCCGGCACGCCGATCGAGAATCGGCTCGACGAGCTGTGGAGTCAGCTCCACTTCACGAACCCGGGCCTGCTCGGCGGGCGCACCGACTTCGCCGATCGCTGGGCCGACCCGATCTCGCAGGGAGACGCAGGCGCCGCGGCGCGCCTGCGCGAGCGCATCCGTCCGTTCGTGCTGCGCCGCATGAAGTCCGAGGTCGCGCGCGAGCTGCCACCGCGCACCGAGGCCGTGATGTACGTCGAGCTCGACGACAACGAGCGCGTGACCTACGACGCGATCCGCGCCGCCACCCAGCGCGAGATCGTCGCGATGCTCGAGCAAGGCAAGGGCATCATGGCCGCGCTCGAAGCGCTGCTGCGCCTGCGCCAGGCCGCGTGCCACACCGCGCTCTTGCCCGCCGGCATGCGCGGCGCGTCGAAGAAGGCGGCCGAGGACGAGGGCTCGCCGCTGGCTTCCTCGAAGATGACGCGCCTGCTCGACGCGCTCGAGGACGCCGTCGCCGATGGCCACCGGGCGCTCGTGTTCTCGCAGTGGACGTCGCTGCTCGATCTGATCGAGCCGCTGCTGCAGGCGGCGAACATCGCGTACGTCCGCCTCGACGGATCGACGGTCGATCGAGCGAGCGTGGTCAACGAGTTCCAGGCCGAGGGCGGACCACCGGTCATGCTGCTGTCGCTCAAGGCGGGCGGCACCGGCCTCAACCTCACCGCGGCCGATCACGTGTTCCTCGTCGATCCATGGTGGAACCCCGCCGTCGAGGATCAGGCCGCCGACCGCGCCCACCGCATCGGCCAGGACAAGCCGGTGATGGTTTATCGCATGGTCGCGCGCGACACCGTCGAGGAGCGCATCCTCGAGCTGCAGGCGCGCAAGCGCGCGCTCGCCGATGCCGCGCTGTCCGAGGCGGGCGGTGCCGCGGCGATCACGCGCGACGATCTCCTCGCGCTGCTGTCCTGATCACGTCAGCGGCGACAGCCTCAGGATCTTCCCGTGCACGTCACCGGTCGCCGCGTCGATCGCCGGGTCGATGAACAGCCGCGTGACCGCCGTGTTGCGCAGGCCGGCGAGCACGTCATCGCTCATCAGCGCGCCTGCATCCATGCCGATCGCGAACAGGTCCTCGCCGGTGCCCATCGCCTTGGCGAACGTTTCGGCGGCCTGGCCGGTCGAAAACAGAAACCCGTAGGGACGACGACACCACATGTCACTGCCATTCGACGTCAGGTACCAGATCCGCGGAGGCAGCAGCTCGACGAGCTGTTGGAGGGTCACGTCCTCGCTCATGGGGGCGACCCTGCCACAAATCCGGACCCGTGCTAGCGTCCGCGGCATGAAGCGTTTGTCGATCGTTCTGGCGCTCGGGATCGCGGCGTGTGGGCCCGGGGTCAAGGGCGGCCCGACGATGAACAACAAGATGGGTACGCAGGAGTACAAGGCGCCGTCGTCGCCGGTCGTCTCCGAGGACATCCTCGAGCGCGAGCCGGTCGCGAACACCGCCGGGGTCAAGCACATCCTGATCTCGTGGGAGGACCTCGGCGACGCGTTCGGCGGCCGTCAGGATCCGCGCGCGCAGAAGCGCACGATGAAGGAGGCGGAGGCCGAGGTGAAGTCGCTGGTCGGCCAGCTCAAGGCGGGCGGCGACTTCGAGCAGCTCATGAAGGAGCACTCGGAGGATGCGGGCAGCGCGGCGACGAACCACGTGTTCACCGTCACGCCCGACGCCCAGCTCGTGATCGAGTTCCGTCAGCTCGCGCTCCGCCTCAACCCCGGCGAGATGGGCGTGTGTCAGTCCGAGTTCGGCTTCCACATCATCAAGCGATACAACTAACGTAAACGAGCACTCGAGCGCTTAGAAGCGCACGAGCGAGGCGAGCACGCCGCGCACCTCGAACGGGTCGCCGACGAAGCCGCCCTGCAGCTCGGCGGTGGTCTGCACGCGGCCGGTGCCCCAGGTCACGCGCGCGCCGCCGGTCACGCGGTCCTTGCCCGCATCGTCGAGCGCGACCGCGCCGACGAGCTTCACGCCCGCGCTGAGCGTGCGCGCGAGGCGCAGGTCACCGGTCGCGCTCCACGTCAGCTCCGAGAAGTTCATCGGATCGACGAGCGGCCCGCCGCCATGATCCGCGTGGCCGCCACCGGCGCCGAGCGCGCGGCCGTAGCCGAACGACGCGGCGACCACCGCATCGCCGATGCCATAGCTCGCCCACGCCGCGGGCATCACCATCACGTGTCCCATGCCCAGGCGATCGCGCTCGGAGCCGGTCGGCGCGGACACGGCGAGCGCGAGGCCGGCCGCCCGTGCGTGCGCGCCGAACAGCACGAGCTGCCCGCTGCCGACGATGTCGCCGGGCCCGTAGTCGGTCGCGCCGTTCTTGGTGATCCGGTACAGCGGCGCGCCAATCGACGCGGCGAACCGCATCGAGGTCCAGTGCACGGCCGGCGCGATGCCCTGGTAGTCGCCGACGAACGACGGCGTGCTGAACCGCGCCGCGACCAGCGCCGCGCTCGCGGACCAGGTCGCGTGGTGCGTGTGCTCCACCGCCCCGTGATCGTGCTGCGCGTGCGCGACGCTCGGCACCGCGGTCGCGATCGCGATCGCGAACAGCAAGGAGGACGCCAGCGTCACGCCGACCGGGTTGTAGCGCGCGGTGACAGGATTTGGGCGTTCGCCCCGGCCAAGCGGCACGATCTGGTGAAACCTGGACAGGTAGCCAGGCTAACCTGGCGAAATCAGACGTGCACGCCGCTTGCACGACCTGGCCCCGGAGCTCCCATGAAGGCCGCCGTCCTCGCCGCTGGATACGCCGAGTTCCCCGCCGATGGTCCGCGCACGCTCGCCGATGTCGACGGCGTGCCCATCCTGCGCCGCACGATCACGAACCTCCTCCACGTCGGGTTCGACCAGTTCGTGATCGGCACCGGCTACGGCGATCGCGCGGTGCGCGACGCGGTGGCCTCGTGGTTCACCGGCATGGACATCACGTGCGTCACCTGCCCCGACTACCGGTCGACGCTGAACGCCGCGACGCTGCTCCGCATGCGCCCGCACCTCGACGGTGAGGATTTTCTGCTGCTCGACGGTGACGTCGTGTTCGACCGCGCAGTCGCCGAGGTCCTCGTCGAGCGCGGCCCCGACTGTCTCGCGGTCCGCTCCATCGGCGAGCTCGGCAGCGAGGACGTGAAAGTGACCGCCGACAACGAGGACCGGATCCGCGCGATCGGCAAGCACATCCCCCCGCGCGCCGCGATGGGCGAGTCGGTCGGGCTCACGCTGCTCGGTGCGCCGACGGCCAAGAAGCTGTTCGCCGCCCTCGAGGAGCGGCGGACCACCCTGGGCGTCGACTACTACGAGGCCGGGCTCCAGCACCTGATCGACGAGGGCTGCACCTTCTACGGTGTCGACATCGGGACCATGTACGCGGTCGAGATCGACACCCGTGAGGACCTCGAGGCGGCGAACGAGCGGCTCGCCCGAGGTCCGGCCTTCGATACACGAGTTGCGCACATCCGCCTCGCGATCTAGCGATCGCGCAGAAATCCGTTGCTCGCGAGCCGCGGCGATGGCGATTATCCCGCCATGTTGTTCCGGTCCGTGCTCGCCCTGACCGTCGTGCCGCTCGCGGCGTGCGCGACCGCAGTCCCCGGCGAGGGACTCACGGACGCGCAACACGGTAGCGACGCGTCGACCGACGGCCCGCGCCCGGACTCGCCCCTCCAGATCGACGCCAACTGCGGCCAGGTCCAGATGGAACTGCTCACCAACGAAGCGTTCGACGGCAGTCCGATCGCCGCCGGCTGGGTCGAGCAGCGCATCGACACCAGCGCGGCGCTCGTCGTCGACAGCTCCGGCGACAACGCGGCGATCCCCGCGATGAGCGCCCCCAACAAAGCGTGGCTCGGTGGGTTCGCACGCGCCACCGGCAACAGCGACCAGCTGCACCAGGATGTCGCCGTCCCCGCCGGCGCGACGAGCCTCACGCTGAGCGGTGCGTACCGCATCACCACCCTGGAGTTCTTCGGCAGCTTCGACCTCGGTCAGGTCGACCTCGCGTCGACGACGAACAACCCGTTCGAGGTGGTGCTCGCCGTCGACAACGGTGACGACACCAGCACGTGGACGCCGTTCTCGAAGACGTTCGCCAGTGCGCACGCAGGCGAGACCGTCCGCGTGCGGCTCACGTCCTCGGGCGACGACTCCGCGGGGACGAGCTTCTTCTTCGACTCGCTCTCGCTCAAGGCGACCGTCACGCCGTCGGGGTGCCCGTGAAGCGCGCGCTCGTCCTCGTCGCGCTCACGGCGTGCGCGCAGGCAGGTGGCCAGCAGTCCGGCGACGACGATCCGGGGATCGACGCACCGAGTGGTGACGCACCGATCGTGATCGATGCGCCCGAGATCGACGCCGGGCCGATCCCCGTAACGCTGTCGCAGAGCACGTCCGAGACCAGCGACCTCTCGGTGTCGTTCGCGTGCCGGAGCAACGCCGACGGCTCGACGCGCGAGAACAGCTGGTATCGCGTGTTCCGGCTCGCCGACGAGGGCGTCGCCAATGGCCTGCGCGTCGACTCCGTCTCGTTCGCGGTCGCGGTGTCCTCGGGTCTGGTGCCCGTGCAGGTCAAGATCGGCACCTACTCGGGCTCGCTGAACCCGCCGCCGGCGCAGCTCGACACGGCGCTGATCACGCCGATCACGTCGTCCGCTCCGTTCACCGTTCCCAACACCAACGGCACGCCTTCGATGGTCACGGTCCCGGTCAGCGCCAACGTACCCGCGCTCAGCCAGATGATCGTCGAGGTGTTCGCGCCCGACCTCGGGACCACGGCGCGGTTCTTCTTCCTCGGGGCGAACAGCGCCGGGCAAGCGGCGCCCGGCTACCTCCGCGCCCCGGCGTGCGACGCGCCGCAGCCGCAGCTGCCCGGTTCGTTCGACACCGCGTTCACGAACTCGCACTTCGTGATCACGGTCGCCGGGACCCACTGATTCCGACGCGCGCGTAGCTCGCCGCGCGATCGGCGGCGATCGCGTCGAGCGTCGCTTCGATCGCCGTGTGCGCGCGGCTCACCGTCGCGTGGTTCGTCGCCGCGATGCGATCGGCGACGTCGGCGCGCGGCGCGGTGGCGCGCCCACCGAGCATCTGGGCCTGGGTCGCGAGCGTCGCGGCCGGCGGCGCGGCGCGCACGGCGTCGAGGATCGCGAGCGGCACGAGCTGCAGCAACGGATCCGGCGCGCGTCGCACGAACGGCACCAGCCGCGCGGGGCTCGCGAGATCGAGCGCCGCGTCGGGGTGGAACTCGGCGACGCCCGCGACCGGGATCCGCGCCGCGACGCGATCGCGCACCGCGCGCAGCTCGGCCGGCGTCACGACGAGCTCGGGCGCGATCACCATCGCGACCCGCGTCGCCTCGCGCGCGAGCAACGCCTCGGCCGCGGCGCCCCACGCGTCTTCGCTCGGCGTTCCCCACACGACCTCGACGGCCACCTCCCCGCCCTGCCGCGCCCCGCGCGCCCACGGGCACAGGTCATAGGCCTCGACCACCTCGACCAGGTAGCGATCGAACACGCGCATCACTTCGGCGCGGCGGGCACTCTCGTCGGGGGCGGCCATCGGCGCAACCATCGTACGCGCGCCGTGTCATCTTGAGGGACGTGACGGCCGCTCGGATCCTCGTGCTCGTGCTCGTGCTCGCTGCGGCGGCTACCGCCGAGGCAGGGCCGCTCGCAGACGCGATCCGCGGCCACGACGACGCCGCCGTCACGGCGCTCCGCGCGCAGCTGCCCGGGGACGCCGCCACCCGGTGCGCGCTGGGCACCGTGTACGCCCGCCGCGCCGACCTCTCGCGCGCGATGCTCTACCTCGACGGCTGCGCCGACGCCGCGCTCCCCGACGACATCGCCTCCGACGTCACGCGCGCGGTGCGCGAGACCAAGAAGCTCGCACGCGCCTCCGAGCTCGTCGAGCTCACGATCCTCAGCACGCCCGACGGCCTCACCACCACCGTCGACGCGCTCGCCGACGAGCCGCTCACGACGCCGGCCACGGTGTGGGTCAAGGCCGGCACCGTCACCGTGCACGCCAGGGCCGCCGACGGGACCGCCCTCTCCTCGACCACCACGACCAAGCCGTACAGCCGCGCGACGGTGATGCTCGAGGCGCCGATCCACACCGCGGCGACGCCGCGCACGCAGAGCGTGAACTTCGAGGAGGAAGGCGGCGCCGGCGAGCAGAGCTCCGGCCCACCGCCCGACATCAAGCGCCCGTCGATGATCCGCGGCAAGCTGCTCGGCATCGCGGGCCCGCGCCTCGGCCCCGACCTCGACGATCCGTTCGCGACGCATGGCGGCTCGTCTCGGCGCCCGTGGTTCGGTCTGCGCCTCGGCGGCGGCATGTTCGACGACGGCGCGAGCGCCGCCGCCTATCGCCCGTCGGTCGCGGCCGCCGCGCGCTTCACGCTCACGCCCTCGCTGTTCCTCGCCGCGCGCCTCGACTGGTCGCGCCGCGGCGGCTCCGCGACGACGTCGATCGACACCGCCGGCGCGAGCGTCGGCGCGGGCACCACGCTCGTCGATCACGCGGCGTTCTCGCTCGCCGCGATCGCGCAGCTGCGCGGCGACCTCCGCTTCGCCGACGCGCGCGACATGATGGCGGTCCCGCGCGCCGGCGCATCCGCCGCCGCGTCTCTCGAGCTCGCATTCCCGTCGACGCCGCTCACCGCGGGCTTCCGCTTCGAGCAGGGACTCACCGCGCTCGTCGCCGGCGCCCGCGATCGCGCGCTTCTCGTCGAGCTCGGCGTCGACTGGCGGTAGCGCGGTCAGCGGCGGTGCTTCGGCTGGTCCGGCAGAGCCGCGGCGAACAGCTTCGCCGGCGTGCCGCTCAGCGCGGAGTCGTCGTACGACGCCATGAGCTCGCCGAGCATGCCGTCGAGCGCGCGCAGCGTGAACAGCCCCAGCTCGGTCGCCGACTCTCCGTTCGCGGTCCAGCTCTCGATGAGGCCCATCGCGCGCGCGTTGCCCTCGGGTGGCGCGGCGAGCTGCACGCGGATCCACCCCTTCACGCCGCGATCGGTGACCGCGAAGTTCGCGCCGGCCAGCGGCGTCTTACCGTCGAGCTCGCCACGCACGGTGCCGAGCTCGTCGCACGCCTTCGCGACCGGCTGATATCCGAGCTCGCGGAGTCGAGCGAGCAGATCGTCGACGGTCAGCGTCGTGAGCTCGCGGTAGCCGCTCGCGGTCGGCTCGATCCGCTGGTATCCGAGCGTGAGACCGGTGCGCGCGTAGGTCGCACCGCGGGTCAGCCGCGCGGTGCCGAACCAGCCGATCACGAGGCCGACCGTGCCCGCCATGCCGATGAACTTGGCGGCCCCGTGCTTCCAGTCTCCGGCCTTGTTGACGTCACCGCTCGCGAACGTCCACGCGATGACCGACAGGATCACGGCTCCGGCGAGAGCGCCCAGCACGGGCCACAGCAGCGAGTTACGCGACATGATCACCATCCTTCCAGACGTAGGTCCGTCCGATCGAGTCGCACCGATGAAGGACGCGTGAGCTTACCGACGCTCGCGTTCCCGTCGCCAGGTCTCGAAGTGATGAGAACCTGGTACTCGATACCTCGTACATGAGCTTGGCGCAGCGACTCGCGAGGCCTGCATCGAGCATCGTATGGAGCTGGCGTTCATTCTGCCGCGATCTGGAGCCCCGATGGGGTGAGGCGTGCCACGCGATCCTCGGCCGGTACCTTCGCCCAGTCGAACGCCGCCACGAGCTCGGAGGGCGTGCACGGGCGCGGCTCGTCGACGAGGCCGGCGGCGTGCGCGAGCAGGCCGCACAGGGCGGGCGCATCGTGATGCTGGCGGAGCGCCGAGTACGGGATCGAGCCGTGCAGCTTGGCGAGCTTGTCGCCGCGCTGTGGCTCGAGCAGCAAGAAGTGGTGGCGATAGCGCGGCGTAGGTAGCGAGAGCGCGCGCTGGATCAACACCTGGGTCGCCGTCGACGGCGCGATGTCGCGCCCGCGTACCACGTGGGTCACGCCTTCGTCGCCATCGTCGACGACGACCGCGAGCTGATACGCGATCACGCCGTCGCGCCGCCGCACGATCGGATCGCCGAGCTCGCGCGCAGGCGTCTGCGACAGCTCGAGCCCTCCGTCGTCGACGAGCTCCACGCGATCGTCATCGAGCCGGAGGCGCAGGGGTTCGGTGGCGGTGCGCCAGCCGCCGGCGAGCGGGCGCCTGCGGCAGGTGTTCTCGTACGCCCAGCCCCCGTCGGGACCGCGCCGGCCACCCGCCCGACCCGCGCGGCTGCACGTGCACGGATACAGCCGGCCGGCAGCCGCGAGACGATCGAGCGCGGCCTCGTGCGCCGGAGCGCGCGCCGTCTGCACGATCGTCTCGTCCCACGCGAGGCCGAGGTCGGCGCACGCCTCGACGAGCTGCGCCGCCCACGCCGCTTTCGTGCGCGTCGTATCGAGATCCTCGAGCCGCAGGATCGCCTCGCCGCCGCGCGCCCGCGCGTCGAGCCACACGAGCAGCGCCGACAGCAGCGTCCCCGGGTGGGCCTCACCCGTCGTCGACGGCGCGAACCGGGAGATCACCGCGCGTGCGTACCACGTCAGCGCCGCGCTTGCGGCTTGCTCGGCTGGCGCGCCAGCTTCGCCCAGTACGGGCTGTAGTGGTTCTTGCCCTTCAGGAACGTCCACGACGTGTCATGCAGCGTCGGCCGCGTGTCCATGTGCACGAACTGCTCGCTCGGATACCAGCCGATGCCGACCTCGGTGTACTTGCGCCACAGATAGTCGCGGAGCTCGCGCAGGTTGACGCCGCGGATGCGGAAGTCGATCGCGCGCCCATCGCGGTGCGGCGACGTCCACGACTCACCGCGCTGCCGGCGATACACCGAGACGAACTCGATCGTCTTGCCCTCGTACATCTCGGCGATGTCGGCCAGCATCAGCAGCGTCCTGCGCGCGATCGCGCGCTCGGCGTTGGTGACGCGGCACCGGAACAGGTGGCGGATCTCCTTGGTCGTCTCCGCGTCGCTGTTGCCCTGGTGATCGATCAACACCGTCGCGTTCACCTTCAGGTTCTCGTCGTACAGCTTCACCTCGACCGGCATCGCCGCGCGCATCTCGAACGCGGTCGCGACCGAGCTCATCGGCACCGGCACCGGGCTCGCGGCGGCCATCCACCCCGACATCGCCGTCGCCATGAGCCGAACCTTGAGGATCAGGGGGATCATGCGCACCGAAACGGTCGCACGGACTCCGGAGCTGCCGAAACGAGAAAGTTGCGCCCTGATCTCGCGACCTTGGTCGGGTAGGATGTCACCCCGCATGCGCTTCACCGAAGAACACGACCAGCTCCGCAGGACCGTCCGCGACTTCGTCGAGAAGGAGCTCAATCCGCATGTCGACGAGTGGGAGAAGGCGGGCGCGTTCCCGGCGCACGAGGTGTTCAAGAAGGCCGGCAAGCTCGGCCTGCTCGGCATCAACAAGCCCGAGGCCTACGGCGGCATGGGCCTCGACTACTCGTATCAAGCGGTGGCGACCGAGGAGCTCGGCAACTGCACGTGCGGCGCGATCCCGATGGCGCTCGGCGTGCAGACCGACATGGCCACGCCCGCGCTCGCGCGCTGGGGCACCGACGAGCTCAAGCGCGAGTTCCTCGCGCCGGCGATCGCGGGCGACCTCGTCACGTCGATCGCGGTGAGCGAGACCAGCGGCGGCTCCGACGTCGCAGCGCTCAAGACGACCGCGCGCAAGGACGGCAGCGACTACGTGATCAACGGCTCGAAGATGTGGATCACGAACGCCGCGCAGGCGGACTGGCTGTGCCTCCTCGTCAACACGGGCGACGGCCCGGTGCACGCGAACAAGACGCTCGTGATCGTGCCGACCAAGCTCGAGGGCGTCGAGATCGGGCCCAAGATCGACAAGCTCGGCATGCGCGCCTCCGACACCTGCCCCGTGTTCTTCGACAACGTGCGCGTGCCGCAGCGCCACCGGATCGGTGAAGAGGGCATGGGCTTCATGATGCAGATGGTGCAGTTCCAGGAGGAGCGGCTGTGCGGCACGATGAGCGCGATGCGCGGCATGGACCGCGTCATCGACGCGACGATCGCGTACTGCCGCGAGCGCGAGACGTTCGGGCAGCCGCTGATCAGCAACCAGTCGATCCACTTCCGGCTCGCCGAGCTCAAGACCGAGGTCGAAGCGCTGCGCTCGCTCGCGTACCGCGCGATCGAGGAGTACATCGGCGGCAAGGACGTCACGATGCTCGCCTCGATGGCCAAGCTCAAGGCGGGCCGCCTCGCGCGCGAGGTCTCCGACACGTGCCTCCAGTACTGGGGCGGCATGGGCTTCACCTGGGACAACGTGGCCGCGCGTGCGTATCGCGACACGCGCATCCTCTCGATCGGCGGCGGCGCCGACGAGATCATGCTCGGCATCATCGCCAAGTTGATGGGCATCCTGCCGAGCAAGCGGAAAAAGTAAGCCTGCGCGTAGTTGTCGTCATCGCCGCGCTCGCTGCGCTCGCCGCGCCCGCGAGCGCGGAAGATCGCCTGCCGGTCGTGGGCTATCGCATGCGCGGCAAGACGAAGGTCACCGAGCGCGCCGCGCGCTACCTCGCGCGCGTCGAGCCCGGCGAGCTCGTCGGTCCGTCGGATCTGCCGCGGCTGCAGCAGGCGTTTCTATCGAGCGAGCTGTTCGAGACCGTATCGGTGGCCCTCGAGCCCGCGGATGGTGGCGTGCTCGTCGTCGCGACGGTGAAGGACAAGCACTCGTGGATCATCGCGCCCGCGGTGTACTGGCTGCCCGGCCGTCGCTCCGTCGGCGTCGGGTTCGCCGAGAACAACCTGCGCGGCGAGAACCAGAAGCTCCTGCTCTACGGCCAGCTCGGCGATCGCGAGTCGCTGCTGTTCGCGACCTACCTCGATCCGTCGGTGCGCGGCACCCCGCTCACGTATCGCTACGACCTGTATCTGTATCGTCGTGTCGTCAGCGAGTACGCCAACCCGACGGACGATCCGACCGACGACGACATCGCGCGCGAGACCACGACCGACTACCTCGGCGGCGGCATCCTCCTCGGCTGGCGGTTCGCGTGGTGGCTCACCACGGATCTCCGGCTGCGCGGCGCGAAGGTCACGTTCCACGACGCGCATGATCCGGACGCGCCCGACGTCCCGCTGCCCTTGCCCGAGCGCGACGGCTGGGATGTCTCGACGCAGTGGCGGCTCACGCTCGACGCGCGCCAGTACCGCTACGGCGTCCGCTGGGGCCCGTTCGTGCAGCTCGCCGGTGACACCACGATCCCCGGGCTCGACGACTACGACTACAGCTCGGCGCTGTTGCGCGCGTTCTACGGCTGGCGCCTGTTCGAGGAGCACCAGCTCGAGCTGCGCGGCATCGCCGCCATCGGGCGCGACCTCCCCTTCCACGAGGAGCTCACGCTCGGCGGCGTCGGTGACCTGCGCGGCTACGCCGTCGATCGGTTCCGCGGCGACGTGCGCACGCTCGCGCGCATCGAGTACTCGGTGCCGATCGCGAAGTGGAAGTTCTTCGCGTTCCGCGCGCTCGGCTTCTGGGACTCGGGCTACGCGGGCCTCCACCACCCGCGCACGGATCCGGCGCGCGACTACCTCCCCGGGCAAACCGCCGGCACCGGCTGGTGGCGCAACGACGTCGGCGCCGGCTTCCGCGTCTACGTGAAGGCCGTGGTGCTGCCCTTGCTCGGGCTCGACATCGCGTATGGGGTCGAAGCGCGCGCGACCGAGGTGTATTTCCAGCTCGGCATCACCGACTTCTAGATCCTTGAAACCTCGACGGCCCGCGCGTTGTCAGTCGCACGATGAAGGTCGCTCTACTCGTCTGCCTCCTCGCCGCCACCGCACATGCCGATCCGGCCGAGCGAGATGCGCAGCGCAAGCAGGCCGAGGCGCTCGAGCGTGCCGCGAAGGAGACCAAGGACTGGGACAAGTACGTGGCCGCCGCGAAGGCGTTCCTCGACATCTACAACGCCGACCCTCAGGCGCCGGACAACGACCAGGTCCTCTACAACGCCGGCATCACGTTCGAACAGGGCCGTTCGATCGGAGACGCGCTCCTCGCGTTCTCGCTGCTGGAGAAGTACTACCCGAACAGCAAGGTCACGCAGCGCGCGGTCGCACGGGTCGCGTGGCTGTACGGCACCATCGGCTGGTATGACAAGGCCGCGGCGAAGCTCGAGCAATACGCCAAGCGGTATGCCGGCGAGAAGGACGCGTACAACGCGATGCTCGACGCGATCTACTTCCGCAAGGGGCTCGGTGATCGCGCCAAGGCGATCGAGGACACCAAGTACTTCATCAAGACGTTCGGTGCGAAGAAGCCGCGCGAGGCCGCCGATGCCATGTGGTCGCTGACGTCGGTGTACGAACCGGATCGCGACGACACGATCAAGCATCTGCGGGATTACCTCCGCCTGTACGCGGCGAAGGGCCCCGCCGATCGCATCGTGATCGCGCACGCGAAGCTCGGCGCCGTGTTGTGGAAGCAGAGCTGCCCGCACGCCACGGTCGACGGACTGTGCGTGAAGGTCAAGGCGGGCACGCCGCGCACGTGCGGTACGGGAACGACGTCGACGATGACCGCGACCAGGCGCGACGAGGCGAAGCAGAAGGAGGCGTTCCTCGCACTCGCACAGGCGGTGAAGGAGTACGAACGCAAGGCCGGTGCCTTCGACGACCCCGCAGCCGGCTACTACTACGCGCAGGCCAAGCTCGCCGAGGCCGATCTGGAGCTCGAATCCTTTCTCACGGTCACCTTCCCGCGAAGCTTGAGCTTCGACCGGACGAACCGCGAGGCGCATGAGAAGAGCTTGAAGCGCTTCGAGTCCTGGCTCGAGGAGAAACAACGGCTCGGCGGCGCCGCGATGCGCAAGTACGACCTCGTGCTGGCGACGAAGGACGCCGCGAGCTCGATCACCGCCGCCTCGCGGATCGCGACCGTCACGCAGTCCATGGCGAGCTCGCTCGTGGCCAGCGAGCTTCCGCGCGACCTGCGCGGTCCTCGTGCCGCCGAGAAGCGCCAGGCCTATTGCGAGAAGATGACCGAGACCGCGGCCCCGTTGGAAGCACGAGCCGTCGAGTCGTTCGCCGTGTGCCTCGCGAAGTCGACGGAGCTGGGCTGGTTCGAGGCCTCCTCGCGGCAGTGCGAGCGACAGCTCGCCGAGCTCGCGCCCGACAAGTTCCCGCTCCCACGCGAGCGTTACATCGAGCCCATGCTCGCCGCGCCGGTGCTCGCGCTCGAGCCGCCGCTCCGGTGACGGTCAGGCCTGCTCGGGGATGACGCCGTTGACCGGGACCCAGATCGTCTCGCCCGAGCTGCCGACCTCGAGCTCGTAATAGCCCTGGAGCAGCTGGCGCACCGTCGCCGATTGCATGAGGCCGTTGGGCCCTGGCACCAGCACGCGCTGGCCCGGCGAGATCTTCGGCCCGATCTCGCCGACCGCCGCGCCGTGCACCGGCGTCGCGCCGATCGCGCTCATGCCGACGCCCATGATCGCACCGCGCGGCGCGACCTGCGGCGACGGCGTGCCGAGTGCTTGCACCGGGTTGTCGGGACGCGTCGCATCCTCGGGGCCGGAGCTCGGCAGGGTCTTGATCGGCCCACCACCGACGCCGCGCAGGGTCTCGTCGTCGGCTTGCCTCGTCTCCTGCTTGCGCAGCGACGGCAGCGGCGGCGGCAGCGTGGACTTCGTGCGTGGAGCCTGCGCTGGCGGCGGAGGCGCCGGCGCGCGCGGTGTGATCTCACCCGAGACCGCCATCACCGGGTTGCCGGCCGAAGGCGTGATCGCAGGCGACGACTTGCGCGCCCCGATCTCGCCCGACACCGCGCCCACCGGGTTGCCCGTCGATGGCGCCGCCGCCGGCGCCGACGGAGCCCGCGCCCCGATCTCGCCGGAGATGGCGCCGGTCGGGTTCCCGGCCGTCGGTGTGATCGCAGGCGTCGACTTGCGCACGCCGATCTCACCCGACACCGCACCCACCGGGTTGCCCGTCGGCGGCGCGACTGGCGCCGGCGACCGTGCGCCGATCTCGCCCGACACGGTCGCGACCGGATTGCCCACCGGCGGCGGCGTGATCGAGGCCTGCGACATGATCGCGCGCGGCGGCGGCGGCGGTGGCTCGTCTTCGAGCGACACGGCGGGCATGCCGCGGATCGTCTCCATGACGGGCGTCGCGGGCCGCTTGTACCTCGGACCGCTCGGCTGCGCGGCGACGGCGGGCGGTGCGGGCTGCTGCCACGGCTGGCTCGTCGCGGGCAGCGCGAGGTACGGCGTCGAGCCATCGTCGGCGACGATGACGAGGTGGCCCATGCGGATCAGCTCGACACCGAACACGGCGCCCGCGGTCGGGTTGTACGCGACCAGCTCCTCGATGATGTTGGACAGCATGCCCGGGTCGGTGACGGCGAGCGGCGTGCCCGCCATCACCGTGCGCCGCGTGAGCAGCCGCGCGAGCATGCGCTCGACGCTGCGCGCGACGCTGCGCAGCACGCCATCGTTGACCTGATCGAACGGCAGCCCGACGAACTGCGCGATCAAGAGCCCCGGGTCCGCGCAGCGAACCTGGAGGGAGCCCGACGCGCGCAGCCGCACCGGCATGCCCGTCGTCGGGATCAGGAAGCTCGTGATCATGTCGAACGAGACCTCGACCGGCGCGGTCAGGACGAAGAACGCACCGACGGGGCGTGACGGGTCTGGCGTCCGCCAGCGATGACGCCCGGGCCCCAGGCGATCGCCGACCAACCACGCCGGGCACATGACGACCTGCTCGTCCTCCGCGCAGGAGACCTCGCACTCCGGGCCGATCGGAAATGGCCAGGCGTAGACAAGGTGATCGGACGCGACGGCGTCGCGCGCGAGGACCGTCATTGCCTTCGATACTACAGGATCAGGGAAGGTCGATGCGGGCCCTCGCGTACCACTTCTCGACGACTTTTTTCGCTACGCGTGCCCGGCCTTCTCGACGGTCGCTTCGTCCTCGTCCGAGGTCGCGACCGGATGGATCCGCACGCGCCGAACACGCCGCGGCGATGACTCGATGACCTCGAGGACGGTGCCGTTATCCGTGGTGAGCCGCTCGCCCGCCTGCGGAATGGCCTGAGCCAGCGACATGCACAGGCCGGCGATCGTCGTCCGATCTTTGCCCACCGGCAGATCGAGGTGGAGGTCGCGGTTGACCTTGCGCACCGACGCCCAGCCCTGCACGAGGATCGTGCCCGCCGGCTCGCGCGTGAAGAACTGCTCGGGCACGTCGTCCTCGCTCATGATGTCGCCGACGAGCTCTTCGATCAGATCCTCGGTGGTGACCAGGCCGGAGAGCCCGCCGTTCTCGTCGACGACGACCGCCATCTGCGTGCGGCGGCGCTGCATCTCGCGCAACAGATCGAGCGCGCGCGTCGACTCGGGCACCTTGTGCGGCGGGCGCAGGATGTCCTCGAGCACGACGAGGCCCTGCTGCCACGCGAGCGCGAGCACGTCGCGCGCGACGATGTAGCCGACGATGTTGTCTATGCTGCCCTCGTAGACCGGCATGCGGCTGTGACCCTCCTCGAGGATCGCGCGCTGCACTTCCTCGGGCGGCGCACCGCGGCGCAGCGCGGCCACGCGCGTGCGCGGCACCATGACCTCGGCGACGGTGACCTCGCCGAAGCCGAGCGCGCGGTACGCGATCTCGCTCGCGCGCGGATCGACCGAGCCGGTCTTCGCGGCTTCCTCGACCAGCTGCTGCAGCTCGTCCTTCGAGAGGCGCGTCTCGGTGAACGTCGTCTTGTCGGAGAAGAACCGCAGCACGAGGTTCGAGCACGCGGTCAGCAACCACACGATCGGCCGGAAGATGGTGGACATCACCACCAGCGGCCGAGCGACGAAGAACGAGTAGCGATCCGAGTAGCGCAGCGCGAGCGACTTGGGCACCAGCTCTCCGACGACGAGCTCGATGTAGACGATCAGGACGATGACGAGGATGAGCGCTGCGCCATGGCCGAGACCGAACGCTTGCAGCTGCTCCGCGAACAGCGGCTCGATGTAGGCGCCGCCGTACGCGGAGGCCGCCGTACCGAGGACGGTGATCGCGATCTGGACGGTCGCGAGGAATCGCTCGGGGTTATCCCGCAGGGTCTTGATCGCGAGGGCGCGCTTGTCCCTGCGCCGGAGGAACTCCCGCAGCCGCGTCGCGCGGACCGAGAGCACCGCGATCTCCGCTCCGGCGAACACGCCGTTGCCGATGAGGAACGCGAGGACGATCAGGATCTCTGTGCCCATTCGGCCCGGCGCGCAGCATACCGGATATGCTGTGAGCATGCGCCGTCGCGACGATCCCGGCGATGCCGACGCCGAGCCGGCGAAGATCGCGAAGCGAACCGCGTACATCACGCCCGAAGGCGCCAAGAAGTTGCGCGACGAGCTCGACTTCCTGTGGACGGTGGAGCGCCCGCGCGTGACGCAACAGGTCGCCGACGCGGCCGCGCTCGGTGACCGCAGCGAGAACGCCGAGTACATCTACGGCAAGCGCCGGCTGCGCGAGATCGATCGCCGCGTGCGGTTCCTGTCGAAGCGGCTCGACGAGGTGCGCGTCGTCAGCGAGCCGCCGACCGATGCCAAGCGCGTGTTCTTCAGCGCGTACGTGACCGTCGAAGATGAGGACGGCAACGAGAAGACGTACCGCATCGTCGGCGCCGACGAGTCCGACCTCGAGCGCGGGTTCATCAGCATCGACTCGCCGGTGGCACGCGCGCTGCTCGGCAAGCGCGAAGGCGACGAGGTGACCGTGCGGGTGCCCAAGGGCGAGGTCGAGTACACGATCGTGGCGGTGGCCTACCGGCCATGACCACGCAGCCCGGCGGCGAGGTCACGGAGCCCGTCCGCGACGAGCCGTCCAGGGCGATCGTCGTCGCCCTGCCGCGCGAGCTCGTCCCGTACGCACGCTCGCCGCTGCGCTGGAGGCCGGGGTGCGGCGTCACCGTGCTCGGCGCGGACCTCGACACGCTGCCCGCGATGCTCGCGGCGATCGTGTCGGCGCAGCGCTCGATCGTGCTCGAGACCTACATCCTCGTCGCCGACGAGACCGGTGACCGCTTCAAGGCAGCGTTGATCGAGCGCGCGAAGGCAGGCGTGCAGGTGCGGCTGCTCTACGACGCCGTCGGTTCGTTCGGGCTCGCGGAGTCGTGGATCGCGGGCCTGCGCGCCGCGGGCGTCGAGGCGGTGTGCTGGAACCCGATCGCGACGTGGCGCCGCAAGTACCGGCTCAGCCATCGCGACCACCGCAAGATCCTCGTCATCGACGATCGCCTCGCGTTCACGGGCGGGATCAACCTCTCGAACGACTATGCCTCCAAGGCCGAGGGCGGCAAGGGGTGGCACGACATTCACTGCAAGGTCACGGGTCCGATCGTGTTCGACCTCGCGCGCACGTTCCGGCGCACGTGGCTCCGCGCGGGCGGCGCGCACTACCCGCCGGTTCCGGCGACGGCGACCGCGCCTCCCGGGGATGGGCCGTCGTACGTGCGGCTCCTCGACAACACGCGCGTGCGTGCGCGCGGCACGATCCGCCGTGCCTACCTGCACGCGATCCGCGCGGCGCGCAGCGCGGTGTGGATCCAGAATGCGTACTTCTTGCCCGACCGCGGCCTGCGTCGCGCGCTCGGCCGTGCCGCCCGGCGTGGCGTCGACGTGCGCGTGATGGTGCCCGGCCGCTCGGATGTGCGGCTCGTCGAGTGGGCGAGCCTGTACGCACTCAAGTGGCTCGCGCGCGCGGGTGTGAAAGTCCTGCGCTGGCGCGGTCCGATGATGCACGCGAAGACCGCGACCGTCGACGAGGCATGGTCGACCATCGGTAGCTACAACTTCGACGCGCAGAGCCGGTTCTCGAACCTCGAGGTCAACGTCGAGATCCTCGATCCCGAGACCGCGCTGACGCTGGCCAAGAACTTCGAGACCGTGGCGATGACGTGCGATCCGTTCGACGAGAGCGCGTGGCACCACCTCCCGTGGTGGCGCAAGGCACTCGCGTGGCTGAGCTATCGGCTCCGCCGCTTCCTGTGACCCGCTGCTACGGATGCGCGCCGGCGCCACACGCGCGCTCGACGCGACGCGGGGATCCCGCGGCATGACGCGTGCACCGTGACCGCGCAATGTCGCTCGCGACCAAGGCGGCGCGTGGCGCGCTGTGGACCGTGTTCGCGAGCATCGGCGGACGCGCCGTCGGCGTCGTCGGCACGCTCGTGATGACGCGGTTCCTCGCGCCCGACGTGATCGGCGAGGTCGCCGACGCGACGATCCTGTGCATGACCCTCAACTGGATCACGATCTGGGGGTTCGGCCAGTATGCGGTGGTCTACGGACGCGGCGCGGATGCCCGCGAGGTGACGTGGCACGCGACGGTGTTCTACATCGGCCTCGGCCTGGTCTCGTTCGGTGCGCTGATCGTGCTCGGCCCGTCCCTCACGGCGCTGTTCGGGGCGCCCGAGGCCGCGGCGTTCATCCCGGGCTCGGCGCTCGCGATCTTCATCCGTAAGATCGGCGCGGTCCCCGAGCGCGTGCTCACGCGCGAGATGAACTTCCGCCCGAGCGGCCTCGGCCTCGTGCTCGGCGAGCTGGCGTTCATGGTGAGCGCGATCGTGCTCGCCGCCACGGGACACGGTGGGATGTCGATCGTCTACGCGAACATCATCCAGTCGATCGTCGTCGTCGCGCTCCTGCTCCGCGCGGCCGGGTTCGCGAGCTGGGCGACGCCGGCGCCGCTGTCGCGCACGAGGATCGCCGCGATGCTGCGGTTCGGCGTCCCGCTCGCCATCCAGGGCATCGCGCACTCGGCGTCGCGCTACTGGGACAAGCTCGCCATCTCGCACTACTTCGGCACCGGCGCGGTCGGCACCTACAACATGGCCTACAACCTCGCCGACGTCCCGGCGATCCAGGTCGGCGAGCAGGTCGCGCTCGTGCTCATGCCGTCGATGGCCTCGCTCCCGCGCGAGCGGCGCCCTGCGGCCCTCGAGCGCTCCTCCGCCCTGCTCTCGCTCGTGATCTTCCCGCTCGCGATCGGCCTCGGGCTCGTCGCGTATCCGCTGATCGCGCTGCTCCTGCCGGCGAACGAGTGGCAAGAGGTCGCGCCGCTGCTCGCGGTGCTCACGACGCTCTCCGTGTTCCGCCCGATCATGTGGGTGCTCTCGGCGTTCCTCGAGGCGGAAGGCAAGACCAACCGCCTCATGTTCCTCGAGCTCGCCAAGGTCGCGCTGCTGCTCGGCGCGTTCGTGCTCCTCCACCGCTTCGGCCTGCGTGCCGCCGCGGGCGCGGTGGGCTTCGCGTTCGGCGCGACCGCCGTCGCCGGTGTGTTCGTCGTCGTGCGCGAGGGCGTGTCGCCGGTGCGCCTGTTCGTCGGCTTCATGCAGCCCTTGATCGCGTGTGGGGTGATGGCCGCGGCCGTGACGGTGGTGCGCCTCGTCCTGTTCGCCCTCGGCATCGATCACCCCGCCGCGGTGCTCGTCATCGAGATCGCGGTCGGCGCCGTCGTCTACGTCGCGGCGGCGCTGCGCGTCGCGCGCGAGACCTCACGCGACCTGCTGGATCTCGTGCGCCGGGCGATCCGGCGCTGACGCATTCCTCGAATGCCCGGCGATCCTTGCGATCGATCAACTGCCATCGCCCGCATCAACGGAGCCGCGACCGCGGCTTTCTCCACGTGGAGCAGGTTGTTGCGAACAACCTTGGGGACCGTCCCCTAATGCAGCGAAGAGCTCCGACACGGCATTTAGCGCAGAAGACTCGTCGTGCTGCACAACGCCGATCGCCGAGACAATCCCAGTAGCAAGCTGACTTCCAGCCACAAACACGAATGCAATATAAACAACACTACCGTTAGTAGTCACACCTTGGATATCACAGGTAACCGTTTCGTGCCGCGACGAACGGCAATGTGGAAGCTCCGGGAACAAGTTCGATATCGCATGGTCCAGTTGAACCTTTAAACCTTTCACCTCATCCCCACACACAGACCTAACTGTATTGGACGCCTGATCTAGCAGAACAACTTCATTCGCCATCAGATTGCGAGCTGGCTGTGTGCGGCGAAATCTGTTCTCAAGTTCAAGGACGAACTGATCACGGTTTTGGATGCTTGGCGTTGGTGGCGAGTTGGGAACAACGCTCGCTGAAGAAGATGTTGTTGCCCGACAACCAGCGAGTGCGAGTGCTGCGATCACCGCTAAAACAGCTACTATAGTTGCTTGCAAGGGCATTTTCCGGCGCATTTTACATACCCATCGTTCTTGCATTGTTCTTGCTTTTTTGGGTCGCTCTCTTCCGTCAGAGCACAAGCGTACACCGCGGCTAACTCGCAGCCTAATTGGCACCGTTGACATGCCGCAGACTCACCAGAGGGGTTGACACCGAACCCCGTAGACCAAAAGGCACCATTATTGATCAAATATACTATTGATGGATCTGACAGTCCAAGACCATCGTCAGCGACGATAATATCGTCCCAGGAAGGAATCCCGGTTGACTTACAGGTGTCCACCAGGACCACCAGTTCTGATGCCGGCATCCTGAAACTCGGCAACCCCCGGCAGCCTTGTACGCGTTGTTCAATTCTTGAGAAGTCTATAACATTGCCACCATTCCCGATCTTGATTGGATTTGAGTTTCGGTATCCATATGCACTCGATGTTTCTCTCCCGCGCGGATCGACTTGGAGGTAACTACCCGAGAAGGGGTCGTACGTCCTGAGTCCGTCAAGCACCAAACCAGGCCGGTGAACGGACACGGTGTCGTTCAGATAGGCCGTTGTCTCCGTGTCCTTGTACTGCCCTGCGAACAGGACGGGCTGGTAGACGTTCGCCCCGAGGAGCTGCGTGTCGCCCCCCAGGCGCTCGGATCGATCGCCCAGACCGCTGCTGCGTTGCCCGACGCGGGCCAGCTCCACATCTCGACCGGGCGGTTGGCCTCGTCGGTGACGACATAACGCTTGGAGGTTGTTACCGACGGATAATCGGTCTGCCAATAGGCGGACAGGCGATCATCGAGCCAGATCATCTCCACCCATTCGGATTTGATTCACTAGAACGGCTGACTAGGTCCGATAGAGGTGGAGAGTAGCGATGTCGCCGTGGAATGACGCAGCGTGAATGACGGGTGATAATCGCCGACGGCATCCCATTCCGGCCCGAGGTCTGTAGAAATGTCGAGTCTGGGCTCGAGATCTCGATGCAATGATAGCCATCCGCTTGTGACTCTCCTATACTTCTCGACCTCATCAGCCTGGTAACTGATGTCGGCGTAGTTCCAATCATCAGCGGGAATGGCTGATGCATCTACTGCGGGTGGGGACCCAGTAGGCACCAGATTCGGGGAGAGCCGCGGCAGCAACTCGACGTCGATGTTGTCAAAATCCACCACTCGCTGCACGTTGCTTCGCCAATATTTAAGCGGCGACATCTCTTCATACGCAGAAACATCAACATACACAGCGTCTCCGACTGAGAGCTGATCCGGATCCGGAACGAGGATGTGGTCATTTACAGTGCGGGGCAGTGTCGCTCTCGTTCCATTAACCGTGAGCAACGTCGATCTGATCACCAGTAGGGCATCGGTCGTAATGTCAGCAATTGCTACCGATCGATCAAGCATAGACCGACCTTCGACCGTGACATCGATATCAGGGACAATCGAGTCAGAGACCACCTCGACGCCATGTCGAACTACCAACTCGTTATCCGCGCCGGCAACGAGATCATAGGCACCACGATCAACCAAGAACTTGAACGACCAATCATTCCAGGGACGCTCCTGCTCCATTGAGCCGACACGAACCCAGCCGGGTTGTTTCATCTTTCCTTGTAATGAAAGTCCGCCTGGAGCAACGGAACCGCAGCTTTGCTCGATCGAGACGAACTCAGCGGGAGTAGCGTCAAACTGGACAACCGTATTTACGCCTAGAGATCCACGACAGCCAAGAATAAATGAGTACGCCTCCTCGGAACACACCGAGTACCTCCACTCATTGAGCCGAGATTTCGAGGGCGCAATCTCAAACCATTCAGAGTTATCGACACGGGCCTTCACGATGGGCGCGGGTTGCGTGCCGCGTACGAAGAGATGTGCCTCATGACAGGTTGTCGTTGAGAACATGTTGTCACCGCATCCGGCTTGCAGGACCCCTGCGAGCACTACAACATTCCTCGATTCTCGGAGCATGTCTGCCTCTTAGGTGTCAAGCAGGCGGGCCTGTAGGGCCCGGCGGGATGAGGTCGCTTGGATCGAAGTCACCACCAACACTGGCACAAGTCTTCCATGTCTTTCCATGATTCGGGATGGTCGGCGGCCCAGATATGCGCCATGGTTTTCCATGGACAACTGCTCTGCATAGTACTGGTGGTTCGTTTCCGCAGTTGTCCTCACACGTCACAAGGGCCTTGACAGGTGCATACAAAGGACTATCAGCTGGAGTACGCCCCCCGTCTAACACATATGGAATATTCCTAGTGTCTACGGCGCCAATAAAGTCCCCAGTTGACGGCGCAGAAACGGGAACCGTTGAAACGGTATCGCTATCTGCAGGATTGGTTGAAAAGTCCTCGTAGAAGAATCCTGGAAACAGCACCCATGCATTGTACCAAATCAGCACTTCTCCAAGTTCCAGATCTTGATTATTTTGATCTGGCAAGCCTTTCATACTAAGTGGCATGTTCGTGACCAGGTCGACCAGGTCCGGAATGCCCAGAGATTGGGCTGCGATCGTCGAGCTAGATCGATCAAGTGTAATATGTGTAATAGATGATGTAGAATCGAAGTCTATGACTCCTGCCGTGAAGGCACCCGCGTAACCGTAAGCAGGTGCACCAGGTGATACCTGCAGGTAGCTCCCGGCGAACGCGTCGTACGTCCTGGCCTTATCGAGCAACAAGCCCGGCCGGTGGACGGACACCGTATCGTTTAGGAACGCGGTCGTCTCCGTGTCCTTGTACTGCCCGGCAAAGAGGACCGGCTGAAAGATGTTCGCCCCGAGGAGCTGCGTGTCGAAGCCCCAGGCGCTTGGATCGATCCCCCAGACCGCCGCGGCGTTGTTCGACGTGGGCCAGCTCCACATCTCGACCGGGCGGTTGGTCTCGTCGGTGACGACGTAGCGCTTCGAAGTCGTCACCGAAGGGTAGTCGGTCTGCCAGTAGGCAGTGAGACGATCGCCGAGCCAGATCATCTGGAAGAGTGAGTACGTCGATGGGCTCGCCCCATCCGGGGTGTGGCGAACCTCGGTAAGGCGACCAAGCGGATCGTAGTAGAAGTACGTCAGCGCGGTGGTCCCCGTGACGGTGTTCTGGAGCATCTTCCACACACGCTTGCCCTTGGCATCGAAGGCGCTTGATAGCGAGTAGAGTTGCCAGGCCGACGCCGATGGATTCCAGAGGTACCCGAGGACCTGCGTCAGATTGTGACGATTGTCGTAGGTGTACCAGTGACTGGGCCCCCCCGACTGACCCGTGAGGTGAGCCTGCGAGCGGTCACCATCGACGAAGTAGCTGAAAGTCTGCGTGCCCAGGTTTGGCACTGCATCTGACTGGCTCACGCTGATGATGCGGTGGGCGTCCCAGTAGCCCAGGGGATTGAACTCGTGCACGAGGCCCGTGCGGCCGGGGATGGGTCGCAGCAGGCGCTTCCAGTCTCCGGCGTTCGTGAACGGCGGCGAGGCGCTGTGGTTGTTCTTGAGCGTGCCGCCGCTCGTCGGACACGTCGACACGACATTCGTCGTCTCGCACACGACGCGATCCTGGTGGTCGTAGAGGAAGAACGAGTCGCGTACACCGGCGACCGTCGACGTGAAGTCGCGGCCGGTGACGCGCCCCTTCGCATCTTCTGTCACCGTGAGCTGGTGAAGGATGGTGCCGCCCGTCTGGGTCTCGAGGAAGTACTTGTCGGGGCGGTAGGCGAGGTTCCGCGTGAGTCGCGTGCGTAGCGCGGTGCCGCCATAGGTGTTCAGTTGGTTGTATTGCGCGAGCGGGCCGTACGGGTACCAGCTGACGCTGCTGACCACCGGGTTGCCGACGCCGTTGCGCGAGATCGCGGTCACGCGGTCCGTGTCCGAGTTGCTCGAACCGGAACCGTAGCTCCAGTTGATCGTGGCGGTGCTCGGCGTCGTCACCTCGGCGAGCTCGCCATTCGGCGTCCAGAGGAACTTCTGCACGTCAACTCGGCCGAGGTCGTCGCGGATGTACTCGACGGTCCTACGGCCGGCGGCGTCGTATCCGTAGAAGGTCTCCTGGTCGATCGAGTCGTCCAGGCCAACCCCGGTGGCGCACGCAAGCCGCACCCTGACGTATGCGAGCCGGCCCTGAGTGAGCGTGCAGCCGGTGCCGCTGTCGATCGGACACGTGACCGGCGGCGCATCGTAGACGCGCTCGATCTCGGGCGGATTCGTTGGCCGGCCGCACGTCCCCGCGCTGTGCCCGACGGCGTAGTCGTCGGTCAAGGGACGGCCGAGGAGGTCGAACGTGAAGCTGTGGTTGCGCTGGTCCGCGCCGGCACCGAACCGCTCCTGCGCCTGGTAGCGGCGCGAGCCGCTGTCGAAGCGATGGATCACCGGGTAGTCCATGTCCGGCGAGACGAGCTTGACCACGCGGCCGAGGTCGTCTCGCACCGTCTGCGTGACCTTGCTGTCTCCGTCGGTGACCGCGGTCTGCTCGCCCAGCCAGCTGTAGACCAGGCTCCAGGTGTCGAACAGCGTGCTGGTCTTGTACTTGTCGACGGCGGTGACGCGGCCCTCGGCCCCGGCGGTGCCCGTGCGCTGAAACACGGTCTTGCCGAGGTTGCCTGCAGCGTCCACCTGGCTCACGAGACCGCGCGCATCGTACTGGACGCCGGTCCACGTCGACGGGTTGACCGGGTTGAGCACTTTCTCGAGGCGGCGGCTGTCGAAGTACGTGAACTGCTGCCTCGCGGTGAGGACGTTCGACGCGTCGTAGGTCTGGACCTCGGTCACGAGGCCCTCGGCGTCGTAGACGAACTCCTGCTTGTCGCCCGCCGAGCCCGCGTTGCAGTCATCGCGCCGCTTCGTGCGCTCGAGGTGGCCCTTGGCGTCGTACTCGAAGAACAGGCACGAGCCGTCGGCGCGCGTGAGCTTGACGAGCCGTAGCGCGGTGTCGCGATCCCACGCGGTGACGAGGTCGCCCGTCCCCGCCGTACACGTGCTCTGCCCCGCCATCGCTTCACGCCGCTGGCTCAGCGTGCCGCGCGCGCTCGAGAAGGTCAGGCAGGTAAGTGTTCCGTCCGCATCGACCAGCGTCGACGGGTTGCCCCAGAAGTCATAGAGCGTCGCCTGCTGGTCGAGGTAGCTCGACGCGGCCTTCGAGCGCCGGATCCTGGACAGAAAATCGTCGGCGAAGGTGCCGGGGGTGTCGTGATACTCGAACAGCGTGAGGTCGCTGCTGCCGGAGAGCGGCCCGTCGACCTGGGTCACGCGTCCTTCCGTGTCATAGCTATTGGTTGTCGTCGGGAGAGACACGTAGTGCGAGAGCGGATTGCCGCTCGAATCGAGATCGAAGTAGCCGGTCTGCGTGATCGTCGCGACCCGGCCCTCGCCTGGCGTGCCGGGCTGGCGGTACGTGTACACGGTCCGCAGGCAGCCGTCGACGTTGCTGGCGGAGCAGGAGGCGGCCGCCGTCGACAGATCGCTCCGGCGCCGGATCTCGGTGACCTTCCCGGGGTAGTTGGCGTCACCGTAGTAGCGCCACTCCGTGCGCGAGCCGTTGCCGTTGCTCGGGTTGGAGTCCGGATCGCCGAAGGTGACCTGCGTGACCATGCCGTTGGCGTCGAAGGTGCGCGTGGTGTAGTTGCCGGCTGCGTCCTGCGTCCCGTAGTTGTCGAGCGAGCCGGGGCCGTTCCACAGGTACTGTGCCACCGTCGCGCAAGCGCCGGTGCAACTTTCGCTCGGCGGACCGAGCGGCGCGACGGTGGTGATGACGTCGTCGCTCGGGCTCGCGACGGTCAGGCACCTCGCCGCGCGGAAGCAGACGCCGGTCGCGCCACTGGCGGTCTTGCCGCCGCACAGAAATCCCGAGCCGCAGTCGCCGTCGGTGCTGCACGACAGCGCGTTGCCGCGGTTGAAGTGCAGGACGGTCTTGCCCATGCACGCGGCGCGGCTGGAGGCGTACTCGAAGCCGATCATGCCCTGCGTCGTGTCGATGCGCGCGACCTGGCCGGGCGACTCCGTGTACGCGAAGCTCGCGATGCTCTTGCCCGCGGCATCTTGGATCTGGGCCAAGTACCCGCCCGCGTAGCTGTTGGTCTGCGCGAGCGCGCCACCGATCGTGACCGTCGACAGCGCCCCACCGGCGTAGCCGTAGCTCGTCGTGTGGTACGTGGTCCAGCTGCCGCCGAGGATCTGGAACTGAACAGACGTGAGGACGCCGCCCGTGTAGCCGAACAGGAGACGTCGCTTGTCCGACGCGTCCGTGACCGTCGAGACCTGGCCGGCACCATCGTACGCCACGACGACCTTGTGCGTGTACGTGCCGCCGAGGCCGTCCCAGATCTCGGTCAAGCGTCCTGCGCTGTTGTAGACGAAGGTCTCGCCCGTCAGGGTCACGAGCTGGAACTCGTTGGGCGATGCTTGGCGCTGGCGCAGCGTCCTGACCCGGAAGTCGGCCTGCGGCGTATACGTGTCCCAGCCTCCCGACGAGCTCGCGTACGCGGCGAGGACGTCCCGGCCCTGGTGGTGGAGCACGATCGTGCTCGACGGCGCGGTGCCGGTCTTGGTCAGCCACGCCATGTACGTGTGGTGCCAGCGGTCACCGAGCGGTTGCATCCACGCGGGCGCCGGCGCGCCCGCGGCGCGCAGCGCGATCGACATCCGCGCTTGGCGGTTCGCCGCGTCGAGGCTGCCCGTCGTCGCGCCGATCGCGCCCGCGGTCGCCTTGATCCCCGTGGCGACGTGCAAGCCGCCACCGTTGCCGGTGGTCGTCGTGACCGAGGCACGTGCGGTGAGATCGGTGAGGCCGGCGTTCGTCCAGCCCGATGCGGTCGCGACGTCGCTGGTCGCGAGGACCCCGACGACCAGCGCGTTGGGTGCTGTGGTCGTCGCACCGGGGATCGAGAAGCTGCTGCTCTGACTTCCGAGCGCGTCGCCCGCCGTGACATCCCATGGATTGCCGGTCGGGGCGACGTCCCGGAAGGTGATGATCTGCGCGAGCACGTGGTTGCTGGAGCTGACCGTCGGCGCCGCCTCGGAGGCGGAGGCCGCGCGCTTCCAGTACACCGCCAGTGTCGTGCCATTGCTGGCGCCGGTGCTCTGCGGCGATCCGGCCACCGCGACGAAGCCCTGCGCGCTCGAGAGCGACGGCAGCTGGTTGCCCGTGGTCTCGACGATCAGCAGCGCGACGTCGCCCGCCTGGTGCGCCGGCCAGCTCGGGGTCGCGCTCGTCGTGCCCTCCGCCTTGGTACCCGCGGCCTGGAACGCTGGCGCCGGTGGCCCCGGCTGATAGTGCGAAGCATAGAAACGGCGCAGGCCGATCCCAGGGCCGAAGGGCACCTTGGGCGCGACGTCCGGCGGCAGCTGATACCGGAGCGATCCGCGCAGCGGACTGACCATGCCGGTATCGGCGCACGACAGCGGCGACTCGCACTGCATGGCGTGGCACCCCTCGTCGGCGCGGCCGTTACTGTCGTCGTCGATGCCGTTGCCGCAGATCTCGGCAGCGCGAGCCGTGACCGGCGCGAACAGCGCGCCGGCGAAGGCGCACGCGATCAAGAAGCGTCGCATCATGCTAGCCCTCCTCCCGGTGCAGACTCTCGAGCACCGTGTAGAACGCCGTGAGGTGGTCGTCGGGGCTCGCCGCCGTGTAGAGCACGTGCACGAGCTCCGAACGTGTGTCGTCGACGAGCACCGCGTGGACCCGGCGGTACCGCGTCGGCCCATCGCCGGGCTGGAACGAAACATCGATGCGCGCGCCCGTCAGGCCACGGCGCGTCGAGAGCGGTGTCACCTTGGAGACACGCGCGCCGCGGAGCGTGCCCTGCGCGTTCGCGAGCAGATTCGCGAGCCGTTCGGCGCTGAAGCCCTCGGCCGGTGCACGGTCGGCGCTGCGCACGACGGTCACCGATTCTTTGCGAGCGTTCGTGTCGGGCCGCCACTCGGCGGACACCGTCCCCGTCCGCTCGTGATTCGTGCGCTGCCAGTCGGCAGGGACCTCGAACGTCAGCGGACCGAGCTTCGCATCCTCGGTCTGGGACTCCTGCCCGTCGCAGCTCGCGAGTACCGCGAGCATCACCATCGCGGTTCGCTTCATGGGACGACTCCCAGCGTGTCGAGCCCGTCGAGCCCGAGCATCGCTGCGGCCACCCGCGCCTTGCCGGCCTCGGCCTGCTCGGTGGCGACCCGCATGTGAGCCGAGACGATCGCGTCCCACTCGGAAGTCTCGCGCCCGCGATCCGCGACCGCCTTGTCGGCTGGCGACAGCTGCTCGTACCGCCAGGCCGCCTCCGGCGGGCCGATGTCGAACGGCTCGAAGGGTGAAGCGGGCGGTGTCACTCCGGGCGGCGCGGTCCCCGGCACCGAGACCTCGAACGAGGGCGGCGGCTGCGTTGGCTCCGTCGTGGTCCCCAGATCGTCACCACGGGACGTGGCGGCGACGATCACGAGGCTGAACAGAACGAGCGAGACCCAAAGTACCTTCATCATGACTCCCCCAAGACTTCGAGCGCACGCGTGCCCTCCACTCGCCATCGGCGAGCGTTGCACCAGGCACGTCGACCACGTGGCGCGCGACCCTCGCGCGGTGCACCGGTCACGTATCGACTACCGACGGCACACGAGCGCAGCAAGCCTGAAACGCACGTGCCGATGGCGAGAGGATGAGCCACCCGGTTTGCCGCGCGATCTCACAGCGATGCGCATGATGCGAGTGACGCAGTTGCGGTGCGAACACAGCAGGTGCTGCGCGTGCGCGCGAGCAAGTGTCGCCTTTTTTGACACTCGGTGGCGTTGTGAGCGGAGGACGCGCTGCCTACGCTCGAGCTCGGTGATCGGTGTTGGTGCATCCCCCCCCGTAGTCAAGAGGGTGCCGCGAAGCGGAGGATCCTGCTGGTCGACAACGACGCGCTGTTCCTGCGCGCGAGCGCGCGCAGCCTCCGGCACGAGTTCCTCGTCGCGACAGCGGCCTCGGGGGACGCCGCCTTCGAGCTCCTGCGAACGCACGCGATCGACGTCGCGATCGTCGACTATCAGCTCGAACCAGGCGACGCCGACGGGCTGACCGTGGTCGCGCAGATCCGCCAGCGTTGGCCGTCGGTACGGTGCGTGCTGTGTAGCAGCTACGTCACGGTGCCGCTCGCCGTCGAGGCGATGCGCTGCGGCGCGGACTACGTCGCGAGCAAGGACGAGACGATCGTCGACGTGATCGCCGCCCTCGATGGCCGGCCTCGGCGAACACGACTTCCTTCGCTCGACGAGATGGAGCGCGAGCTCGTCCGGCGCACGCTGGCCGAGTGCGACGGGAACAAGTCGCGCGCGGCGCGCCAGCTCGGGATCACGCGCCAAAGCCTGCACGAGAAGCTCGCTCGCTGGGCCAAGCGAACCAAGCCCGACGCATGAGCATCCTGGTGGCCGCCCCAACCCCGACGAGGTCGCCGCCTCCCGGCGGGTAGGCGGATGCTACGATGCTGATGTGTCGATTCCCGCGTCGAAAGGTGGGCTCAAGACGATCGCCGACTGGCGGGCTCTCCCGAGCGACGCGCGTGTCGAGCTCATCGACGGCGAGCTCGTCGAGAAGGCGATGCCGACCTTCGAGCACGGCAATGCCCAGGGAGGCACCGTCGGTGCATTGCGCGGGCCGTTTCATCGCAAGCCCGGCGGTCCGGGAGGCCCTGGCGGCTGGTGGATCGCCACCGAGGTCGATGTTCTGCTCGATGGGCGCATCTTCCGACCTGATGTCGTGGGTTGGCGGCGCGAGCGCATGCCCACGGCCACGAACGAGCGCCCCCTTCCGGTCCGCCCCGACTGGATCTGCGAGATCGTTAGTGACTCGAACCGAACGACGGACACCGTGACCAAGCTCCGCCGCTATCACCAGGCGGGGATCCCTCATTACTGGCTCCTCGATCAGATCGACGACACGCTCACCGTTCATCGCCACACGAACGATGGGTACCTCGTCGCGCTGCGAGCGACAGCGGGTGAGCGCGTGCGCGCCGAGCCGTTCGATGCGATCGAGGTGTCGGTCGCGGTGCTGCTCGGCGCGGACGAGGACTGACGGCCACTCGCCTGCCGGTCGCGGCTCGTCGATTTGCTTGAGCGTGTCCGCTCAGGCCTGCTCGGCGTCGTCGCGCGCGCAAACGCGGTTGCGGCCCGTGCGCTTGGCGTCGAGCAGCCGGAGGTCGGCCTTGTCGAGCAAGGCCCCGGCGGTCACCTCCCTTGCGAGCTCGTCGAAGCGCGCGACGCCGAGGCTGACGGTGACGTGCAGCGGGCCGCGCTCGGTCTGGATCGCGAGCCGCTCGATCGCGACGCGGATCCGCTCGGCGAGCTTCGCCGCGTCCGGGGCGCGGCTGATCACGACGAACTCCTCACCACCGAACCGGCCGAACACGTCCTCGCTGCGCACCAGCGCGTGCACGCGCTCCGCGATCACGCGGAGCACCGTGTCGCCGACGAGGTGGCCGTAGACGTCGTTCACGTGCTTGAACTTGTCGACGTCAAACATCACGAGCTCGAGTGGACTGCGGTGCCGCAGCGCGTGCGCCGTCTCCGCCACCAGCCGCTCGGTGATGTACTTCTTGTTGTAGGCGCCGGTCAGCGGATCGCGGGTCGACGACTCGAACAGCTGGCGCTGCATGGCCTCCTCGGCCTCGTCGAGCAGCCCGAACCGCAGCACCACGCGCGGACCGATCTGGACACGATCACCGTTCGCGAGCACGTGCCTCGTGATCCGCGTGCCGTTCACGAACGTGCCGTTGGCCGAGCCGAGATCCTCGACGACGTGCAGGTCACCCTGCGTGCTCACGCGCGCGTGGCGCCGGCTGACCGCCGAGTCATCGATCGCGATGTCGACCACCGGATCGCGCCCGATCACGCTCTCCACGCCGAGCGAGAACACCTGCCCGGGATCGGGACCGGCGATGAGGATGAGCGTCGCGCGGCCGTGCTCGTGGCCCAGCGCATCGAACTCGCCGCCGATCTCGGTCACGGTGACCGTGTTGCCGAACGCCGGCATCACCGCTTCGAGCTCCTCGGTCGCGGGCGAGATCGGCGCCGCCAGCTCGATCGAGGTCGGCCTGCGCTGCTTGCGGTCTGCCACCTCTCCCAGGATACAACGGTGCGTCGAGACGAAGCGAATCCTGCTTCGAAATGGAGCTATTGAAGTGTGGGAGCGCCGCTAACCTCGCGGAACTGCGAGTGGCATCGAAGCTGCTCTACCCGGAGCCGATGACCCACGATCTCACGGTTCGCTTCCTCGGTGTCCGCGGCTCGATCGCGACGCCCGGCCCCGACCGCACCGCCGGCGGGAACACGGCGTGCCTCGAGGTCTGCGCGGGCGACACGCGGATCATCCTCGATGCGGGCACCGGCCTGCGCGTGCTCGGCGACGAGCGCATGAAGCTCGGGCCGCGGCACTCGACGATCCTGCTGTCGCACCTGCACTGGGACCACGTCGCCGGCCTGCCGTTCTTCACGCCGATCTACGTGCCGGGCCATCGCGTCGAGATCGCGAGCGGGCCGAATGGCGTGATGTCACTCGACGCGTCGATGCGCGAGCTGTTCCGCGCGCCGTTCTTTCCGGTCGCGTTCGACGAGCTCGGTGGCCAGGTGACCACGCGCGAGCTGCGCGCGACCGACCGCTTCGAGATCGGCGACATCGCGATCACGATGGCGCGGCTCAATCACCCGGATCCGGTCTACGGGTTTCGCCTCGAGCACGCGGGCCAGTCGATCGTCTACGCGACCGACACCGAGCACTTCGCGTGCGTCGATCCGACGCTGAAGCGGCTCGCGGCGGGCGCCGACATCCTGGTCTACGACGCGCAGTACACGCCCGACGAGTATCCGTCGAAGGTCGGCTGGGGCCACTCGACGTGGCAGGCGGGCGCCGAGCTCGCGCGCTCGGCGGGGGTGCCGCAGCTGGTGCTGTTCCACCACGACCCGGGGCGCACCGACGCGCAGCTCGCGGCGCTGGAGGCCGACGCCGCGCGCGAGCTGCCGGGCACCGTCGCCGCGCGCGAGGGCATGGTGCTCAACGCGCGAGACGCGGAGCGCGCCGCCGCTGCATGACGTATGCGATGATCGCCCCACGGATGAGCGAGCACGAGCAGCGGTTCGAGCTGCTGGCCGATCTCGGCGCGATGATCGCCGGCGAGGTCGAGCTCGACGATCTGCTCGGGACGTTCGCCGATCGCGTCGCGCACGCGCTGGGCGCCGACCGCGCGACGTTGTGGGTGATCGACGGTGCCACTGGCGAGCTGCGCACGCGGGTGGCCACGTTGCCCGAGCTGCCCGAGCTGCGCGTGCCATCCGGCGTCGGCGTCGTCGGTCACGTCGCCGCGACGGGCGAGCTCGTCAACATCCGCGACGCCCAGTCGGACCCGCGGTGGGCCGACACGATCGCCCACAAGATCGGCTACCACACCACGTCGATCCTGACGGCGCCGATCGTGCGGCGCGACCAGATCCGCGGCGTGCTGCAGGTGCTCAACAAGCGGCCCGCGGGGGCGGCGTTCACCGCGCGCGACGAGGAGTTCGTGCGCCAGCTCGCCGAGCAGATCGGGCGCGCGCTGGACTACACGTCGCTGCGCGGCGACGACGAGCAACGCGGCCTGTCGCTGCGCGGCCGCTTCAACCACGTCATCGGCACCTCGCCGGCGATGGCGGCGGTCTACGAGATGATCGTGCGCGCAGCGCAGACCGACGCGACCGTCCTCTTGCGCGGCGAGACCGGCACCGGCAAGGGCCTGCTCGCGCGTGCGATCCACATCAACAGCGCGCGGCGCGACGCGCCGTTCGTGAACGTCGACTGCACGACGCTGCCGGCCGCGCTCGTCGAGAGCGAGCTGTTCGGCCACGAGCGCGGCGCGTACACCGGCGCCGACAGCCGCGTCATCGGCAAGGTCGAGGCCGCGCACGGCGGCACGCTGTTCCTCGACGAGCTCGGCGAGCTGCCGCTGCCGCTGCAGGGCAAGCTGCTGCGCTTCGTACAGGAGCGCGCGTTCGAGCGCGTCGGCGGGCGCGAGACGCTGAACGCCGACGTGCGCATCGTCGCAGCGACCAACCGTGACCTCGCGGCGATGGTGAACGCGGGGCAGTTCCGCAGCGACCTCTACTTCCGCCTCCGCGTCGTCGAGATCGAGGTGCCACCGCTGCGCGCCCGCGGCGGTGACGACATCGCCGACCTGGCCAACCACTTCATCGATCAGTTCACGCGCCGCTACCGCAAGCGCGCGATGCGCCTCGCCGCCGACGCGCGCCCCGCGCTCGCCGCGTACGCGTGGCCCGGCAACGTGCGCGAGCTCGAGAACACGATCGAGCGCGCCGTCGTCCTCGGCGAGGGGCCGACGATCGGTCTCAAGGACCTCGGGCTCGGGCCGAGCCGCTCGACGCCCGCGATCGCGATCCCGAGCGAGCCGAGCACCGATGCGATCACGCTGCCGGCTGACCTGCCGCTCGAGGAGGCGGAGCGTCGCTACGCGCGCGCCGTGCTCGAGCGCGAGGGCGGCAACCAGTCCGCCGCCGCACGGGCCCTCGGCATCAGCCGCAACAAGCTCGCCCGCCTGCTGCGCGGCTGACCCGTGCTAGCCTGACAGCATGCTCGATCGGATCCATATCGACCCGGCAGTCTGCGAAGGCAAGCCGACGATCCGCGGGCTCCGCATCACGGTCGACTTCGTCCTCAAGTTGCTCGGCGATGGCTACACCGCGGATGACATCACCCGCGAGTATCCCGAGCTCGAGAAGGAGGACGTCTACCAGGCCGCGAAGTGCGGCGCCTGGCTCGCGAGCGAGCGCCACGCCGTCATCGCACGCTGATTCCGTGGACGCCGCAGCTGACGATACCGCCAAGGTCGATGCTGTCAACGCGGTCCTCGAACGCGCGCTTCCTCAGCTGGAGCGAGATCTTGCCGAAGGCGCCTGTGTCACCGTCGAGGAGCACCAGGTCCGAATTCGCAAACTTCCGATTGGATGACCCTTTGTTGCGCCGCGTGACGCGCGCGGGCTAGCGTCGTCGCATGAGGTCTGCCGTCGCTCTCGCCGTGCTCGCCGCGCTCGCCACGCCCGCGCTCGCGGGTGAGGACGACGAGAGCACGCGCGGCGTCGACAAGGGCACGCTCGGCGTCGGCCTCATCCTCGGCGAGCCGACGGGCATCAGCGCCAAGCTGTACCTGAAAGACGATCAGGCGATCCAGGCGGCGGTCGGGTTCGCATTCCTCGGCGGTGGCCTCCAGGTCCACGGCGATTACGTGTTCCACCCGTTCATCCTCCAGGAGCGCGCGAGCTTCGTGCTGCCGTTCTACGTCGGGCCGGGCGTGCGCCTGATCTCGTATGACGACGGACGCGACGAACGCTCGTTCGCCGTCGGCCTGCGCGCCGTCGCCGGCATGGTGTTCGACTTCAAGGAGATCCCACTCGACGTGTTCGTCGAGGTCGCCGGCGTCGCGGAGTACTGGTTCAAGGACGGCGAGGGATTCAACCCCGCCCTCAATGCTGCCGCCGGCGCGCGGTTCTACTTCTAAGTGTTCGAGGAGCTGTTCGCGACCACCGTCGATGGCGTGCGGCTCGCGATCGATCGCGTGCCCGCCGCCGGCGTGCGCCGTGGCGCCGTCGTGTGCCTGCACGCGATGATGACGGACGGTCGCTACTTCGGGGCGCGCCGCGCGGACGCGTTCGCGCACGAGCTCGCGGGTGCGGGCCTCGATGTCTACGTGGCGGACTTCCGCGGCCACGGCCGGTCGCGCCCACCGACGGCGGGCCCCGACGACTGGAGCTTCGACGATCTCGTCGAGCTCGATCTGCCGGCGATCTTGATCGCCGCGGCGCGCGCGTCGCAGTGCGCCGCGGCCGACGTCACGTTGCTCGGCCACTCGCTCGGCGGCCTGGTCGCGACCGCCGCGCTCGGGACGCACCGCATCCCGCCGGTGAAGCGCTTGCTGCTCGCCTCGACCGCGGTGTGGCTGCACGGCCCGCACGGTCCGCTGCGCCGGCGCGCGCTGATGACCGCGTACCGGCGCGCGGCCACCGCGTTCGGACGCGCCCCGATCCGCGCCCTGCGCCTCGGTCACGCCGACGAGGCCGTCACCTACGTGCGCCAGCTCACCGGCTGGACGCGCTCGATGCGGTGGACGAGCCTGCGCGGCGTCGACTACCTCGCGGCCGCCGCGCACGTGACGACGCCGACGCTGCCGTTCGTCGGCGCGGGCGACTGGATGTGCACGCCCACCGATGCGACGTCGTTCGCGGGTCACGTCCATGGCGCGGCGCGCGTGCGCATCGTCGGGCGCATGTTCGGCGATGCGCTCGATCCCGATCACTTCTCGCTGTTCACGCGCGCCGAGCTGCGCCCGCTGTGGCGCGAGCTCGCCACGGCGGAGATCAGCGCGCGCAGCTCGTCGTCTCGTTGATCCAGGCGTCGACCAGCGACACCCCCGCCGCATCGACGCGGCGACTGCCGATCCTCGGCATGCGATTCGCGCCGAGGTCCTTCATCCGCAGGCCGAGGATCGAGGTCGCGGCATCGCCGGGGACCATCAGCTGCGTGCCGCCCGGCACCGGCGACGTCGGGGCCTCACCGCAGATCGTCATGTCGGCGAAGCTGGTGTCGAACCCGAGATCCGGCTTCGCGCCGGGCCCGGGGTGACAGTGCGAGCAGTTCGCGTGGAGGTACGCGCGCGCGCGCGGCTCGACGGCGACGCTGTCGTCGCCGGGCTGCAGGAACGCGGCGTGTGCGCGAGGATCGGCGAACGCGCCGTCGAGCACCCCGAGGTGCGCGAGCGTGGCGAGCTGGTTCGCGCGGCGGCCGTTCGGATACTCGAACGCGCCGTTGAGCTGCCGCGTCTCGGGCCCGAGCGCGCGCCCCTTCCCGGTCGTGTGGCAGCTCAGGCACTCGCCGCGGCTCGGCACGCCCCACGCCGCGCCACCGTCACCGGGGTCGACGTCGACCGCGGACGTCGCGAGCGTCGCCTCGGTCTGCGCGTCGTTCCAGACGTACGTGTAGCCCGCCCAATCGCCATCGTCGTGCCGCACGAGCAGCCGCGTCTCGAGCAAGCGCGCGCCCATCGCGAACTCCTTGATCAGCACGGTGCCGATCGGGAACTGCCAGTCGCCGTCGGTGTCGACGGTCACCGAGCCGCCGTCGGGCAACACCATCCAGCGCCGCTTGCTCGCGCCGTCGGACCACAGCTCCGCGTTGACCGCGTACGGGATCGCCGCCGCGATCGGCTCGCGTGACGTGCCGTCGAAGCAGCCGGTGTCGGCGAGCCGCGCGGGCGGCCCACCCGTGGGATCGGGCTCGGCGCCGGCCGGCACGAGCTTGTACACGCCCATGCCGGTGCCGGGGTGCAGCGACACGATGTAGAGCTCGTGGTTCTCGTCCTCGGCGAACGCCGACGGGTAGAAGCTCGTGTTGCCGCAGTCGGCGTTGGAGACCGTCGACAGCGAGCGGTTCGACGTGTACGGGTTGTCGAGCACGAACAGCTTGCCGTTGCCGTTGTCGGCGGTGACGTACTTGCCGAGCAGCGACGAGATCGCCGAGCCGCGGTACACGACGCCGCCGATGATCGCGTAGCCCGCGGTCGAGCAGCCCTCGCGCGGGATCTCGGCGACCGCCGCCGTGATGCCCGGGTCCGGCGAGGTCAGCCCCTCCTGGGTGTTCCAGCCGTAGTCACCGTCGCGCGTGACGAGGTTGATCTCCTCGTGCGCGGCGCCGACATCGCCGACCCACAGCGCGCCGCTCTCGGCGTCGAAGCTGAACCGAAATGGATTGCGGAAGCCGCGCGCCCACACCTCGGGGCACGGGTGGCTCGCGTCGGGGAGATCCGCGCCGTCCTCCGAGCAGGCCGCGTTGCCCGCGTAGGGGTTGTCGCTCGGGATGCCATAGTTCGGCGTGAGCGCGGTCGAGTGAACATCGATGCGCAGGATCTTGACGCGCAGGTTGTTGGGGCTGCGCGTGCGCGCGAAGATCTCGTCCTCGCCGACGGACATGTAGAGGTAGCCGTCGGGCCCGAACTTCACGTCGCCGCCGTAGTGATGCGAACCGGCGCCGGCCTGCAGCACGAGCGTCTCCTGGGACGTCGTGTAGAGCCCGTTGGAGCCGAGCGTGACGCGCGCGCGGTACAGCATCACGCCGCCGTAGTCCGCGTGGGTGTAGTAGACGAACGCGCGGTCCGGGTTGGTCGCGATGTCCGGGTCGAACGCGAGCCCGAGGAAGCCGCCTTCCTCCTCGGTGCGATCGCGGTTCGAGTACGGCTCGATGAAGTTGATCGGGGGCAGCGTCGAGGTCGCCGGGTTGGTGATCTGCACGACGCGCCCGGTGCGGAGCGCGACGAACCACGACCACTGCCCGTTCGGCATGCGGACGCGCTGGACGACCACCGGCGAGTTGCTGCTGAACGGACCGCCGGCGCCCGTCGACAGGTTCGGGAACAGCGGCTGGAGCCCGTAGCTGCCGGTCGGCGGCGGCGTCGGGCGCTGCGGCGCGCGGCACGTGGGGTTCGCGACGCGCTCGTCGATGCCGGGGAGGTTCGCGACCGTCGCCGACACCGTCGCGGACAGCACCGGGTCACCGGCGGCGATCCGCCCTTGCGCGGCGAACGTGTGGGCGCTGTTCGCCAGGCCGAGGGTGTCGAGCTCGAGCGTGTACGGCGCGGTCGTGTCCTCGGCGCCGACGGGTGCGCCGTCGACGAGGAACTGCACGCCCTCGAGGGCGAGCCCCGTGGCGGCCGTCGCTTCAAGCGTGACGACGCCGGTGAGTGACGCCCCCGAGGTCGGCGAGGTCAAGCTCAGCCCCGAGGGCGCGTCGTCCTTGCAGGCCGCGGCGAGAACGACGATCACGACGAAGACCTGCCTCAGCGTGTGCACGCCGGCGACGCTACAAGAAAACCAGACGGTTTTCCTCATTCACGAGCGGGTGACCGCCGAGCACCTCGAGGCTCAGGTGCGCCCGTCACGATGGACTACCTGGCGACTCGCCTGGGCCACGTCGAGTAGCCATCTGTTCACGCATCAAAACTATGTCGTCTCTATAGTTAGAGACTGGCGTGGCGTTTGCCTGGCGGGGACCGCATCCCCGTGAGCCGAAATTCCGACCATTGCCATTTTCAGGTGTCAGGTGAGCCGGGCTCACACCGTCGGGGCAGCGTGATGGATACGAACCCGACCTGGTGGCAGGCATTTCAAGAAGGGGATCTCGACGCGTTCGCGGCGCTGATCGAGGAACACCAGCGCGGCGTGTTCGCGGTCGCGTATGCGGTCGTGCTCGACCGCGGGCTCGCCGAGGATGTGGCGCAGGAGGCGTTCATCGCCGCGTTCCAGCGCCGCGCGCAGCTGCGCGAGCCCACGGCGGCGCGCAGCTGGCTCGCCGCGATCGCGCGCAACCTCGGTCGCGATCTCCTGCGCGCGCGCAAGCGCGAGCACCTCGTCGGTGACGCCCCGATCAATGCATCACGCCCCAGGCGCTCGCGTGCACCGACTCGTGCACGCCGTTCACGCAACAGTGCCCGGATGGGTTCGGCTGTCACATCCGGAACGAGGGCGGCTTGATCGACTATTCGGACTGCCGCGTCGCGGGCGACGGTGTGCAGGGAGCGCCCTGCGCGAGTGACGCGGAGTGCGCGCCGGGCTTCACGTGCATCGATGGCTCGAACCCGTCGTGCCACCGCTACTGTCTGACCGACGATCCTGCGCAGGGCTGCGCTGCGGGGGAGAGGTGCGAACACTGGGCGCTCCTCGACGCGGTCCGCTACGGCATCTGTATCTGACGATACCTACATCGCGGGGCCGGGCGGCGGCGGTGGCGGCTGCTCGAAGCTGACGAACGCGGCGATCTTGTTCTCGGTCGCGACCTCGATCGAGTCGTGGCCATGGGTGTAGTGGCGCGCCTTGTCCAGGTTGGTGACCACGAGGTCGGCGCCGATCATCGTGAGGATGAGGACGTTGCTCTCGAACTTGAGCACCGCGAGGACGACGTCGGTCGCGGCGAGGTTGAGCTTCGCGACGAGGCTGCCTAGCGCGACGACGATCAAGACCGCCGAGACGATCATCACGGTGATGTAGTACCGGCGCACCTTCTTGATCTGGACGAGCGCCTCCTCCTCGGTCTGCGGCCGGGCGAGCTGGAAGCCCGCGCGCGCGAGCACCGCCTGCCCCGCGACGACGCCGAGCACGCCGGCGATGAACCAGCCGCTGCCAGTGAACTGATACGGGATGATCAAGATCACGTACGCGAGTAGTGCGTAGAGCGGGGCCGCCATCACGATCAGCCAGCCCGGCGCCGACGAGCCCGGGAACAGCAGCTTGATCACCAGCGAGGCGCGGATCAGGCCGGGCATCAGCGAGATCGCTTTGGGAGCGAGCTGCAGCATCGCGAGCATCGCGAACACGAACGGCAGCACGCTCTTCTGCAGCATCGACCGCGCGGCGTTCTCCACGCCCATGGTGCTCACCGCGTCCTTGAGCCCCGCCCCCTTGAGCTCGGCGAAGAACGAGCTCAGCGGATAGATGAACGCGATGAACGGCGTCAGCATGAACAGCAACCAGCCGAGGAACAGCCGCCGCCGCTGCTTGCGCCAGTTCGCCCACTGCTTGAGCTGCGCCCAGCAGATCCAGCAGAACAGGCCCTCGGCGAGCGCCGGGAGGCCCTTCACGAAGAAGATCGCGTTGTACTCGCGGCTGCGCAGCGCGGCGATGAGGCCGATCACGGTGAGCGGCACGAGCGCGCACGCGACGAGGAACAGCACCGAGCGCCGCCACGCGAGGAACGCCTGCAGGTTGAGGTCGTGCACCGGAGGCGAAGCGCGCAGCAGCGCGTCGCGCTCGTCGGGCAGCACCTCGCTCGGATCGATGCGCAGGCGGAACGCGCGGCGCGCGGAGATCTTGAGGAAGCTGACGAAGCGTTGTCCCGGGGTCTCGCCGAGGCCGCTCGCGAGCGGCGCGGCGCCGATCGCCCCGCTCGTCCACGCAGGTCCGCTCGCGTGCTGCGGCACCGAGGGCGCGCCGGTGAACGGCGCCGAGGGCGCAGATGACATCGGCGACGGCACCGGGCCCGAGCCGGCGTACGGCGCCGACGGGGCGGATGTCATCGGCGACGGGATCGGGCCCGAGCCGGCGTACGGCTGCGTCGGTCCCGTCGGTTGCGGCATGACGGGAAATGCCGGCGCGCCCTCGGTGCCGCAGCACGCGAGCGGACCCGAGCCCTGCTGCGGATACGGCACCGGTCCCGACGGCGGCACCGGCGCCCCCCCGAACACCATCGTGCGCGAAGGACCGACCTGCGGTGCGCTCGGCGATGGCGGCGCGGGTGGTCCTGACGGCGGCGGCGCCGGCGCGGGCATCGGCTGCGGCGGAGGCGTGGCGATCGGAGGTGGCGCGGTGCGCGGCGCGGCCGGGCGCTGTCCCGCGTGCGGTCCCGGGAGAGGTGCGCGGCGCGCCGCGTTGGGATCGCCTGGCGGTCGACCAGGCGGCTGCTCACCGTCCGACATGCGCGCATCGTATCCAACTTGCGCTCGTCGCGCTCCCGCTTTTGATTTCGGTGCGCGCGCGGTAGAACGGGCGCCGTGTCCAAGTCGACCAAGGGGAGAGGCTCGACGCCCGTCGGTGCGCCGGCCAAGGGGGACGACAGCGGAGCGCGCGGCGATCGCAGCAAGCGCCTGCTCGATCTCGTGATGATCCTCCTGCGCGCGCGGACGCCGGTCCCGTATCGGGAGATCCGCGAGTCGTTCACCGCCTACCAGACGGTCAATGCCGAGGCCGGGCTGCGCGCATTCGAGCGCGACAAGGCCGATCTGCTCGAGCTCGGCGTCCCGATCCGCTACATCACGCCCGACGAGGACGACGCGCTCGAGGACGGCGGCTACGTCATCGACCTCAAGCGCTTCAAGATGCCCGAGGTGCGGCTGACCCCCGACGAGATCTCGGCACTCGTGCTCGCCGCCTCGGTCGCGCACGCGATGCCCGGCGGCACGTATCCGAAGATCGTCGACCTCGCGCTCAAGAAGCTCGCGTTCGACCTGCCCGAGCTGCCCGACACACCGACGGTGTTCCCTCGCCCCGACGCGCCGGCGCCCGTGCTCGTGCACTTTCCGGATCGCACGCTGCCGTCGGCGGCCAATGCCGAGCGCCCCGAGCTCGGAGAGATCTACGCGACGCTCGAGTCCGCGACGCGCCTGCGCAAGCGCGTGACGCTCACGTACCAGGCGGCGGGCTCCGGCATGGTCAGCAAGCGCGACCTCGATCCGTACGCGCTCGTGTATCGCGAGGGCGCGTGGCTCGCCGTGGGCTGGTGCCACCTGCGCAAGGAGGTCCGCTCGTTCCGCATCGATCGCATGCTCGATGCGGTGCAAGCGCCGAAGCCCAAGTCCGCCGACTTCGAGCGGCCGGCGGACTTCGACGTCAAGGCGTACGCGCAGCGCTCGCCGTGGACGTTCGCGACCGATCCGCCCGAGGAGATCCAGCTCGAGCTCTCGCCCGAGGCCGCCGAGGTCGGGAACGAGGATTTCGGGCCCTCGGCGGTCAAGCGCCATGACGGCGATCGCACGCTGATCACGTTCGACTGCTCGAACCTCGAGTTCGCCGCGACGCGCATCCTCGCCGCCAAGGGCGCGATCCGCGTCCTGCGCGGCGACCGCCTGCGCGCGAAGATCGCCGACGAGCTCGCCGCGATCGACGCCCACTACGCGGGCCCGGAGGTCGGCTGATGCGCGACGTCAACCAGAAGCTTCGCCGCCTCCTCTACATCGTGCCGTACGTCGCGAAGCACCCCGAGGGCGTGCCCGTCGAGCAGCTCGCGAAGATGCTCGGCGCCGAGCGCGACGAGCTGCTCCAGGATCTCGAGCTGCTCTCGCAGGTCGGCCCGCCCGACGGCGACCCGGGCGAGTACCTGCTCGTGTCCGTCGACGAAGGCCGCGTGTTCGTCGACCTCGCGCACCGCCTCACCCGCCCGCTCCGCCTCACGCCCGCCGAGGGCTGCTCGCTGCTGCTCGGCATCCGCGCGCTGCGCGAGAGCGGCATCGCCCCGTTCGACGCCGCGATGCAAGGCGCCGAGAAGAAGCTGCTCACCGCGCTCGGCCGCGACGCCACCGAGGCCGAGCACCTCGCGACCTCTACCATCGTCGCGTCGATCTCAGCTTCGGCCGACGCCGCCGTCGCGAGCCACCTGCGCGCGCTGGTCACCGCCGCGCGCCGCCGCGAGCGCGTCGAGATCGACTACGCCGCCGCCTCGCGCGCACAGGCCGAGCGCCGGCCGTTCGACCCGTACGGCATCGTCCACCACGCGGGCGAGTGGTACGTGGTCGGCCACTGCCACAAGCGCGGCGACGTCCGCACGTTCCGCCTCGATCGCATCGGCGCGCTCCACCCGACGGGCCAGCGCTTCGAGATCCCCGAGGGCTTCGACCTCGAGGCCTACCGCCGCGATCGACTCTACGTCCCGTCCGCCGACTCGGTCACCGTCCGCGTCCAGCTCGACACGCTCGCGGTCACGCGGATCGGCGCGAACTGGCCCGTCGGCGAGGTCACCATGCAGGACGACGGCTCCGCCGAGCTCCTCGTCGACTGCGACGGCTTCGAGTGGATCACGCAGTGGGTGCTCGGCCTCGGCCGCCACGCGTGGATCGTGAGCCCGCCCGAAGCGCAGCACGCCATGCGCGAGCGCATCGCGCGCCTGCGCGCCGAGCTCGCACTTCCCTGAGCCGGTCGGAGGCTTCGCGGGGACGGGCCGCCGCCCATGATATTCGACGATTCCATCGTAAATTTTCATGGCATGATGTCGTAGAAATGCCTCGCGCGGATCTCAAACGCTCCGCCGCAGCGCGGCTCGACGAGCACCTGGAGACGTTTCGGGTGACCGCGGTCACCGGTGCGCGCCAGATCGGAAAGAGCACCCTGGTCGCATCGCTGCCTGGACGGACCTACGTGACGCTCGACGACGTCGGCGTCCTCGCAAGCGCGTCGCGAGATCCCGTCGGCTTCATCGCGGGATTACCTCCGCCGGTCACGATCGACGAGATCCAACGCGTGCCCGAGCTCCTGCTGGCGATCAAGCAGCGCGTCGACCGCGACCGCACGCGCGGGCAGTACGTCCTCACCGGCTCGTCGCGCCTCGACACGCTCCGCGGGATCCGCGAGTCGCTCGCCGGCCGTACGGCAACGCTCGAGCTCGGTCCGCTCACCTGGCCCGAACGCCGCGGCACCCCCGACGCCTCACCGGTCGATACGCTGTTCGATCTCGCGACCGTGAAGGAGGCCGTCGCGGCATACGCCGCCATCCGCGACGTTCGTCGGGTGGAGGGACGTGACGTCCTCGATGGTGGGTTTCCGGAACCCGTCCTCGAGCTTCCTGCGCGCGCGCGTACGGCGTGGTTCCGCGAATACATCAAGACGTATATCGAGCGCGACGTGCCGGCCATCGTCCACGTCGCGGACGTCCCGGCGTTCATTCGGTTCGTGACGGCGTGCGCGACGACCTCGGCGTCGCTGCTCAACACGAGCGAGCTGGCACGCGACCTCGGGATCGCCGTCGACACGGTGCGCCGGTGGATCGGCGTGCTCGAGACGACGTTCGTCGCGCACCGACTCACTCCGTTCGCGCGCAACATCCGCACGCGGCTCGTCAAGTCACCCAAGCTGTTCCTCGCAGACACGGGGCTGATGGCCGCGCTCCTCGGGATCACGGACTGGCACGATGCCGTGAGGCGCAATCTCACCGGCCCGCTCGTGGAGACCTGGTTTCATCAACAGCTGCACGCCCTGTGCGCGCTCGCGACCGATCCCGTCGAGCTCTCGTTCTTTCGCACGCACGGACAGGTCGAGGTCGACTTCGTCCTCGAACGCGCGGGGCGGCTCGTGCCGCTCGAGATCAAGGCCGGCGCGACCGTACGGCCAGGTGATGCGAGAGGCATCGAGGCCTTCATCGAGCACTTCCCGCGAGCCGCGACGTTCGGTCTCGTGCTGCACATGGGCGAGGCGCTGCACCCGGTGACCCAGCACGCAGCCGCTGTCCCGCTGGGAACGTTCCTGTCCGCGGGATAAGCTCGCGCGCGGTGCGCTGCACGCGATCCTCGCCGTCGCCGTCACGCTCGTGGGCTGCGAGCGCGCCGATCGCAGGCGGAGCGACGAGGTGTTCGTGTTCGATGGCGTCGAGCCCGCGGTCGGTGACCGAACGCAATCATCGTGGCGGTTCGAAACCCATATGCTCGGGCCTGACATGCGCGAGCATCTCGGCCGCCTGGACTTCGACGCCACCTCGGTGACGACCGAGGTCATCGATGGGAGAGCCAGCGCTGCGCGGCTGGAGGTCGCGCATGATCGGCACACCGTTGACGATCGACCCTTGGACCGGATGTCCGGGAACTACCTCCTCCGCTACGACGCTACGTCCACGATCGGCTCACGCGCCGACGGACGCCCGTTGGCCGATCACGAGCGCCAGTTCTTCGAGGACCTCACCCCGCCGCTGTCTCGCGAGGAGCGAGTCATCCTCCGCCGCCGTGCGTTCCGCGCGGGCGAGCGGTTCTCGCCTACACCACTCGAGGCTCGACTCCTCGGGTTCGGCAAGCTCGAGGACAAGCGGTCGATCGTGGTCACCGTCGTCGCGGCGAGCGCCCGCGAGATGACCTTCGAGGCGACTTACGAGGGACTCGCCAAGCCACCTGCCCCCGCGATCAAACTCTCGGTGAAGAGCACCGTCTCGGACACGGTGCTGGGCGGGACGCTCGACGGAGTCTGGCTGCGCGACGGCAAACAGGCCGGCAGCGTTCACGGAACGACGCGCAACCGCTTCACGCCCGCTGCTACTTCGCCTCGCTCGCGGTGACCGCGCTGCCGATCTGCATCGCGAACTTGATCACCTTGTCCTGCACCTTCGCCTCGAGCGAGGCGTCGAGCGTGGTCTTGAACGTCGGGAACAGCGCGCCCTCGACGATGGTCGCCTCGGTGGTGCCGGTGCCCTTGATCGCGCCGAACTTGGCGCCGTCGATCTCCTGCTCGGCGCCGGTCAGCTTGGTCGTGCCCTTGATCGTCCAGGTCGTGCCCTTCTTGCTGACGACCTCGTAGTCGGTGACGGTGGTCGCGACGACCTTGCCCATGATCTTGGTCGACGAGGTGGCCTTCCACTTGGCGCCGGTGCCGATCGCCTCGGTCGGCAGCGCGGGCCAGCGCGGGCTGGCGATCTGGATGAGCTGCACCACGTCGTCGGAGCCGCGCACCGGCTTCTCGAGCGCGAGCGTGGAGGCGCCGACGGCGGTGCCGGTGGGCGCCACCTTGCCGGTGATGGTCAGGCCCTGCGCCGTGGCGACCAGCTGCTTCACCTTGTCGAGCGGGACCTGCTCGCGGCCCGGGAAGGCGCGCGCGTCGGTCGAGGTGACCGTGAAGACGTAGTCGCTGCCGGTCTTGTCGGCGGCCTTCACGTCGGCGTCGCCCGCGAGCACGAGGGTCGGCATGCCGCTCTCCTCGTCGCCACCCATCTCGGGCGGTGCGCTCTGCTTGCCGTAGAAGTCGATCGCGAGCTCGACGGGCTGCTTCACGCCGGCCTTGGGCGCGTACGCGAGCTTGGTCTTCGTGCCCTTGCCCGCCGACACGAGCTTCACCTTGACGTCCTGTGGCTCGAGCGTCTCCGAGATGGGAGCGAGCGGGGGCTCCGGCTCCTCCTTCGGCGGGGTGGGCTCCGGCGCCGGCGTCGACGCCGTGGGCTGCGCGGGCTCGGTCGGCTGATCCGGAGGCAGCGCGGTCGGCGCGGGCTTCGACGTGCCGCCGCACGCGAACGCGACGACGCAGAGGAGGGGCGCCAGTCCAACGGAGGTCGGGCGCGCAGCGGCGCCGAAGGCGGCGCGAAGGTTAGGCGACATGCGAGACATGCGCAGGACGGTACCTGCTGGATCCTGCAGAGTCGAGGTGAGCGGGCGAGCCCGTCGTGCCGCCACGCACGCTCCCGGCGCGCTCACCGCGAGCGCACTCGTCCGCGTCGCGTGGCACATGCGCTGCAACTCGTGACGTCGTGCGCGCCACGCGGAGGATGCCGATCGGCGTGGAGCCCGCCGGCGGCGAGCGCGGTGTTCACGCACGCGTGTGGGCCCCGACGCATGCGCGCGTGACCTTCGTCGAGGAGGCGCCTCGCACGCGCGAGGTGGTGCTGAGAAAACAGGACGGCGGCTACCACGCAGGCTTCATCCCCGACGTGGGCGCCGGGACGCGCTACCGCTTTCGCCTCGGCGATGCGCCTGCGCTGGTGGCGGATCCGGCGTCGCGCTATCAGCCCGAGGGGCCGTTCGGGCCCTCGGAGGTCGTCGAGCCGCGCACGTTCACGTGGACCGACGCGGGCTGGCGCGGCATCGCGCGCGATCGCCACGTCCTCTACGAGCTGCACGTCGGGACGTTCACGCCCGAGGGCACGTGGGAGGCGGCCGCGCGCGCCCTGCCCTACCTCGCCGACGTCGGGATCACGACGATCGAGATGATGCCGCTCGCCGAGTGCGCCGGCCGCTACAACTGGGGCTACGACGGCGTGAACCTCTACGCGCCCTCCCACAACTACGGCACGCCGGACGACCTGCGGCGGTTCGTCGACCGCGCGCACGCGCTCGGCCTCGCCGTGATCCTCGACGTCGTCTACAACCACCTCGGCCCCGCCGGCAACTCGATGTTCGAGTGGTCGCCGCTGTACCGGCACGCGGAGCGCAGCGAGTGGGGCGACGGGTTCGCGTTCGACCAACCCGCGGTGCGCGAGTATGTCGTGGAGAACGCGGCGTACTGGATCTCCGAGTTCCACTTCGATGGCCTGCGGCTCGACGCGATCCAGGCGATCTTCGACACCTCCTCGGACCACATCGTCGGCGAGCTCGCGCGCCGGGCACGCCAAGCGGCCGGCGAGCGCGAGCTGCTCCTCGTCGGCGAGGACGAACCGCAGGAAGCCTACCTGCTCGAGCTCGGGCTCGATGCGTTGTGGAACGACGACTTCCACCACACGGCGCGCGTCGCCGCGACCGGGCTCGTCGACGGCTACCTCGGCGACTATCGCGGCACGCCGCAGGAGCTGGTCTCGGCGCTGGTGCGCGGCTTTCTCTACCAGGGTCAGGTGTTCGCCTGGCAGGGCAAGCCGCGCGGCACCTCGACGCGCGGACACGCTCGCCAGCGGTTCGTCCACTTCCTCGAGAATCACGACCAGATCGCCAACCTCGGCCACGGCGAGCGCCTCGTGGACCTCGTCGATCCGGCGACGCTGCGCGCGCTGACCGCCGTGCTGCTGCTCGGGCCCGCGCTGCCGATGTTGTTCCAGGGGCAGGAGGTGGGTGCGCGACAGCCGTGGCGCTTCTTCGTCGACATGCCGGACGATCTGAAGGACGCGGTGCGCAGGGGGCGCGCCGAGCTCGCGACGCAGTTCGCGGGGATCGCCTCTGCCGAGGGCCTCGCCGCGCTTGTCGATCCGAACGACCCGGCGGCGTTCCGCGCGTGCATCCTCGATTCCGCGGCGCGCCGCCTCGACACACCGCACGTCCAGCTGCATCGCGACCTGCTGCGCCTTCGCCGCGAGGAGCTGGCGTTCACGCATCCGCGGCCCGATGCGCTCGCCGGCGCCGTGCTCTCCGAGCGCGCGTTCTGCATCCGCTACCTCCAGGATCCGCCGACGGGCGATCGCCTGCTGGTCGTCAACCTCGGGTCGACGCTGCATGCGCGCGCGATCGCCGAGCCGCTGCTCGCTCCGGTCGCCGGCACCGGTTGGCGCGTGCTGTGGTCGAGCGAAGATCCGCGCTACGGCGGCCACGCTACCCCGCCGCCGTTCACGCGCGAGCGGATCTGGCTACCCGCCCGTAGCGCCGTGCTGCTCGTGCCCGACCGAGATCTGGCGATCTCGAAGGACGGCGCTCGATGACCGGCGACCCCCATCGCACTCCGTCGGTGCCGCCGGGCACCTCGAACGAGATCCTGCACCGTCGCGAGTGGCTCGTCACGAACGGCCTCGGCGGATACGCCGCGGGCACGATCGGCGGCCTTCCGACGCGGCGCTATCACGGCGAGCTGATCGCCGCGCTGCCCAACCCGGCCGCGCGCGTGATGATGCTGAACTCGCTCGCCGAGGGGCTTCGCCTGCCGCACGGCAAGCGCGCCGACCTCGGCTGGGTGCCGCCCGTCTACTCGTGCGGCTACCGCCTCGAGCTCGTCGACTTCGAGCTCGTGCTCGGGCTCCCGATCTGGCGCTTCGCGGGCGACGGCGTCGTGATCGAGAAGCGCCTCGTCATGGCGTACGGGCACAACACGACCGCGTTGATCTATCGCGTCGTCGAGGGGGGACCGGTGCGGTTCGAGCTGCGACCGGCGCTGCAGTTCCGCGGGCACGACGACCCCGTGTCCGTCGAGGTCCCCGAAGCGTACCCGCTGCAGGCGCTCGGCGATCGCATCGAGCTCGACGCCCCCGATCCGCTGCCCAACCTGCGCTTCCGGTTGATCTCGCCGCGGCCGACGTTCGTCATCGAACCCATGACCGTGCCCGATCTCGCGTACGTGATCGAGGAGAGTCGCGGCTACGCCTCACGCGGCAAGCTGTACAGCCCGGGGCGGTTCCGCGCCGACGTCGCCACGGGCAGCACGTGCGCGCTGATCGCCTCGACGGAGCGCTGGGAGACCATCATCTCGCTCGGCCCGGACGAGATCCTCTCCTCCGAGATCGAGCGTCGCCATCGCCTGCTCGATGCCGCGCCACCATCCGCGCGCTCCGGCGTGGCCGCCGAGCTCGTGCTCGCCGCCGATCAGTTCGTTATCCGGCCGGCCGGCCGCCACGAGGACAAGATCCGCGCACGCGTGATGGGTGACGAGGCGTGGACCGTGATCGCGGGCTATCACTGGTTCACCGACTGGGGCCGCGACACCATGATCTCGCTGGAGGGCCTGTGCGTCTCCACGGGCCGGCTCGCCGAGGCAGGGTCGATCCTGCGCACGTTCGCGCATCACGTCCGCGACGGGCTCGTCCCCAACATGTTCCCGGAGGGGGAGAACGAGGGCCTGTATCACACCGCCGACGCGACGATGTGGTTCTTCCACGCGGTCGATCGCTACTACCGCGCGAGCCGCGATCAACGCACGCTCACCCAGCTCGTCCCGCTGTTGCGCGACATCGTTCACCACCATCTCGTCGGCACGCGGTTCGGCATCCACGCGGATCCTGTCGACGGTCTGCTCTCGCAAGGCGCGCCCGGCTATCAGCTCACGTGGATGGACGCGAAGGCGGGCGACTGGGTCGTCACGCCTCGCCGCGGCAAGGCCGTCGAGATCAACGCGCTCTGGTACAACGCGCTGCGCTTGCTCGAGGGCTGGGTCGCCGAGACCGGCGATGGCGCCTACGCCTCGGAGCTGCGCGAGCTCGCGGACCGCGTCTACGCCTCGTTCAACGAGCGGTTCTGGAACCCGAGCGCGGGCCACCTGTTCGACGTCATCGACGGCGAGACCGGCGACGATCCGGCGTGCCGCCCGAACCAGGTGTTCGCGATCTCACTGCCCCACGCGGTGCTCGCCCCCGAGCGCTGGGCCGGCGTGCTCGAGGCCGTCGAGCGCGAGCTGCTCACCCCCGTCGGGCTGCGCTCGCTCTCCCCGAAACACCCCGATTACAAGCGGAACTACCACGGTGATCTGCTCACGCGCGACGCGGCGTACCACCAGGGCACCGTGTGGAGCTGGCTGATCGGCGCCTACGTCGACGCGATCCTACGAGCGCGTCCGAGTGACGTCGCGAGCGCCCGCCGCGCGCTCGACGGCCTGCGCGATCATCTCGGCGACTACTGCGTGGGCTTCGTGGGGGAAGTGTTCGATGCCGAGGAGCCATACACCCCCGGAGGGTGTGTGGCGCAGGCCTGGGGGGTCGCGGAGCTCCTGCGCTGTCTCCTCAAGACAGAGCCGTAGGCGCACGGCACGCACGATGCTTACTCCCAACACAGGAGTACGCCGTGGAACACACCAAGCAACAACAGCTTCCCTGGGACGCCGAGGTCGGTGGCCTGCTCGCGGCGGCGGCGGAGTTGTGCGTCGAGCACGGCCTGGACGTCGACACCTTCATGAAGGGCGCATGGAATGCCTATGTCGAGGCGCGGCCGGGCATGCGCGACTACCTCGAGGAGATGCAGCTGCGCAACCAGCTCGACGAGCTCCGCAAGCTCGGTCGCATGGGCGAGGCCTGATCTCCACGTCCAGCCCGGACCCGACCATCGCGACGAAGGCGCTCGTGTTTCCGTGACGATCGGAGTTACGATCCGCCGTCGTCTCGATGAAGCCTCCCCCTCGTCAGCGCCGTGGTCTGTTCGTCGCGATCATCGTCGCCCTGCTGCTGATCAGCGGCGGCGTGATCACCGGGCTCGTGATCGTCACCCGCCTGGAGACCGGCGAGTGGCAGATGCCGGATCCGGGTCAGGTGGTCCGCATCATCAAGCGCGAGCCCAAGACGCCCGCCCGGATCATCTTCCTCGAACGCAAGCCGATCGAGATCCTGCCGGGCACCGACAACTCCGCGAAGAACACGTCGAGCGTGCTCGAGAATGTGCGCGTTAAGGCTGCGCCCCACACGCACGCGAACAGCGACGGGCACGACCACGTCCACACGTCCGCGGCGACCACCGCCCCCAAGAGCACCGCGCCCGCGACACCCACGGTGAAGAAGACCGGCGAGGCGACGCGCGTCGTCAGCGAGGGTCCGGCGAAGCTCAGCGGATGGAAGGGCTCGGACAAGGCGTGGAAGCAGGTCGTGACCTGCGTGCAGAAGCTGTTCGCCCCCTTCGACGTGAAGGTCGTCGACGCGCGGCCGACCACCGGCGAAGACTTCGTGCTCGTCGCCGTCGGAGGCAAGCCCGCGGAGCTCGGCGTCACCGACCAGCGCGTCGGCGGCCTCGCGCCGTTCAACGGCGGCGTGATCGGCAAGCCGGTGGTGTACGCGTTCGCGAGCGCCCTCAACAACGACCCGAAGGTGACGTGCGAGACGATCGGCATGGAGGTCGCGCACGCGTACGGCCTCGACCACGGCTATCTGTGCAGTGACGTGATGACGTATCTGAAGCCGTGCGGGACGAAGAAGTTCCAGGACAAGGACGTCCGGTGCGGCGAGCTCGAGGCGCGCGACTGCGAGGGCGGCGAGCCGACGCAGAACTCCTATCGCCGTCTGCTCCAGGTGCTCGGGCCGACGAAGGCGCCGCCGCCCGCGCCGCCCGCAGCCACCGCCAAGAAGAAGTAGTCAGCGCGAGGGCGTGAATTCGACGCCGATGAACGGGATGATCGGCAGGCCGAGGATGTCCTCCTCGCGCAGCTCGTCCCAGTTGTAGTCGCGGCCCTCGACGTTGCGGCGGTTGAGCACGTTGTGCACGTCGACGTAGAGGTTGATGTCGGCCCACCGGCGGTGCCAGTGACGATCGACGCGTAGATCGAGCGCGACGTACGCCGGCAGCCGGCCGCCCCACGGGTCCTGCTCGACGATCTCGCCGGTGAAGAACCTGGGCGAGTACGGATTGCCGGAGACCGCCTGGAACCGACCGCCGAAGCGCCAGTTGCCCCATTGCTTGGAGATCGCGGCCTGCAGGTTGTGGCGCTGATCGAGCTCGAACGGCCGCCAGCCGTCGGTGAAGCGTGGATCGTCGGTGCGCTGCGAGACCGCGAGCGTGTACGCGAGCATCGCGAACCACGTCCCCGCGCTGCGCTTGACCAGCAGCTCGGCGCCGGCGCTGCGCGCGCGGCCGAGGTTCTCGCGGTAGGTCGCGAACCCGAGCTGCTTCTCGAGCAGCAGCTCGAACGTCGGCCCGAGGCCGCCGAGGTTGGGCTCCGGGACGTCGCCGCCGGGTCGCGGGTTGCGCACGCGCACGCCGAAGCTCCGCCCGTAGCTGAAGAAGCCGGTGAGCGAGGCGAGCACGTCCTTCGGTAGCTTCGCATCGACCCCGAGCGTCGCCTGATCGACGTACGAGCTGTCGAGCGCGGGGTTGCCGTTGGTCGGATCGACATCGCCCGGCGTCGGCGGTTGGTGGTAGCGGCCGATGGACTGCCGCAGCGTGATGCCCTCGCTCAGCTGCTGATGGATGTTGAGGCGAGGATCGACGACGAGCTCGCCGGAGAGCCCGAAGTGCTCCGCCCGCACGCCGGGCTTCACCGCGAGCCGGTCGCCGTCGAGCTCGAAGCGCAGCTCGCTCCACAGCGCGGCATTGGTCCACCACAGCGTCGCGTCACCGCTCAGGCCCGCGGGCCCGTCGACGGTGGTCCCGAGGTTGCCCTCCGTCTGTGCGAGGTAGCCGCCGGCGAGCTCGAGGCCGCCGCGCACGTGACCCCAGCGCGTGTCGCGCGTGAGCTCGGCGCGCACGCCGCCGGGGAACGTCGGCCGCGAGAACGTCTGCGCCTCCTTCTTGTCCTGGAACCACAGCTGGTTGAGCCCGAGCCACGGCACGATGCGCAGCATCGTCGGTCCCCACTGCCGCGTGTAGGGCACGGCCGCGCGCACGAACGACGACGTCACGGCGAGGTCGCTGCCGACGACGACGTCGATCGAGGTGAACAGCATCGGCGTGATGCGTCCGCGCCGCTTCGGATCCCCCCAGCTCGTGCGCAGCTGAAAGTCCCAGTAGCTCGGCAGCGGCGTGTCGGTGCCGACGAACGGCAAGACGATCGTGTCGAAGTACGAGCGCCGCAGCCCGACGATCATGCCGCCACCCCGTGGCAGCGGCCCTTCGACCTGGACGCTCGAGTCGAGCAGCCCGACGGAGCCGCCGACGCGCCAGCGATCCGTGCGCGGCTCGCGCGTGGTCAGCGTGACGATGCCGCCCTGCGCGCGGCCGAACGAGGCGTCGAAGCCGCCCGACGTCAGCGCGAGATCCGCGAGCATGCCGCCCGGATAGAACGAGGTCACGCCGCCGAAGTGAAACGCGAGCGGCACCTCGATGCCGTCGAGGAACACCGCGGTGTCGCGCGGTGACATCCCCCGCAGCACGAGGCCGCCGAACGCGAACGGGATGCGCGCGACGCCGGGCAGCGACTGCACCGCGCGCAGCACGTCGTTGCCGGCGCCCGGGATGAGCCGGATCTCGTCGGCGGTGAGCTGGTAGCTGAGCGGCTTGGTCTGCTCGGGCGCCGCGCCGGTCACCTCGATGACCTCGGCGCCCGTCGCCGCGGCGAGCTCCACGCGCAGCACCGCCGAGCGGTCCTTCGGCAGTGCGATCGTGCGCGCGGTGAACCCGGGCGCCGCGATCATCAGCTCGCGTGCGCCCTCACCGACGTCGAGCGTGAAGTAGCCGTCGACGTCGGTGATCGCGATCTCGCCGCGCTCGCCGAGCACGGCGGCGCCTTCGATCGGTTTCGGCGACCGCTGTTCGGTCACCACGCCGCGTACGGTGTCCGCGACGGCGGAGGCGGACAGTGCGACGAGTACCAGCGCGACCCGTCCGCTCATGCGCTCCGCGCTACTCGGCGATCGTCACCTTGATCATCTTCACGGGCGTGCGCGGACGATCGTTGCCGTCCGTGGCCGTCGTCTCGATCTTCTTCACGATGTCCAAGCCCGAGGTGACCTTGCCGAACACCGGGTGCTTCGAGGGGCCCGGCGTGAACCAGTCGAGGCGCGCGTTGTGGACGGTGTTGATGAAGAACTGCGCGCCACCCGAGTTCGGGCGGCCGGTGTTCGCCATCGACAGCGTGCCCGGCTCGTTCGAGAGCTTGTGCGCATCGGGGTGCTCGTCCTGGACGTTGCCGAACGGCGAGTTGCCGGTGCCACAGCGCGGGCTGTTCGGATCCTTCGAGTACTCGCACCCGAACTGGATCATGAAGTTCTGGATCACGCGGTGGAAGTGCAGACCGTCGTAGAAGCCCTGCTTGACGAGCTTCACGAAGTTGCCCGCGGTGATGGGCATCTTGTCCTGATAGATCTCGGCGGTGAACGTGCCGAGCGAGGTCTCGAAGGTCGCGGTGGGATTGGCCATGCGCGCAGCTTTACCACGTGCGCTGCGCGGTGGGGCGGGAGTCGCGCGGTCCCGTTACGCGGCGCCGTCGATCGCGAGCGCGATCATCGCGATCAGCTTCTGCGCCTCTTCGTTCTCGACGTTCGCCTTGATGAACTCGTGCAGCGGCAGCTGCGCTTTGGCGAGGCGGTCGAGCGGCTCGCCGCGCGCGGCGGCATCGAGATCCTCGTAGGACAGCGTACGGAGCTTGCCGCCATTGCGCTGGAACGCCTGCGCGACGAGCGCGCAGTGGAAGATGACGCTGACGATGGCCTCGGCCCCGCCGAGCTCGCGCTCGTGGGCGCTGATGAACTGCGCGACCGGCGTCTGATGCTGCACGAACCCGCCGACCATCTCCGCCGAGTAGTTCGGGTTGGACATCTTCTGCGATGCCTCGGTGACCACTGCGGCGACCTGTTCCTTCGTGAGCTTCATGGAACCTCCACCGGCCGGATCGCCGGACGTGACGTAGCGAACCGACATAGCGCCTCGGCGGTCAACGCCGCAACCTCGGCGGCGAGGTTCGTGCAGAACGCCTTGCGCGCGGGGCCGGTGAACTCGCCGTGCGGCCGGACCAGCGAATCACACGTGATGTCGGGGGCACGCGTCCCCGCGAACAACCGCGCGCGCCACGCGTCCTGGTACCACGTGACCGCGGCGCGCAGCTCCGACGTGACCGCGCCGGTCGGGCTCGGGTCACCGAGCAGCTCCCCGAGCACCTGCTCTCCCGCGCGAATCGCGCCGCACGCGCCCTTGCCCGTGATCCCGCCTCTACGCAGCGCCTGGTACGCGGGCGTCGGCAGCGCGAACGTCTCGGCGAGCGCGATGCCGCAGCTGCGGTGTGGCGTGCGCGTGCCCTCGTACAGCACGAAGGCGTTGTCACGTGCGGCGGCGACGTACGCGAGCTCGTCGGACGTCAACGCTCGCTCGCTGGACTCGGCCATGTGAGGATG